>NZ_JBHUSE010000005.1:97056-255739 GCF_042674585.1 Arthrobacter sp. NPDC057013
GTAATTTTGGGGGCCCCTGGTTTAAAATATATACCCCCCCCCCCCCCCCCGGGCGGTTACCGACCCTTTTGATGTTACCCGCCCGTCGTCGTTGCCCACCCCATCCATTGCTCCGTTGCTGCCCTTCTGACCGGTCAAAAGGGCACATACAGAGCAGTCAATGGGGGGGTTAAAGTGTAGGTGCGCTGAACGTGTCGCACTGGTTGATGTCCCCGGTCTTGTAGCCCTGGTAGAACCACTTCTGCCGCTGCGCGCTGGAACCGTGCGTCCAGCCCTCAGGGTTCACGCGTCCTGTGGCGGCCTTCTGGATCCGGTCGTCGCCGACCGCGGAGGCTGCCGAAAGCGCGTCGTTCAGGTCCTGCTGCTTGAGCGGCTCAAGGAAGGGCTTGCCGGTTTTCGGGTCCTTCTGCGTGGTGGCGTACCGGGTCCAGAGCCCCGCGTAGCAGTCGGCCTGCAGCTCCACCCGGACAGCGCCGGACTCCGCACCCTGCGGATCCTGCTGCGCCTTGTCCAGGTCGCCCAGGAGGTTCTGCACGTGGTGGCCGAACTCATGGGCCACCACGTATTCCTGGGCCAGCGGGCCGCCTGATGAGCCGAAGCGGGTCACGAGGTCCTGGAAGAAGCCGGGATCGAAGTAGGCCGTGGTGTCTGCCGGGCAGTAGAACGGGCCCACCTCGGACGTGGCCGTGCCGCAGCCGGTGCGCGTGGCACCCTGGAACAGCACAGCCTTCGGCCGCGGGTACTTGACTTTGTAGTCGGCGAGATACGCCGGCCAGAACGCGTTGAGGCTGTTCACCGTCCCGGCAATCCGGCAGTCGAGGTCCCTGTCGGCGTCGGAGCCAAGCTTGCACTGGGTGAGGGGTGTTCCCGTGCTCTGGGCGGGTTGCTCCTGCCCGCTGCCCAGGAGCGGGCCAAGCAGCTGCGGGTTGATGCCGAACAGCGCCGCCAGAAGCAGGACCACTCCGCCCCCGATGCCTCCGCCGATCTTCGTGCCACGGCCCATTCCGCCGCCGCGCCGGTCTTCTACCTGTGATGGGTCCAGCTCGACCCCGTCATTGAAGCTCATGTTGTCACAATAGCCCCGGCCACAGGGCAGCGCCGGGTTTTGGCCGGTAAAGTTGATCCGATGCCTTTTCTCAACAATCTCCAGCGTTGGGCCGATGAACGCCCCGACGACACCGCCGTCGTCGTGGCCGGAAAACGGCTCAGCTGGGCCGAACTGCGCGACGGAGCGCAGGCTGCCGCAGCCGCCAGCACGGCTCCGATTACGGTCCTCGCCCAGCCCAATTCCACGCGCTTTGCGGTGGACTTCGCCGCCGCGGTTGCCGGTGACCGTGAGTGCGCGGTCCTTGACCCCGCTTGGCCGGAGCAGCTTCGGGACGAGATCGTCCAGCGCCTGGGCAGCGGCGTTGATCCGGTTCCGGGGGATGCCGGCATAGAACTGGCGGATGGGGACCCGGCGTCCGCGTTCCTCATCGGCCTGACCTCCGGCACCACCTCCGTGCCCAAGGCGTTCACGCGTTCGAGGCGCTCCTGGCAGCAGTCCTTCGATGCGTCGACGGAGTTCTTCGGGCTCAGCCAGCAGGACAGGACTCTCGCACCGGGCCCTCTGGCCGCGAGCCTCAACCTGTACGCCCTGGCCGAGTGCCTCTACGCCGGTTCGGAATTCCACACGCTTGAATCGTTCGACGTCGGCGACGTCCACGCGGCCATCACCCACGACGGCATCACCCGCCTGGTGCTGGTTCCCACCATGCTGCGGCTGCTCAGCGAACGCGGGCTCCTGGGATGCGTGGACGCGTCGGGCGTGCGGACCATCATCTGTGCCGGCTCGAAGCTGGACGCGCGCACCCTGGAGGCCGCCCGGCGGTGGGCGCCGCATGCCACCATCTACGAATACTACGGCGCGTCGGAGCTGAGCTTTGTCTCCGGCGCCGGCCTGGCAGCGGGGGAGCCGTTCGCCGCCGGCAGCACCGCGATCGGCAGGCCGTTCCCGGGCGTCGAGGTGCGGATCCTGGATGACTCCGGCACGGAGCTTCCCGACGGGGCTGCCGGCAACATCAGCGTCCAAAGCGGGATGGTCAGCAACGGCTACCTCTGGGGCGACGACGGCCAGGCGCTGCGATGCTTCGACGGCTGGTTCACCGTGGGCGACCAGGGCTACCTGGCCGACGGCGTGCTGCACATCCTCGGCCGCCGCGCCGACATGATCATCACAGCAGGCAAGAACGTTTACCCGCATGAGGTGGAGCTGGCCCTCTCGTCGGTGCCCGGGGTCGCCTCAGCCATTGCCGCCGGTATGGATGACGACCTCCGCGGCCAGCGCGTGGTGGCCGGCATTGTTCCCTCGCACGGCGGGGTCACCGCGACGCAGCTCAAGACCGGCCTGGAGGACGTGCTGGCCAAGGACAAGCGGCCGCTGCAGTACTATGCCCTCGACGAGCTTCCGGTGACGGACCGCGGGAAGGTCAGCCGGCGCCTCCTGCTCGACTGGATCGCGGCCCGTGACAGCCGGGTCCGGCACCTTGTCTAGCGTGTCATCCGGGTCGGTGCCCGGGCATCCGGGACTCCGGCTGCCGGACGACCGGCAGCCGGTAATCATTGCGGCGCTGCGCACACCCGTCTGCCGGGCCAACGGTGCGCTGAAGCACCTCCGCTCCCACGAACTCCTGGCTCCGGTCCTGACGGCGCTGCTCGCCGAGGCGAGGGTAGAAGCCGGCGAGGTGGCGGACGTGGTCATCGGCAACGCTGTGGGCGCGGGCGGCAACGTCGCGCGCCTCGCGGCCCTCGAGGCCGGACTGCCCGTCACCGTCCCGGGCCTCACCGTCGACCGCCAGTGCGGCTCCGGCCTGGACGCCATCGTCCTCGCGTCGCGGCTCGTCGCGGCGGACGGCGGCACTTACCTGGCGGGCGGCGTCGAAAGCATCAGCACCGCGCCGCTGCGTGCGCACCGGAATGACGACGGCGAACCGGCCTTCTTCAGCCGCGCCCAGTTTGCGCCGCACACCCATGGCGACCCGGATATGGGCGTCGCGGCCGAGAACGTTGCCCGGGAGTACGGCATCAGCCGCGCCCGGCAGGACGAGTTTGCGCTGCGCAGCCACCGCAGGGCGGTGACCGCACAGGCCGGCGGGGCGTTCGCCCATGAGACGGTGCCGCTGCCGGGCGCGTCAGGAACGGTTCCTGAGACGGTGACGGCCGACGACGGTCCCCGGCCCAAACTCAGCGAAGCCCTGATGGCGCGGTTCCCCGCGGCATTCGTGGACTCCGGCACAGTCACCGCCGGAAACTCGTGCTTCGACGCCGACGGGGCCGCCGCCGTCGTGATCACCTCACTGGCCAGGGCCCGGGATCTGGGTGCTGCCGACGGGCTGGCCGTGCTGGGCACTGACACGGCTGGGGTGGAACCGCAGCTGCTGGGTATCGGTGCGGCGGCAGCCGCTTCGCGCCTCCTGGCCGCGCAGTCGGTGGACGCGGCGGGCGTGGACCTCGTGGAGTTCAACGAGGCTTTCGCTTCGCAAACCCTTGCGTGCCTGGACCTTCTGGGGATCGATCCGCTGCGGGTCAACGCCGACGGCGGGGCGCTGGCTTTGGGTCACGCGTATGGCGCGTCCGGCGCGGTGCTGGTGACCAGGCTTCTGGCGCAGGCCCGGGAGGCACCAGCCGCGGCTTCCGATGGAAAGCTGGCCTTGGCCATGATCAGCATCGCGGGCGGCATGGGCACTGCGGCGCTGTTCCGCCACGTCCGGCTGTAGGCAGGACGAACCTCGTTCTCCCGACGCTCTATCAGCTGCTGCAGGTTTTCCTCCAACGCTTCCTCAGTTCCTGCAAGTTTCCCGCGACGCTCGATCAGCTCTTGCCGCTTGGGGCGAAACCCTCTCGCAGATCCTTCCGATCGACGTGATCGTGGTCGCGCTCTATATCGTGAGCAGCCGCGAGAAAGAATGAAGCAATTGGGCTACCGCGGCGCACGCTGACGCCCGGTGACTGACAGATCCACACCAGAAGAGCCACCTGGCATGTGTCCAGGAAGAAATTTAGAACGGGATCGAAACAACCACTGCAAGCACTGCAAGAACTCCGACGGCGGCTGCAGGCATGTTCCAGGTTGACGTGACGCGGGCCTGGCCGCGGGCGATTCCGGCATGGCGCGCGTTCTGCCAGGTGGCCACAATGGCGTCACGCCCGGTTTGCGCCTCCGGCTGGCTGATCCGCTCGTTGCTCGGCAGGATGGTGTACGGGCGGCTCTTCAAGTCGCTGAGCTGCTGGAACCCGGACCCAACTATGGACGGGGGCGTGGGCGCACCCCAACTGACATACCTTTTGCCGGCGGCACAGATGACCGTGGTGTAGCGAACCTCGATGTCCTCTATCGCTCCGAACGGTATCCGGTGATCGCGCATCCCGTTGATCACTTCGAAACCGTGGCCGTCCACGCGCAGACACGGCCGCCACTGGGAGACGTAGGCCAACCAGGAAACAAGGACCAGCCAGGGCGTTGCGTCCGCAGTGGGTTTGGTGGCGCCGGCAACCAGCAGCCAAGCGAGCGTGCCGGCGGCAAACAGCCACAGGGCCACAGCCAGTGGGCGGGCCGATGCACTTCGGTGGGTGACGGCCGGGCGCTCCTCCCGGGTCCCCGGAACCCGGCCGTCAGGACGAGCCGGGCGCACCGCAGAAGTATCCTCTAACGCCATGACGGTCCCGAACCTTCCCCGTCGGTCCGCCCCTTGGCCATCCGCAGAATCCAGCGGGCGATGAAGACCACCGCGACGACGGCAACTGCCACTAACACCAACGCCAAAAACACGACGACGTGCCAACCCTCAAGCCTCATCGGTTCCCCCATTCCCAATCCGACGCTTGCACCGACCCTACCCCTGCCGAGGTCCATCTCGTAGCCTTTGTTGAATGACGGGGGAGAACGCGGGCCGGGTAACAGTGGGCGGCGCGGAAATCTACTGGGAGACGTCGGGAAACCCAGAGGGGATTCCCGTGCTCTACCTCCACGGCGGCCCCGGCGCTTCTCCGGGCCAGGGCTACCGGACCCGCCATGATGCTTCACGATTCTGGACCGTCGGCCTGCACCAGCGCGGCTGTGGGCAGAGCACGCCAGCCGTCCGGACGACCTTGCTTCCCTGCCGGCCAACACCACCCAGGCCCTGATCGAGGACATCGAGGCCGTGCGCCAGCATCTCGGCGTAAGGAAATGGGTTGTCATAGGGGCGTCGTGGGGGAGCACCCTCGCCTTGGCATATACCCTTCAGCGGCTGCCCTCGCATGGGACCGGTGGGAATCGACGCACGTCTCACTGGATCCGCTGTGGCAGCCCGGCCTGATGTTCGACGACGACCGCATGGCCGGAGAGACGTGAGCGGGCCCGTGATCACGCCCTGGACGCTTCATCAGCGCTGGGAAGGGAGCCGACTCATCGTCGTCGAGAACGAAGGGCACGGCGGCCCAGAATCGCTGGCCGCACTGGTCGGCGCCGTCGAAGACATCGCGGCTGGGCTGTCCTGAGCGGGTAGACGGAGGGCATGAAAGCGGGGCATACCTAGAAGCGCACATCGTGCTTTAGGCTTACTCCACATCTCGCTGCCGCCCGTCGCCAGCTGAGCATGGAGCTGAATGAAGGGAGGCAGGGCCAATGCAGCCAGACCTCGGCCAGCGCGCCGCGAACGAGCACGCCGACATCGCCCGGTCCCTGCTCGCCGCTGCAGAGCAAGCACTTTCAGGCGCCGATGTCGACGCCGAACTCCAGATCAGGCTGGCCCAGGCCCATGCCACCCTAGCCCTCGCATTCGAAACCCGCGCCGCCGCCTACGACACCCGGACGGCCGCGTACGTCGCATATCTGGCCACGCTCAAATCGGAAGCCCGCGCGGACAAGAACCAGCACGCCGCCGTCGTCGCGAAGCTTGTCCGCGACCGCCTCGGCTTCGAAGCCGAGTAGGCGGAAAAGCAACAGAGGCCCCGTCAGCTCCACCGCTCCCAGTAATCGTCTGCGGCCTGCAGGAATCTGCGCCGTCGGACTTGTTCTCCCAGCAGCGGGTAGCTGTCGGCCCTTCCAAGCGGTCCTGAGGCATCACCTACGGGTGAAAAGCTGATCGCGGCCAGCACGGCCAGTGCGGGCAGGGAGCCAAGATTGCCGGTGGCAAGCGCCAGGCCATACCTCCGCCCCGGCGCCTGCCGCCGCCGTGTCCGGAGACGGAAGCCGCCGAGATACGTGCCGAGCGTCATACCGCGGGAATAGAGCGCCCAGTTCAGTGCCCAGAAAACCAGCACAATAGCGATGGTGGCAGGGACCTGGTGTCCGGGCACGAGGTAGTAGACGGCGGCTGCCGGCCCCCAGACAAGAACAGAGTCGCTAAGGAAAGCGAAGAGAAGCGAAGGCCAACCGACTAACAAGACCTCCGGATCGTTCATCCGCCGATTCTTGCATGAGGGGCCGGCGGGGTTCCGGGCCGTGCCGTTTGTTACTCGTCGATGCCCGTGCTGAGGCTGAGGTCGCGCCACCGGTCCAGTTCTGCGCGCTGCGCGTCAGCGACGGCGGCAAACGCGCTGTAGGCGTCCTGGCCGAGAACCAGCAGCGACGGCGGGGTGGGGCTTTCGACGACGGCGATGATCGCCTCCGCTGCCTTGACCGGGTCGCCGGGCTGGGTGCCGTGGATGGTGTCGTGCTCCTTGCGGCGCTTACCGGCCGTCTCCGCGTAGTCCGGAATCGCCGTCGCCGATTGGGTGAGCGAACGTCCGGCGAAGTCGGTGCGGAACGCGCCGGGTTCGATGGCCGTGACACTGATGCCGAGCGGCTGGAGTTCCTTGTGCAGCGAACCCGAAAGGCCCTCCAGGGCGGCCTTGGTGGCGGAGTAGTAGCCGGAACCGGCAGGCGAGATGCGGGCGCCAATGGAAGAGATGTTCAGGATCGTGCCCGCCCGCTTTGCACGCATGTCCGGCAGGACTGCTTTGATCATGTCGACGGCGCCGAAAAGGTTCGTGTCGAACAGTTGCCGGATATCGGCGTCGTCGGCTTCTTCCACGGCGGCACGGTAGCCGTAGCCGGCGTTGTTGACGAGGACATCGATACCGCCGAACCGGGCCTGCGCCTGCTGCACGGCCGAGCTGATCTGTTCCTTGTCGGTCACGTCGAGGGGGAGTGCCAGTGCAGTGTCCGGGTAATCGGCCGCGATGTCCTTCACTGCGTTGACGTTCCGTGCGGTGACCACCGCGTTGTGGCCATGGGCGAGTACGGCCTGGGCCAGGGCGCGGCCAAGCCCGGTGGAGCAGCCTGTGATGAGCCATGCGGTCATTTCGATTTACCTTCCGTCGGTCATTCGGGACTAGCGAGTCACATGTCCAGAAAGCCGTACTGCGGGCGGGCATGGCAGTGGCTGCTGGTACAGGTAACGCCAATGCCTCCCAAGGCGGCCCGAACGGACGGATTGCCTAAGTCAAACCGTCAGGACACGCCGAGCGCGGTCAGGACGATCAGCACGCAGTTCAGGCCGACGATGAGCGTGGCGCTGGTCCAGCCTGCGATCTTCAGCGGCGTCGAATCAGTGTGGATGCCCATGACTTCGCGCTTGCCGGTGAGCCGGATCAGCGGAATCAGCGCAAACGGGATGCCGAAGCTGAGGAGCACCTGGCTCAGGACCAGGGCCAGCGTCGGCTCGATGCCGGCTCCGAGGATCACCAGCGCCGGAATCAGGGTGATCACCCGCCGGGTCAGCAGCGGAATCCGGACCTTCAGCAGACCGCCCATGATCGTGGCGCCGGCGTAGCAGCCGACGGAGGTGGAGGCCAGGCCCGAGGCGAGCAGGCCGATGGCGAATACGACGCCGATCGCCGGGCCCAGTGCCTGCGTCACCGCTGCGTGCGCACCGGCAATCGTGTCGGTCCCTTCCACGCCGCGCAGGCTGGACGCTGCCAGCAGCAACATCGCGATATTAACGACGCCGGCCAGCAACAGGGCTCCTGCCACGTCAAACCGGGTGGCCCGGATCAGGCGGGTCCGCACGGCGGGGTTTTCGGAGAAGCCGTGCCGGTCCCGGGCCAGGGCGGAGTGGAGGTAAATGGCGTGCGGCATCACCGTGGCGCCGAGCATGCTCGCTGCGAGCAGGATGGTGTCCGTTCCTTCGAAGCGCGGCACCAGGCCGGTCAGCGCGTTGCCGGCGTCCGGCGGATTGACGAACAGGCCCGACACAAACCCGACGGCGATGACGCCGAGAAGGGTCAGAATGGCCACTTCGAAGGACTTCTGGCTCCGGTTCGACTGCAGCGAGAGGAGTGCCATCGACGCGAGGCCGATGATGATCCCGCCTGCCAGCAGCGGAAGTCCGAACAACAGGTTCAGTGCGACGGCACCGCCGATTACCTCGGCCATGTCGGTCGCTCCAGCCACGATTTCCGCCTGGGCCCAGTACGCGCGCCGGCGGCGGGTCCCCAGGCGCTTGCCGAGGATCTCGGGAAGGCTCATGCCGGTGGCCAGTCCCAGCTTCGCGGACTGGTACTGCACCAGCACGGCCATGGCATTGGCTGCCACGAGCACCCAGACCAGCAGGTAGCCGTAGCTGGCCCCGGCTGTCAGGTTCGCCGCAACATTGCCCGGGTCGACATAGGCGATGGCCGCCACGAACGCCGGCCCCAGCAGCAGCAGGCGCGACCACACCCGTGCCGGTGCGGTGCGTTCTGAAAGGGTCGAAACAGCCATCATTCATCCTCGTCATTGGGGGTACCGATAAGACGAGGATAACCGAGATTTAGGTGTACCGAAAAGTAGGGATTAGGCGGACAGCTGGACGCGGGTTCCGGTCAGTAGGCAGCCCCTTCCATTGACCTTAAGAGGAGAGTGCCCCGCACACCTCGTGAGAGGCGGTGCGGGGCCTTCCTAGCGGCAGTCCCACGAATCTGCGTGGCAACTGGGGACAAGGTTCCAGAGCAATCCTTCGGACAGGCTTGTTAACGACTGGGAATTCCCTGGGAATCACGCAGCCGCCAGGCCTAGGCGGCTCCAGTTGCGGAAAGCCCCGGCAGGGCCGGCCGTTCGAAGTGGATTGCCCCCCTGATCTGGGGGAGGTTGTTGCCGCCGCAGGGTCGAAACCCCCCTGTAAGCACCGGGCGCATGCCTCGCCTGCGGTGCAATCGGCGTCTTTACCGGCAAAAACGGCCCAAGGTTTCCGCAAGGCATCCTCCGCAATCTTGCACCGTCCAATGCAACGTTCAATCAGAGCGTTCAATCAACAAAATAGGCAGGTACGTCATGAAAGCGTTCCACCCAATAAAAGCCATCGGAGGTGATCGGACGGCATCCCGTGGAGCGCCTCGGCGCCCGAAGCAGGCACATGGGAGCCGGCGGCACCTCTTCGGCGCCCCTAACCGCGTCGTCGCGGCCGGCGTGGTCATCTCCCTGGTGGCGGCCATCGGCCAGTCAGCAACCATCGCGGCCAACGCGGTGACCGCCCCGGTGGGCCAGGGCTTCACCGTCACGGCATCGGACCTGGCGTTCATCCTCAAGCAGATCAAGATCGCGGAAGCCCATGTGGCCAACACGACGTCGGCCACCGGACCCTGTGGCGCCCTCATCGGCACCGGTCCCAACCAGATCCCGGACGCGCTGACCTCGTATGGCCTCCGCACTGTCGACGGCTCCTGCAACAACCTCCTGGCCGGGCGCGAAACCTACGGCGCCGCTGATCAGAAGTTCCCCCGCTACACCACGCCGGTCTTCAATGATGCAGACCCCGTGCCCGCCGGTTTCGGTCCCGCCGGCCCCACCTCTTACAAGCAGAAGACCGGCAACGTTTTCGACAGCAAGCCGCGCGACATCAGTAACCTGATCGTGGACCAGACCTCCACCAACCCTGCAGCCGTGGCTGCTGCCGGCTTCCCGGTCCGCACCCAGGGCAACGTGGGCGTCCACCCCTGCACCACCGACCCGGATCCGCTGGCCACCCCGCCGGTGGCGGGTGTTCCCGCCGGCTGTGTGCCGTCGCACAACACCCTCTTCATCCCGAACGTCACCACCGACGTCGGCCTCTCGCCACCCTACAACTCGATGTTCACGCTGTTCGGACAGTTCTTCGACCACGGCGTGGACCAGACCGTCAAGAGCGGCGGCAACGTGTTTGTGCCGCTCCGCTCTGACGACCCGCTGGTGGCCGGACGGGACCACATCTTCGGCAACGCCGACGACCTGCCCGCCAACCAGCGCTTCATGGTGCTGACCCGTGCGCAGAACCTTCCCGGCCCTGACGGCATCATGGGAACTGCAGACGATGAGCAGAATGCCTCCAACACGGACTCCCCGTACGTGGACCAGTCCCAGACGTACACGTCGCACCCGTCTCACCAGGTCTTCCTGCGCGAATACGTCAACGACCCCGACGGCAAGCCGGTTTCCACGGGCAAGCTGCTCGGCGGTGTTGCAGGCACCAACGCGGAGAAGGGCATGGCCAACTGGGCCAACGTCAAGGAACAGGCCAAGACCCTGCTCGGCATTCAGCTCCTGGACAAGGACGTCCTGAACGTGCCGCAGCTCGCCGTCGACCCCTACGGTAAGTTCATCCCCGGTCCGGCCCGCGGACTCCCGCAGTTCGTCACCGCTGGCGGTCTCGTCGAGGCGAACCGCGCCGACAACGGCGGGCTCGGCACCCTGGTCCCGTCGAACGTCCGGTACTTCGACACCCCGTTCCTCACGGACATCGCACACAATGCGGACCCGTCCCCGCAGGACACGGACCACAACCCGTCAACCCCGCCGGTTGCGCCGACCCCGGACGCCGACACGGTCGCCTCGGCTGACTTCGCCAGCCAGCCCCCGGGCACCTACGACGACGAAATGCTGAACGCGCACTTCATCGCCGGCGACGGCCGTGTCAACGAGAACATCGGCCTCACCACCATCCACCAGATCTTCCACTCGGAACACGACCGGCTGGTGGACGATTTCAAGAACACCCTGACCAACGACACGTCGGTCGCCGGCATCGCCGCACTGGCCGAATGGAAGCTGGCCGCCGGCGCAGACGGATGGAACGGCGAACGCCTCTTCCAGGCCGCCCGGTTCGTCACGGAGATGGAATACCAGCACCTGGTCTTTGAGGAGTTCGCACGCAAGGTCCAGCCCGCAGTCCAGCCGTTCCACGTCTACCACACGGACGTCAACTCCGCGATCCATGCCGAGTTTGCGCATGCGGTGTACCGGTTCGGCCACTCGATGCTGACCGAGACCATCGCCCGCACCAACCCCGACGGAACGGACAACTCGATCCCGCTGCTGAACGGCTTCCTGAACCCGCCGTCGTATACCGATGACGGCCACGGAAACCAGCTCACCTCCGAGCAGGCCGCAGGCGCCGTCGTCATGGGCATGAGCGACCAGACGGGCAACGAGCTCGATGAGTTCGTCACCGACACGCTCCGCAACAATCTGCTGGGCTTGCCGCTTGACCTCGCGACGATCAACATGACCCGTGCACGTGAAGCCGGCGTTCCGCCGCTGAACGAGGTGCGCCGCCAGCTCCACGACTCCACCGGTGATGGACAGCTTGCCCCCTACACCAGCTGGGCTGACTTCGGCCAGAACATCAAGCACCCCGAGTCGCTGATCAACTTCGTGGCCGCCTACGGCACCTACCCGTCGATC
This sequence comes from Arthrobacter sp. NPDC057013, assembly GCF_042674585.1. Lineage (NCBI taxonomy): Bacteria > Bacillati > Actinomycetota > Actinomycetes > Micrococcales > Micrococcaceae > Arthrobacter > Arthrobacter sp. NPDC057013. Next base: position 108,695 of record NZ_JBHUSE010000005.1, read on the forward strand.
ACCAGCGCCGCCACCCTGGCGGACAAGCGGGCAGCCGCGAAGGCCATCGTTGATCCGGGCCCCGGGGCCACGCCTCCCACGGCGGACATGATCGACTTCATGAACAGCTCCGGCGCCTGGGCGAACCAGGAAACCGGCCTGAACAAGGTTGACCTGTGGGTCGGCGGCCTGGCGGAGAAGACCAACCTCTTCGGCGGCCTCCTCGGCAGCACGTTCAACTACGTGTTCGAGAACCAGCTGACGGACCTCCAGAACGGCGACCGGCTGTACTACCTGGCCCGCACGCCCGGCATGAACCTGCGCACGCAGCTCGAAGGCAACAGCTTCTCCGAGATGATCATGCGCAACACCGACGGCGTGAACACGCTCAAGGCCGATGTGTTCGCAACGGCTGACTGCAAGTTCCAGCTGGGCAACCTCTCCGGCACGCCAGCCGGGTTCACGTCATTCGGCCCGACGGTCGCAGACGACACCACGACCACCGACTGCAACGAGAACGCGCTGCTCCTGCGGAAGCCTGACGGCACCATCCAGTACCAGGAGAAGAACACCGTCGATCCCTCCGGCATCAATGGCCAGTCCGTGTACAACGGCACTGACGGCGTGGACCGGGTGACCGGCGGCAACGACAATGACACGTTCTGGGGCAACGCCGGAAACGACGTCATTGAAGGCAACGGCGGCGACGACGTGGCGCTCGGCGGCGAAGGCAACGACAGGATCACTGACCTGTCCGGTGCCGACGTGCTCAAGGGCGGTCCCGGCAACGACTACACCAATGCCGGCATCGGCGACGACATCATGATGGGCGGCGACGGCCAGGACTTCATGAACGGCGGCGCCAATGACAACGAGACGTTCGCAGGTCCCGGCAACGACTTCGTCCGGGCCGGCGACGGTGCAGACGCAGTGTTCGGCGACGGCGGCGACGACTGGATCGAAGGCGGCTCGGGGCAGGATCTGCTCCAGGGCGACCACGGTGCTCCGTTCTTTGATGACCCGGCACAGACCAAGCCGGGCAACGACATCATGGTCGGCCAGGTCGGTGAGAACGACTACGACGCTGAAGGTGGCGACGACCTCATGGCTGCCAATGCGGCGATCGACCGGTTCGCCGGTGCGGCCGGGTTCGACTGGGCCATCCACCAGTACGACACGGTGGGCGCCAACGATGACATGAAGATCAACCAGAACCTGGGCGGCCTGCCGCTTCAGATCGTGGTCAACCGCGACCGCTGGCAGGAAACGGAAGCCAATTCCGGATCCGCGTTCGACGACGTGATCAAGGGTGATGACCGGGTGCCCAGCACCGTGGGCGGCGCCGGCTTCAGCGGCTGCGACGTCCTCGACCAGGCAGGCATCGACAGGATCGCCGGCCTGGGGAACATCCTCCCCGCACCCAGCACCCCGCTGGAACCGATCGCGGCAGCTTCGGCAATGGGGGCCTGCCCCCTCACCGGACCGGTCTGGGGCGACGGCAACATCCTCCTCGGCGGCCTCGGCAGCGACCGGCTGGAAGGCCGCGGCGCCAACGATGTCCTCGACGGCGACCGCTACGTCCAGGTCCGGATCAGCGTCCGTACCAACCCGAGTGACCCGGCAACCGAAATCGGCAGCACCGACCTCATGGAGCACACCTACCAGGCGGGCAACCCCCACACCCTGGAGGCCGACGTCGCCGCTGGCGTCATCGACCCGGGCAACCTGGTGGCAGTCCGTGAAGTCATCACGCCGACGGCGGCCCAGACCGCGGGCAACGTCGACACCGCAGTGTTCTCCGGTCCGACGGCCAACTACACCGTCACCACCACCGGCGGCGACGGCACCCTCGGCTCACCGGGTTCGACCACGACGGTAACCGACAACGTCGGCGCCGACGGCACCGATACGCTGCGGAATATCGAGCAACTCGCCTTCGCCGACACGGTGGTTACCAGCGCTCCGGTCATCGGCGTCGCAACCGCCGGCAACGCCCGGGCCACGGTTACCTGGACCGCGCCGACCGTCGGCATCGCCAGCAGCTTCAATGTGAAGACGCTCGATGTGACGACGAACGCGGCCGGTGTCCAGGTGGGCGGACTGCTCACGGCACTGGGTACGGACACCAGCCTCGTGGTGCCGGGCCTGACCAACGGCAACAAGTACGTGTTCCAGGTTTCGGCAACGAACGCCCAGGGCACGAGCCCGTTCTCGGCAGCATCCAACGTGGTGATTCCTTCGGCAACCGTCGAGGTTCCCCCGCCGCCTGCGGCCACCGCGCCCGGTGCTCCCACGGGACTGACCGCCACGGCGGGCAACGCGGCAGCCACGCTGGCCTGGACCGTTCCGGCCTCTGACGGCGGTGCGCCGATCTCCGGCTACGAGGTCCGCACGTTCATCGGTTCCGCAACCACCCCGACACGGACGCTGAGCGTCGGAACCGGAACGGGCGCCGTTGTGGACGGCCTGATCAACGCCACCGGCTACACGTTCGACGTGGCGGCGATCAACTCGGCCGGCACCGGGACCAGGTCGGCCCGGACGGCGGTGACCACCCCGCGCACGGAGTTCGTTGCCCCGACCATCACGGCACGGACCCCGGCAGCCGGAGCGAAGTCGGTCAGCCAGGGCAACAACCTGGCTGTCACCTTCAGCGAGCCGGTGGCCAACGTCACCAGCGGTACAGTGGTCCTGCGGCTCGGTACCACCGTCATCCCCGCCGCGGTCACGTACAACAACGCGACCCGGACGGCAACGGTGAACCCGAACGCGAACCTCCTGGCTGACCGGACCTACACCCTGGCGGTCTCCTCCGTCCGGGACACGGCCGGAAACTCCATGGCGTTCACGTCGTGGCAGTTCACCACAGGGCCCGCCCCCACACTGGTCTCGCTAAGCCCCGGGATCTCGGCACGGGGCGCGTCCCGGACGGCCAACGTGACGGCGCGCTTCAGCGAACCGATCACCGGCTTCGGCACGGGAACGGTGGTGCTGCGGCTCGGCACAACGGTCATTCCCGCAGCGGTGAGCTACAACAACGTCACCCGTACGGTGACGCTGAACCCAACGGCCACTCTTTCGGCGAACCGGACCTACACCATGTCGATCTCGTCCTCGATACACGACCTGGCCGGCAACCCGTTCGTCGCCCGGAGTTGGACCTTCACCACGGGAACGCGGTGATCGAGACTAGCCACTAATCCGCAATAACCAAGGAGCGGGGACCGTCTGTTGCAGACGGTCCCCGTTCCGCTGTGCTGCGCTGGTGAGCGCCGGGCTGTGGAGTGTCGTGCCTTTCTTCCCGGGGGATCAGCGTGACTGATTCCTCGGGCGCCAGCGGGGGCCGCCGTCGTTCTTCTGGAACGTGCGTCCTGTGTGTTGCCGGTGGAACCCCTGACCATCAGGCGGTAGTTTTCCTGCGGGCAGCCATCGGATCTACGCGTGCTTGCCGGCCGATACCTGGGCCGCTTTGATCTTTGCCCTGATGAAAGACTGCTCCGCCGCTGACAGCTGGTGTTCGCCGTGCTGGTCCTGGGCGAGGTGACCGCCTGAGGCCTGGTGAACCACGTTTGCCACGGTCCGCGGAAGAACCACGCAACCGGGATTTTCGATAAGCCACTTCTTCGTGACTTCATCAAGCTCATCCCACCACTCAACAACCGGCCGTTGGCCCATGAGGTGCTCCTCGGATTTGAGACCCTACATACATTGAAAGCGGCCGCCGGAGTCAGCGCCTCGGTGCACCGCAGAACTCGCCAAACGCACACAGCCTAGGTATTCATGCCCACCTGCCCCCAATCGCGGCACCGGCCGGTCAACACCCTGCTCCGGCCACGGCGCCGTGCATGGGGTAGTACTGGCAGGAATTCACGAATCTCTAAATTGTTAATCAGTAATGAGTGTGGTCCCGATGCCGGGAGGGGTCAAGAGGCACCCGTGACCTCGCACGAGCGGGGGCAAAGGGCCTTCCTGATGCTCAAACACTATGCGGGTGAAGTGGCCGTGGAGTACCTTTTACACGCCCGGACGGCCCTGCGGCGTCCACCGGCATCGACGCTGCCCCCGGCGCAAGGAGGATCGGATGACAGGCGGAACAACCCGTCCCCTTGGCGACTTCGGCAGCGGGGACCTTGCGGCCGCCGGAGGGAAGGGCGCAGCACTGGGCGAACTGTTGCGGCACGGGTTTCCGGTGCCTCCGGGATTCGTCGTCACCACTGACGCCTACCGCTCGCTCCTCACCGAGACAGGACTAGGAGCGGCCCCGGACGGCATGGATCAAAACATGCCCGACGGCGGCGCCCTCCGTGCGCTGTTCGCCCGCTTTGGCATGCCGGCTGCCGTGCGGACGGAGATTGGCGAAGCGTATGCGGCCCTGGGCGGGGGAGCCGTGGCAGTCCGTTCCAGCGCCACCGCCGAAGACCTGCCCGGGGCGGCGTTCGCCGGCCAGCAGGACACGTTCCTGAATGTCGTCGGCGAGGAAGCGGTGGCCCAAGCGGTCGCCGACTGCTGGGCGTCGCTCTGGACGGACCGGGCCATTGCCTACCGCCAGCGCCAGGGGATTGACCCCCGCGAGGTGGCGATCGCCGTCGTCGTCCAAAAGATGGTGCCGGCCGACGTTGCAGGCGTTCTGTTCACGGCGAACCCGGTCACGGGTGAGCGCGGCGAGATCGTGGTGGACGCCAGCCCGGGCCTGGGTGAGGCGGTGGTCTCGGGGCGGGTGACGCCCGAGCACTACGTGCTGGACAGCGTAGGCAAGGTCCGCCGCTTCACTCCCGGCGGCGGCGAGCTGGTGGTCAGCCCGGACGCAGGCGGCGGTACGCGGCAGCAGCCCGGCAGCCGGTCATCCGTAGCGTCCCTGGCCGGGGCGCACCTGCGGGAGTTGGTTGACCTGGGCCGCAGGGCGGAGGAACACTTCGGCCGGCCGCAGGACATGGAATGGGCGCTGGCCGGCGGCCTGATCCATGTCCTGCAGTCCCGGCCCATGACGGCGCTGCCGCCGCAGCCGTTGCGGCTCAATGCGGTGCAGCGGCGGGTGGGACCGTTCTTCGTCGAGATGTTCCAGGAGCGGCCCTACCCGCTGGATGTATCCGGCTGGATGGAGCGGGGGATTCTCGCCATGCTGCACCGGATGGCGGGCAGCGTCGGAGTGCGGTTCCCCCGGGTCGGGGATCTGCTGCCCGAGGAGGACGGGGTGGTGGTGCAGCTGGTGCCGCCGGTCCCGCGCCCGACCCTCCGTACCCTGGCTGCACCGCTGACCTTGGCCCGCCTTGTGAGGCAGTTCAGAATGGCCGACTGGAAGAACGATCCCCGGTTCATCACCTTCCTGGAGCAGGTGGACCAGCTGGACACACGGGACCCGGGAGCCTTGCGCTGGTCCGAAATTGTGGGCGTAGCGCGGGAGTCCTTCGCCACGATGCAGGGCATCACCGACCTGCGAAGCTCTTACATGCCCGGCATATTCCTGCCCGTGCTTCGGCTGCGCCTGATGCTTCTGCTGCTGGGGCGCCTGAGGCTGGCGTCTGCCCTGGTGGCGGGTGCGGAAACCATGACGAGCCGCGCGAACCGGTCCTTGGAGCAGCTGGCCGTAATGGTCCGGGCGGATCCCGGTCTGGCGGAAGCCTTCGCGTCATCCGACGGCCCGGCCCTGCTGCGGCTTGTGGAACAGGACCCTGCGCATGCAGCCTTCCGCGAGGCGTTCGCCGGGTTCCTGCGCGAATATGGAAACCGCGAAACTGTCAGCGTGGTGTTGAGCAGTTCGCCCACTTGGTCCGACGCCCCAGAGGTTGTGCTGGGTTTGGTGAAGGCGCTGCTGGGCCAGCGGCCAGCCACGGCTGACCAGACCGGCGCAGCGCTGGCGGAGCTGAGGGGCCACCCGTTCCTGCGCATCGGGCCTGTCCGTCGCCAGGTGCTGGCCGCGGTCAACGACGCCCGGGCCGGCATGGCGTTCCGCGAGGACAGCCACTTCTACGCCACCAAGGTCATCCCGCCCATGCGCCGGGCGTACCGGGAGCTTGGCCGCCGCCTCGCCGCCGTCGGCGTGATTGACGACGTCAGGGACATCTACCACCTGCGGTTCGAGGAACTGGAGGCGATAACGGACGACGGCGGCGCGCTGCCGGCTTCCGTCCGGAAGCGTTACCGGCCACTCGTGCGGGCCAGGGCCGCCAAACGTCGTGAGCTCGAAGGGCTTCCGCTGCTGGACACGGCGTTGCTGTTCAAGAACCGCCGCCACGCGGAGGGCGTTCTGGTTTCCGGCACGCCGGCCAGCCGCGGCCGTGCGGAAGGGCCGGTGCGGATCATCAGCGGCCCCGACGGGTTCGGCCGGCTGCGCAGCGGCGACGTCCTCGTCTGTCCGTACACGAACCCTTCCTGGACGCCGCTGTTCCAGCGCGCGGCCGCCGTCGTCGTCGACATGGGAGGCCTTGGCTCCCATGCGGCAATTGTGGCTCGGGAGTACGGAATCCCCGCCGTCATGGGGACCGGCACAGGCACCGGCATCCTGGCCGAGGGGCAGCGCGTCATGGTGGACGGCAATGCCGGAACTGTCGTGGCGGCAGCCGCCGACTGAGTGCGCACCCCCAGTAGAGCCGCTACTGGGGCCTGAGCTGTCATACTTTCGCTATGCAGGTGACGGGGCGGCTTGCTATAGGTGAATGGGATCTCGGCAGCAGCCCGTCCGCGGCTGTGAGCCTTGTGTATGGTCCAGGCGAATCCGGCCCCATGGTCCAGGTCACGACCACTAGTGAGGATCGAAGTATGGCGCGAAGCCGGCCGCTGGTGGGCCGCCGGCCAGCATGACCGCAAGAGCCTGGTCCTGGAAGGGACGACGTTACTGGACGTCAGCACGGTCTCGCTGCGCCGCGTTTCTGAGATTGAGCCGTATCTGCGGGGGCGCCGGGCACAGTTCCGCGCGGTTGGCGGCGGGCTGTAGCCGACGGTAGCTGGTGACAAGTCCTTCGCCGATCTTGCCCGAAACTTTCGCCGATCTTGCCCGAACGGGGTGAGCATAAAAACGAGGCTGAAAGGGGTGAACATAATGGCTGACGACAAAGAAATGCTGGACTGGGTCTCTCCCCGCAGGCAGCGGGAAATCGACAACCAAGCCGCCTTCCTGCGCTTCCTTCTGGAGCGTGAAGAAACGATCGCCCAAGGGGGCGAGAAATTGTATGGGTGATTGCCTGCCCCAAGGCGGTCGCCCGCTGTTTCCATAAATCCGCCGACGGGGGATGACGATTTCGGCCGAGTAACTGTGGAGCCTGTGATCTTAATGGCGTTGATTTTTCCGCGCTGCTCGTGCGCCGTGGAGCGGAGACTTACTCATGTGGAGGCGCACAATTGCCGCGGGCAAGCTAATCGCCGGCCCCGTCGTTGTGCCTACTGGCTGCACTGCAACCACCCATCCAGGTAACCGCCCGCCGCCTAGGCACTAGGGCACGGGCTCCGCGACCAAGCCCGCGGTAGAGCCGGTGCCTGCCAGGGATCTTTAGGGCAGACTGGTGGCGTGAGCGGAATCCCGTGGGTACTGCACGTCGATCTCGACCAGTTCATCGCGGCGGTCGAGGTGCTTCGGCGGCCGGAGCTTGCTGGCAGGCCGATCATTGTCGGCGGCCGGGGCGACCCCACGGAACGGGCTGTGGTGTCCACGGCGTCCTACGAAGCCCGGGCATTCGGCGTCGGTTCCGGCATGCCCCTGCGAATCGCGGCCCGGAAAGTGCCGGACGCAGTGATCCTGCCCGTCGACCATGAGGCTTACCTCGCGGCGTCTGAAAGCGTGATGGCTACCCTGCGGGAACAGCCCGGCGCCACAGTGCAGGTGCTGGGCTGGGACGAAGCCTTCGTAGGCACTGAAACAGAGAATCCTGAGGCCTACGCACGGCAGGTGCAGGCCGCTGTCCTGGAGCGAACGCAGCTGCATTGCAGCGTGGGCATCGGCGACACCCTGGTCCGCGCCAAGGTCGCCACCGGTTTCGGCAAGCCGGCCGGCGTGTTCCGGCTCACTTCAGCGAACTGGCTCGACGTTATGGGCACCCGGCCCACCAAAGAACTGTGGGGCGTCGGAACGAAGGTGTCCGGCCGGTTGGCCAAACTCGGCATCAGTACAGTGGCTGAACTCGCTGCGACCGACCCCCAGGACCTGGTCCCGGAGTTCGGCCCCAAGATGGGCCCTTGGTACGCATCGCTCGGACGAGGGGACGGCCCGAGCGTTGTGGACGACACCCCGTGGGTTGCCCGCGGGCACAGCCGGGAGACCACCTTCCAGCGGGACCTGACCGAGCCTGCCCAGGTGGACGACGCCATGAGGGAGCTGACAGCGCGCGTTCTTGAGGACGTTGTGGCCGAAGGACGGCCCGTGATTGGGCTGACCCTCAAGGTTCGGTATGCGCCGTTCTTCACCACAACCCACGCGAAGAAGATCCCCGAGACATTCGACCGAAGCGAAATCCTCGCGAGGGTCTTGGACCTCGTAGCCACAATCGAAGCCGGCCGCCCGATCCGGCTCCTGGGCCTGCGGGCCGAAATGGCCATGCCCGACGATGCCCGAAAGGGGCATACGCCAACACGCGGCGGTTGGTGACGCCCTCGTTAGGGGAGTCCGAATGCCTGATGGTGGTGGACAGCACCCTTGCGCGTCGGGTTAGGTTTTGAAAAAAGGAGATTTGAATGAGCGAGAAACTGCGTTGGGGCATTCTGGGCACTGCCCGCATCGTCCGCAAGACAATTCCGGCGTTGCAGGAAACCAAAAACGGCGAGGTCGCAGGCATCGCTTCCCGCACCGAGGAAAAGGCCAAGGAATACGCGGACAGGTACGGCATCCCACAGGCGTTTGGCTCTTATGAGGCGCTGCTGGCATCCCCGGACATCGACGCCGTCTACGTTCCGCTGCCGAACGCACTGCATCTCGAGTGGATTCTGAAATCCCTGGACGCAGGCAAACACGTCCTCTGTGAAAAACCTCTGGCGATGACCGTGGCCGAATGCGAGGTGATTGCGCGCAAGGCCGATGAGACTGGCCTCAAAGTCCTTGAGGGTTTCATGTACCGTTTCCACCCGCGGTTCGAGAAGCTGCAGGAGCTGCTCGCGGCTAATGTGCTGGGGAAACTGACCTTCATCCATGTCGCCCACTCCTTCGACGCCGGCGGGGACGACAACATCCGCTGGTACACCGGGCTGGGCGGCGGCGCGCTGTTCGACACCGGCGGCTACTGCGTCAACATCAGCCGGATGGTCACGGCACAGGAGCCGGCGCATGTCGCGGCCTTTGGCAACTACCGTGACGCCAACGACAGCGGTCAAGTCGACACCAGTATTGCGGGCATGCTGCGCTTTCCCGGCGGCGCCACCGCACTGTTCGATACCGGGGTGAACCTCGAGCGACGCAACTTTTTGGAAGTCACGGGCACTGAGGGCCGCTTGTACCTGGACAATCCGTTTGGGCTCCTGGAGGAGGACTCGGTCCTGGAGGAGCACCACTTCGGGCAGGACACGATCTATCACAAGGTCAGGGGCGAAAACCACTTCGTTCGGATGGGCGAACACTTTGCGGACAGTGTCCTCAACGGTACGCCTCTGCGCTACGACCTCGCGGATGCGGCCAACAACACGAAGGTGCTGGAGGATCTCGACGGCGAGGCACGGGCACACGAGCGCCTGCCGGGGGAGTGAAACGACATCGAATCGAACCGGAAAAGTCGGGTGCGGGCCGAGGCTGATCAGCAGACTTAATGCTGAAAGGGAAAACCGTGATCGCAGTCCTCAACCGGCTCGTCGAAGTCATCGAGGCCCATCTATCGCAGAGCAACCGGCGTTCGGCTCGTCGGCCACTCTGCCCGCGTGCCGCTCATCCACCATGGCGTCAATCCGCACATCCAAACACAATCGCCTCGATCCCCGAGGCCGAACGCCTGCGCCTTAAAGACTTGAGCAATACCGAGCCGGCGGGCCTGCTCCAGGTGAGTGCCGACGTCGACCCCGACTATCCGACATCGTCTCGGGACCTTTGCGCGGAAGGATGGCATCGGCGAGGATGAACGCAGACCTGCTGGTGTGAAGAAGGAGTCGACGCGATGACCAAGTATCTGATCTCGTTTCCGAGTGCCGCCATGGTCCTCCCTGAAGGAGACCTGCAGGCCGTTTCGGATGCGACGCACGCTGTTGTTCAGGAGGCGAAGGACGCCGGTGTCTGGGTGTTCGGCGGCGGCATCGACGAGAGCATCCCGCCCGTGATGGTCGACGGCGGTGGGACAGTCAGCGGCGGCACGTATCCACAGACCGCGCACCTCGAAGGTGGTTACTCGGTGCTGGAGCTTCCTTCCTACGATGCGGCTGTGGAGTGGGCCGCAAAGATCGCGGCAGCCTGCCGTTGCGCACAGGAGCTGCGCGCTTTCGCATACGATCCCGCGAGCTAGGTCATGGCGGGATCAAATTATGGGCTAGCCGGGCTCGTCGCGCCCGCGACAGACATCACAGGAAGCATCCGCTCCCCGCCGCGGCAACCCGCGGAAGCTTGACCCCGGTATACCCGCCAACGCCGGCCGCTGCAGGCCTCTTCGACCCGCTTGGCGGGGGGCATGCCAAGCCTTTTCTTAGTCCTTCTTCAATTCCTCGGCAAGCATCACGAGGATCCCGCTGGGACCGCGGACGTATGTGAGCTTGTAGATGTCCTTATAAGTCGCCACGCCGCGAAGCGGATGGCAGCCGTGTTTGGCGGCTATCTCCAACGCTTTGTCGATGTCGTCGACTGAGAACGCGACGCGGTGCATGCCAATCTCATTGGGAAGAGTGGGCTCCGTTTCGATCGCTTCCGGGTGAATGTACTCGAAGAGCTCCAGACGGCCTTGCCCGTCTGGAGTCTGCAGCATGGCAATGTTGGCGTGATTGCCGTCAAGGCCGACGGCAGTGTCGGTCCATTCGCCACTAACGGTGTCCCGGCCGACAACCGTGAGACCCAGATCGGTGAAGAAAGCGATGGTTGCTTCGAGATCACGAACCGCGATGCCGACGTTCTCCAGTCTGATGGTCATGGGTTGCACGCTACCGAGGTGGTCGGTCCAGGTCCAGCGGCGGCAGGTATTCGGCTACTCACAGCCCGGGCTATCAGGACGCCACGCTGCTTCCTTGACACCTCATTGTTGCAAGCGAATAGTTCGTTTATGCATTCGAAGGGATGGCGACAGGTAAGGAATGTTCTCAAGCCTTTTTTGGTGGGCATCCTTGGATTGCTCTGTTGCCTGTCGGGTTGCGCAAGTCCGGACAGATTTGCAGGCTCTGGGGGAGGATCGCCCCAGGAAACGCTCGAAATGAACAAGCCTGTCCGCATCTACACGGATCCTGTCTACACGGGACAGGCCAGCGGCGAGCTGAATGAAATTGGTAACAAGATTTACCACTACGTTGCCGCCCATCCGGACACTTTCTCCGGGGCCTACTTCTCCTCGGATTCCTCCAAGATTTACGTCGGCGTTGCAGAGCCCGGCGACGAGGCCACCTCAGTTTTCGAGAGGCTGGCAGACAGGCTTGATCCCGGGCGGAAACGGGTTGTCACAACGGACGCTCACTGGTCTTGGTCCGAGCTCGACGCGGTGAAGAAGATTTTGGTGGTGGAGTATCTCAAAGAGTCCAAAGGAGGTATTTGATTCCGTCGGGTTAGACACATCCCGGGACACCGTGGTCATATCCGTCCTGGTCCAACGCGGGGACCCAGGGTTGGCAGACAATCCGACAGTTATTGAAATCGCTGGACGCTACGGGGACGTGGTCATGTTCCGGGTGTCACCGGGCCCGGTTTCGTTGAACGCAAAGTAGGACAGGCCGCAGATGAGCCGAATGGAGCTCGATCCCGCTAAAGGCGGCATGCCTGGCCGCGCGCGTTTCTTGTGCCCTGAGCCGAACGACCGCCGGAGACTGAGATCGCTGGCTAGTCGACTCCTCCTAGGCATGGCTCTCTGAGCAACGCCAACGCCTTAAGCTTCCATCCACAGTATGTTTGGCGGGGCGATGAGTCGTATCCTGGTCGCATGTCCATCCTTGCGGAGGTCATCGGGGCCGTAGTTCAGGCCGTCCTGGAGGCTGCAGGCGATCTTCTCTTCCACCGTCGCTCGGAAGATCATCAGGACGAAGGCCCCGGGGAATAGCCCGCCAGCATAGTAGTCTCTTTTTGCTGGGAAGGACGGAAGGCCGGAGGGCGGCTCGGTGAATCGCCATCGAGCTGGTCACGGTCACGATTTTAGGAACGCTCTCTGGGATCGCTCCGCATTGAGAACCGCAAGGGAAGGGCAACCCCGCCGTCTGGTTATTCCCATCAGGAAACTCTAGGGTGGCGGCATGACGCCTAGATGGCTTGGAATCGCCTTACTATCTGTGGGTGCCGTGAACGCCCTCATCGGGACCATCTTGGTCCTTCAGTCCACATTGAACAACATCTGGGCGTACTTAGTCGTGCTCGGTGGCGTCTTCCTAATGTTCTGCGGCTACTTCATCGGAAAGCGCAAAAGCTGGAACTAACGCCTCTGGCGAACCCCCTGTGGGGACAGTCCGGCACCGCCTGTCCTTGCTGTAAATCCGGTGATACGACGTGTTAAGGGACGGGTAAAAGCGCCGATTCCACGGCGACAATTTTCTCGCCATAACGCCGGTCCATCTTTTTCTGGATGCTCCCGTCGTCGTAAATGACCTTCAAAAAGACGTAGCCGTTTTCGGCAAGCGCAGAAAGCATTGTCGGCTCGGCGGAGTTCAACAGTTCAGTTTGGATCTTCCTCAGCTGGACCGCTGTGCCACCACCTCGATGCGCTGCATCCCGGCGTGGGTCACTTGGCCCGCGGAGGACATATTCATTGCGGCCGAGCGGCCGTGGAGGTGTTTGCCCGAGTGTGAACGTTTTACCGTCCCACGTTCCCTGCAGCAGGTAATCCCCATGCGTGACCGTCCCTACGGTCGTCGATCCGGTGACCGAGTCCCAGTTCCAGCCGTCGATGACTGGACCCCTACACATGGGAGGATCAGACGCCGCTATGTAGCCCAAGCAGAATTCGGGCCCTACGGGTCGCCGTTGAAGCACTGTTCCCTGGCCCATAAGTTCCATTCCCGCGATGGGGGACTTCGACGCCTCGACCGAGACGGTGGTACCGTCGCCTGGTTGAACAGTTGGGGCGCAGCCCGCAAGCACAACGGCGAGGCCGCCAATTAACGCGCTTCCGGCAATTCCGCGCCTCCTCATGCCTAAAGTATCGCTCTTGCGTTCCTGAGGAACCACGGACAGATTACGGGTCGAAGGCCCACAAACCCCACCCGGTTCGGGCCGATGCTTCAGCCTCGTGAACTGACGGCTCCTCGGCTCTTGCGGGGAACCTCAGTCGGGCCAGTTTTTCTTGGTCTACTCCAAATGCGGTAGCTGGAAGTCGGATGGCTGAGCCACGGGACAGCCAGCGGGGGACGAGGGACTCGTGATCGGCGGAGGGCATGAAGTCCTCAGCGGCCATCATGCAGTCTTGATCTAAGCTCTTCCGCACGGGAGGCGATGGCCTGACGCTGTTCTCGGGTGAATCTTCTGGCTTGTAGGTCGAGGACTGCCCGGCTGCCCAGCTCTCCCACATTCAGCAGCCCACCCACCCGGCCGATTGCTTCGTCCATGTCCTCTGAATCCTCAATCATCTGGAAGACCTCGTCACGCCGATCCATCGCCTGCAGCAGGGCATCCATGATCATCAGCTCCTGTCGTATCTGCCGCTCATCCGCGTCCATGCGGCGATTCTTGCACACGCACTCGTTGGGGCATGGCGTCCCGTTGAAGAACCGCGACACCAACACTGAACGGGAGGTAAGAGCCCAGGCGCCCGGAGACGTAGACAGTAGCTACCTCTCCAGATAGCTTCAGGTCATGGGCATGCTTTCGCGGCCAGTGACGAAGCTGGCGGTAACGGCGGTCAGCACCGTCATGGCGCTGGCGGTGGCAGGTTGCACTGCAGGGCAGTCGGCACCGTCCACATCGGAAAGTGCGTCCCTGCCGGGAAATATCCCGGCTAACCTCTGGAACGCGGGAAGTCCAGATCCTCTCCGGCCAGTGGGTATAGCCGGGCTCAAGCCAACGGAACCGCTGGTCGCCACCTCCTACGATGCAGGCACCGACACTATCGGGGACTGGCGGCTGATGGACATGAATGACGACCGGACGAAACTGGTGATCCAGTACTCCCAAGGCGGACCGTGCGCGACCGCCAAGGGCATCCTCACAGCCGAAACTTCCACCGCGGTCGCCCTTGTTCCCCTCTACCAGAACGGACCTGCAACACCTTGCGCCGCAGTCCTGTCCACCCCCGTCAGCACTGTGACCCTGGATGAGCCACTGGGCGACCGCGAGCTGCTACACCTCGCTGATCACGGAACAATGCAAAGTCCGACACCGGCACCTACCCGGTGAACCCGTGGGCCAGCACCGCAATAATTGGTTCTCTCTGCCGCTGGGCGGAGAGAACCTCCGCTAGATAAGTGAGGGGACAAATCGTTCTATAGCGGTTCGCTAGAACTAACACCGTGCGGCACACTTCCTGGATGCTGCGGATTTTTTAAGGGGACAAGCGTTGGCCGAATCGGACAAATCGCTCATGATTTGAGCAGACGACGAGGCTAGCCGATTATGACGGTCCCACTGTTGCACTTGCGGAAGGAGCATCATGGGCGGAATTGAAAACTTGGCTGCCGACTCCGACGACCCGTGGGCAAAAGCCACCAGACGGTCTCAGGGGCTGGTGGATAAAGGCCTCGGCCAAGCCGTCACGGCATACTACGCGCGCTACCTCCCACTTGGATTGTTCCTTCTGGTTGTCGCCGTCGCTTTAGTCGCATTCTTCACCTCCAGAGGAACTGAAGGGGACTGGCCTCTGTACCTGATAATTGGCTGTGGCCTCGCCGTGGTTGCTGTATTGACCGGAGGCCTAATCTACAACTCAAAGCACGTGGTCCCAGCGGCCGAATACGGCAATGTCGATGTGCTGCTTTCCCTGGAATCTGAAGAGCGAAAACAGATCAGGCAACAGATTGCGGGAAAAATCCCTGCTGAGCGGGAACATCTTGCGGTGGCCCGGGGTGCGGCGGCGCAGATGCGCAAGGGGTTAGCCACGCAGCTTCTGTTCGCTCCGATATATCCGCTTGTCTTCCTTCCTCAAGCGCTTCGACTCGCTATGCGAGGTGATGACTTGTTCGCTTGGTTCATGTTCATCGCTGTCGGTCTACTGACAATCGGGATTGCATTCATCGTCCGGGACTTCCGACGTGCCGGCCGCTTTCTCACCCGTACGACAGGGCAACCATTACCAACGAAGACAGAAGAACATCGCGCCTGAGGAACCCTTATCGGGTCAACTGCTGACCAGTCATGTGATCGTCGACGTACGGGCCGGGCCGGACTGCGGAGGCAAAACCGGGCCTTCAATCTTCATGAGAGCTTGTTGAACCCGAAGTTGTACAAGTCAGAACAACGCGGTTCCGCTTCTCTCATTTCAGTGACGAGGGCACCAAACCTCTGCTTCGTCATCGGATATTCGGCAGGCAGGCCATCCCGGATTGTCTGCGCCTTTGCCACAATCTGCTCGAGCAGCCCCTCTACGTTGATGTTGGGCCAGAAGGACAGCCCGCCCACAAACTCCTCCTGGATCATGTACATGTCGTCCAAGAGCTGTTCGCTGCCGATCTCATCGGATAGGTAGCCGTCGGGCGTTTCCATGTCGAAGGGAGTTCCCGTGTACATGGAATCCAAAGTCACTGCTAGTCGTCGCAGCTCCCCAATGCACTTCCTGCGGGCAACAAGCCGCCGGATGGCCACTGGCAAAATCATGAAGTCTCTTTCGCTTGCCGGAAGTGATGGATGCCGAGACGCCAACACCCGGCTCGGTTTCCGGCAGTCTACGCTGACACCAGGAAGCTACCGGTAAAGCCTCATGAGCCCAACGTCTAGTGGGGCTTTCTTCTCAGCAGGGCGGGAAGGCCGCGGAGTAGTAGCGGAGACATCTATCGCTCGCGGTTGTATGCTCCGAGCATGTCGGATCTAAGCGAGCCAGAGGCTGCCCCCCGGAAAAAGCGTCAGTTCCCGACTATTGGCGGTGTGTATGCCGGGATCCTCGTTTTAGTCATGGGGATCATTGCGCATTTTTCTAACCCTCAGCCATTCTGGGCTGCCGTCAACGCAGTGGTGATTGTTCTGAGCGTCGCATTCACGTTAGCTAACCTAGTTGGGCTGTTTGTGCTGAGAAAACGCCAGCAAAGCTAGCCCCGGCGTTCATTCACCCATCTGACTGAGGAACCCTTCACGGCACATGTGGTTAGGTCTAGTCCATTTCGGCTTCGGCAAGCGGCGGGGATGACGGGTGTCTACCCGAATTGCGGGAGGAGGCTTACAGTCAGAGCAATGGAATTGGGGGACATGTGATGGAGAAATTGACCAGCCCGGATAAGAAAAATTCAGGATCAACGCTTCAACCGGGATCGGCCGTTCCTGTCGTCGTCGCTTTGGCTGGTTCGGTGCTCGTTATTCTCCTAACTGGGTACCTGACGATGCAGCTACAGGCTGCCTATGCCAATGCTGTTCTGGGCTTCAACTTCAGGGTTGTAGGGGTCTCGGGAGAATGGTTGCCGTATGTTTGGCGGCTAGGTTTCGTCCTGCTCGCTGTCGCCGCAGTCCTCATCTACCGCCTCACAATTCGCGGTACTGCTGCGCGCCTCGCGACTCTCACAACCCTGGCGGTCTTTGCCACCGTCGCCAGCCCGATCGGGTCGGGGCTTCCCTTGGACGAGGATCAGTATCCGCTCATGCTGTACATCGGCATAGAGGGTGCAAAGTCGTCGCTTACACTCGCACTTATCGGGGCAATTGTCGTCGAGCTAATCATCGTGTCCCGGAAGGGACGAAAGTGACTGCGTCTTTCGGTCAACAGTGACTTTCGGCTCGGCGGAATCTAGAGCACCGCTCGGTTTCCGCGCAGGATTCGTTTCCGCAGGTACTGGTTGGATTGCGGGAGCCACATGGTTATCGTGCCGATCATGAAGAGTACGTACGCCCACACCGATTCCAACGCTGGAGTCGTGAGGACGGCCGCTGTGAAGCAGATGGCTGCCGCAGTGAGGGCGACCCTGGCTATGCGGAGCCGGTAAAGCATCAGGATTGGGACGCCCATGACGAGCGCCGTATAGATGGCGAGGACGGCCAGCGTGCCGGATCCGAACCAGCCTGAGTCTCGAATCTCCGCCGGAGCGAAAAGGGACGGGACGAGCGTGCCGAGGCCTGACCAGGCGCCGGGAATAAGCCAGCACAACGCACTGATAGCCAGCGAGACAGGCACGTAGCGAGTGCCTATCCGTATCTGCTTTATTGCACCGCCATTCCAGCGCTTCCCCATGGCTTCATTCAACCACCCAATCTCCAGAGGAATCCGATCCGGGTTTGAGAATCCCTCTGCGCGAACCTTGTACGGCACAGTTAGGTAGGTCTAGTCCAACCTTCCCCTTGAGAACGCTCATCCGACAGCTGCGACAGAGTTCGAGCCACCGCAACTCAGTGCCGCGTTCTAACGCGCCAACGCCTCACCCAGCCGAGGCAGCGTTGAAGTATGCCGGGGCCAATTCCGGGAAAGTGCGCATACATTAAGGCTTTTGCCTTATCCCCGTCGAACCAGACGATCTTGAAGGAATCGAGCATTTCCTCCATCTCGGACTCGTCTCCGGCAAAGAATGAGTAGTCAGTGTCCTGGATTTCCACCATGCATTCCGGTCCGGCAAACTCGAGGAGATACCACGCCGGCGTAGCTGAAGGCTGGGAGTAGTAAAGAACGAAACATCCAGCATGCGATCCCGCATGGCACAGTCCAATGGACGCCCGATCCTTGCCTCCGGGGCCGACGGACAAGTAGGGACGTGACGAATCACGTGAACCGGAAATCATATTTTGATTATGAGGCCGTGCCCTTCGGTGTCGAATCCGAGCCCTTCACGGCACATGCTGTTGGGTCTAGTCCATTTACAGCTGCGGAGCCACTTTCGGGCTTGTCTTGACCGCTTGTGCGTCACCTTCAACTTTTGCTCTGAGTAGGAGGGCCTTGTCCTCTCCAGCGTTTTGGGCGCTCCCTGAGCACGACTTTCCATAGGACCGCCAACATGAGCGCTGTCGCGATAACAGCAATACCGAGGACAACCAATATCCAGGGCTCGGGTGTGGGGAACAGTACGGAAAGGGAAACCGCCATCAGGGAGACGACCATGAGTAAAATGACGACGCGGACTTCGCTCTTACTCATTCCGCAGTCTAAACATGCTGTTGCTCCAGATGTATAGGCCCGGCTGGCATCAGGGTAGATTGCCCACGTCGGGAACCCTGAACGGCACATTCAAGCGTTGTGTAACGAGTAGAGATTCACTCAAGCCATGTCTGTCTCGTTACAGTTCCAACTGGAGGGACTCAGTAGTGCACGTTTTCGACTGCGCGTAGCTTCATGGCATTGGGGAAATATGTATCGCTGGCGCTGGCTGGGCTCTTGGTTGTTGTACTTGGATCGGGGTGCGGCACTGGTCCAGGCAGCGGCGCCGAGACGTGCGTGGATTGGGTCCGGTTGGAATCCCCTCAAGACCAATACGACCAAGCCGGCATGGTCCTGATCGGTAGGTCTGTCGGCGAGGACAGTGAAACCAGCCTTTACGGTTACAGGGCCACGATCCACCGGATAGAAGTCGAACGTGTACTTAAGGGCAACCCTGGTGCCGGAAGGCTTCGCGTCTCCTCCACACCCCAGACGTGTACTGGGGGCGAGTCCTACCCGGACGGCGACCCACTCGCTACCGATCAGCGAATCATCATTTTCGCCACCCTGCAGGGCACTGAGTGGTTCACCCTTACACCCGTTCAAGGAGTCCTGCCCTTTCAGCAGGGGAAAGAACTTCCCTTTCAAGCATCCGTTACTCCACCTGCAGCACCGCCGGCTAAGACGAGCCCATCTATCCATGCCATTATTCCACGTTCGAATCGACTCCCAACGGACAGCTCGCAGGCTACGGCACCTTCAGGAGACGCCGACGGAAATCGTTATCGGGGTCACCGGCCCATCGTCCGGTAGCCCATGCACCGCGCAGAAAGTGACCCTCGTCGGTTACGTTCAGCTCAACGGCCCGGTCGACGGACGTCGAATAGTGGGAAACACGGCGTAGGAGGAGGGGCCGTTATGCTCACCCCAAGTCTCCTTGGCGAACCCTTTACGTGACAGTCCATACCGCAAGCAGCGCGAATGCTATATCGGCTACCTATATGGCCTCAGTGCTGATCGCACCAGGATGAGGCCCGCCCCGTATTTGCTGTCCAGCTCTCGCTGAATATCGCCGTTATCGTAGGCAACCAATATGACGAGGTAACCATTCTGGATCCCGGATATAAGGATGGGCTGGCCACCGGCAGATTCGAGATCGTGTTGAATCTGCATGAGCCGTGTCTTGTTCCCCGTTCCCGGCTTCCCCGTGACGGGCCGTGCGGCGTCAGGGATACCTGTCTCCGTGGGCGAGACTTGGGCACGCTCGCGGGTTCTGACGAATTCGCCCCTGTCCCAGGTTCCCGTGACGGTGTAGCTCCCCCAAGTAACGCCGGCTACCCTTTCGTATCCAGTCACAGCAGACCAGTCCCAGTTCCTGAGTACAGGTCCGCCGCACGATTGTGGCGGATAGGAAGAAGTCATGGCCCCCAGACAGAACACCGGCGGGTTGTCGCCTTTCTGCAAAACCGTCCCACTGCCCGTCAGCTCTCCCCGCAGGGACGGTTGTACAGCAGTCTTGGTCGGCTTGGTAGCAGGCGGGTCTGAGGAAGCGCATCCGCTCAATAACGCGGCCACTGCCGCAACAACACAGGTCACACGCCTATTCATAGGGATATGGTCTCCTGCTGTTCCAGTTAGGAGAATGACTCGGGCGATACTGACGCGCGGTCGTGACCTGTCATCGGCACTGGCTGCTAAAACTTTACAAGCACCTAATGAGCATCTGACGTGAATGCAGGAACCCTTCACGGGACGGTCTTGGGGGTTTTCCCTGTTTGGGCGTGGTTTTGTTCTTTCTGCCGGTGTTTGTGACGAGGATGGACCATGAAGTTAGACACAGTCCTTGACCGATCTGATAGTTCCAGTCTGCTAAGCGAGATCGTGGCTTTGAGAACGCATACTTCCGTGCGGGCGAAAGGTGTCAGTCAGTTCCGCGGGAGCCATTATCAGTTTGTTGCGGAGTTGGACGCGGAGGCAGAGGAATGGCACATGGTTACCGACCAAGGGCAGAGGTGGTCGGCGGTTGACGGCATGCTCTCGGTGGAATCTGACCCTCCGAATGCAGTTGCATTCCCTCGCGGCATGCCGACCGAGGTCAAAATGCTTCACCCCGAGGCGTTTCTAATGTGGGGTCGTGGCGGCGAGAGCTTCTACCCGATGCTCATCCAAGAGATTGGCCGGCAGTCATTACTGATTACCTTCGAGCATGTAGAAGACCCGGCTTTCCGCGCCACTGCCGTGATCAATGGCAAAACAGGCATCGTCGAGAAGATGGCCATGCTAAGTGACGTCACTATTCTGACGGAGGTGGAGTTCGGAACGCCGCTTGATCCTGGCCGCCAGCTCGAGTTCCTGCCAATTACGACGGATTGGATTCCACCCAATTACTGATTGACAGTGTTGTCAGCTTGCTCGTCAGAGGCAAATCGGGGTCAGGCCGAGGGAAGCGACTAGCCGTGATGTTATTGCGCGGGTTGGCCTGCATGGGTTGTTGTTGATGGAACCCGCCACGGGACAGTTAGCTAGGTCTAGTCCATTTGCCCTTCGGAAGCCGTCTTCACCTCACCCGACTCTGAAAGACTCTGAACATGACCCGTGACATCAAGGCCATGCTCGATCGCGTCGTGGACGAGGTCTTCGATGATGACTTCGTCATTGTGAATCTCAGCTCCGACGATCCAGCCCGCTCATCCAGTGTCCAGGTGAGCAGCCCTTCCTATGAGTCTCGTCAAGCAGTCATTCGAGTCGACCCGGTGTGGGTGGAGGGCTTTATTCCTGAACTGAATGTTCAGACGGCCCTACTAGTAGACGACTATGGTGATGAGGACGACGACGAGTTGGAGGCCGATAGGGAGGCTGAACTGATGAAGCTTTGTCGTGTCATGCGTGCATACCTGCAGGGAGGTGGGCAGGTCACGATGCGGCGTCGTATGTTCGGCCGCGGTAGCACCTTCGTTCTCAAGATTGAGGTGGACGGCTTCGAATGGCGCTTGGGTCAAAACTACTGGGCTGGTCCCAAGCCGGTATAACTGACGCGTCGGCTCACGGACATGAGAGTGCTTTCGTGGTCCGTTGAGCGATTGCCGAACCGCTACCGGAATGGTTTTGATGGACTAGCCGGAACGTCGACTCCGTCCACTCCAGTTCGTTCCCAACGAACGTCAGCGAGCTGATCAGTTTCTCCACAAATCTAGTTTCCCAGCTCTGAAGCCAGCGCTGGCTCTGACAATGTCCCCGCTGTGGGAACGTTGAAGGGGGCAGAAATTGGATGGCCCGATCAGTAGAGTGACTGCATGGATGAAACGCCGCGATTCCGTTCACCGCGATGGTGGCCCTGGGCCCTCGCCATCCTGCTTGTGATCATCGTGAACATCGCGTTTGTGGGGTACAAAAGCGGCGAGTGCGTTGGCCCCACAATCGATGGCGCGTGTACTAGCGGCCCCGCGCTCAGCGCGGATGGCACGTGGATTTTGGTGGTGGTGGTGAGTGTGGCCGCCGTCATCTACTTGGCGCGGCGCCTTATGCAGGCAGTTAGAGCCCGGAGGGCCTAAGCCTCGCACTGGCGGGGCTTTCCCATTTAACCGGCGTGGCGGGGGTTTCCCTGCCAGCTGACAGCGGGCACTGGCGATACCGTGGAAACCATGACAGCCCCTTCCACGGTGAAGCCCACAAATCGCCAGTGAAATAGCCCCAGGCCCACACCAAAGCCGAAGGATGCCAGCTATAACCGTAAGCCGGTGATCGCCCGGCCCTTCGTTGCTTCGGGGAACCGCTAGCGGAATGATCAGTAGGACTAGTCCAATCGGAGCGAATCACCCGAGCGCTAAGGCCCGCATGCCACCAGGGACCGGCACTTTTGCCACGGACCTCTACATGCTGGAACGCCCCTTGTGGACTGCCGGCAGCAGAACTCGCCTGGGAATTTTAGGGATCGGTTTGATTTCGGAATTGTGCGATTTGCTCGTCTCGCTTCACCTTCCGATTAATAAAGATTGTTGAGGCGCCTGCAATTGCTCCGCCCGCTACAAGGAAGAGAACGCCAAGCCATCCGAGGACCTGGTAGGCGATCCAACACATAAGTACGAACCAAACCACCCATATCGCGCGCTTCGTCGTCTTGCTCATGCCTCATCCTATTGACGCCCGCGTCCCCCCGACAGGCCACCGATCCTCGCTGCCCGATGCTTCACAGATCGTTCTCTTCGAGGAAGCCGAACGGTAACGGAGCGGTTCCGGCCGTATTAGCCCAATCGAGGTCGGTTTTCAGGCTCTACCGCGCGACAGTGAGGCGGCCGGCCAAGATCAGCCGACCACGGTCCAGGATCTCGGTAATAACGCGCTGCTCCTGGTCCTCGAAATACGGGCTGTAGTGCTCACCCGGGGGAGTGATGCTGGGGAGGTTATTGCCGTAGAAAAGTTTGTCGTAGCACTTGTCCGCCTCTGGTCCTCGGTCATCAAGTGATGCATTCACGCTGCGTGCAATGTCGCCGAGGAGATTCCACGCATTCAGCAGCTGCGCGCAGATGTCATCCGATGCCGGCAGCCGGAGCAGTTCCTCGATCCCGTCAAGGTTTTGAGGTTCCTCGTTGCCTGCTTCCAGGGTGAGGTTGTGTTGCCGGGCCAACTCGGCAAATTCCTCTTGCGTGCGGGCCCATACGATCTGGCCCTTAGAGACGAGAACACCGTCCTTATCGCCTTCACCGCCGGCCTCGTCGTCCGTTTGCCACACGAGGCCAAGCTCTTGACCTTGAAATTGGATCCAGTGCGGGTACGACATCCTCATCCGCGCATCTTATCTTTCGGATTCGCTTCTCTGACGGTCGGCTTACCAGGAGCCGAACCCCTCAGGGCACAAGTTGTAAGGTCTAGTCCAAGTTTCCCCCTCGGGACCATCAGTGGCGCAATCACGATGTGCTTGCCCAGTTTCATATCGGTGTGTGCCTTTCTGCTGTTAGTCACTAGGGTGAGACCCAAATGGCCAATGCGGCACTCAGAGATTCGGAGCGGGAAATGACGGTAACTCTGACCCCTGCCAACTCCATCTTTCCCGCCGACTGGCTAACTCGTGAATTTTCCGGGCCGCCGCTTTTGGTAAACACATTCGTACCGGAGACTTTTCCAGCAGTCATTCGTGTTCTGAATCCCTTCGTCGGCGCCGGCGGAAGGAAACTCAGCTGGTCGGCCGTTGCGCAGGAACTGGGCATCCCCTTGGACGGATCCGCCAATGGGGAAAACCTATGCATGGAGTACGAGGCCAGCACGGGCGAGAAGGTCAACATTAATTTCGGCACCCTCGACCCTGAAACCGCGTCTGCCCTGGCAGACGTCCTCAGCCAGCACACGGCCACGCCGGACCAATGCTACTTCGCCGTCTGGATAGGCTACTCCGGCATCAGGGGCCATCTGACCAAGGCGCCGGTGGTGCTCCTTCCCCCCGAGCGGCAGATGTACCTCCTTGAGGGACCCGTACGAGCTGCGGCCGAGGCGATCGATGAGCACCAATCCAGACGAAGCATCCGGTGGTGGCCAGCAGATAAAGCCTGGTGCGTGGGAAACGACCTCTACGCTGATTCGGTTTACGTGGCCGGTTCCAAAGAAGCCACCCAGGCACTGGGGGACGATCCACGTTTGGAGACCTACGTTGTTCACGGCTCCGATGTTCATCCGGGAATCTACGCCTCTGACAGATAGCAACCTGCGATGTTTATGGGGAACGTCTATCGGGGAGTGGGACCGTCGCTATGCCAGTTCTCCTAGGCATCGTTCTCTAAGCAGAGCCAGGCTTGCGGGACTTGCAGCCAACTCAACGACGCCTTTGTCGGTGTTCAGCGCGACAATTCTTCCCTTTGGTAATACTGCCCAAGGCGCCTTTATGGGTTCACCAAAGGGGGTTGGAGCCGAATACACTTCAACAGAGCCGGCCAGAGGGCCAGTCACGCCGGTTTTGGCTTGAAATAGGAGTCTGCCGGGTTCTGCCTTTGCATATCCCTGAGCCCCTCTCCCTTTGAGAACTGATCCCTTCTCGCGATGAGCGCATTCGAAGATACCGCGTTCGGCGTCCAATGCTATGCGCCGCTTTTTGGCCGCAAGTAGAGGCATTGTGAGGATTATCGTTAGGGCCAGGCTGGCGGCGATCGTGACGGTAAGGCCCAGCCAGAATCCGAAATCCTTCATCCAGGAGTTCATTCCCGCGGCTACCACGACTACCGGGGGAAGGATAGCCAAAAAATTTGGGTCCAGAATCTTCTCGATCCGGCCGCGTGGTGTTGGTTCCAGTTCTGGCTCGTTCATTGTCCTGTGCCTGGCCTTCCAAATTTATGACGTCACCCTACACGCCTTTCTGAATCGACCACACCTATTCTCTCAAGCGCCGGTCGGTTCCACACCTTCGGCGTAGCGCCGAAGAAAAGCTGCAATCCTCCCGTAAGGGCAATCCCGTATAGAGCCTTCGTATCGTCCCGTAAGCCGGTCACCTAACGGACACACCGCCCCTTGATCTGCGGTATTAGGTCTTGGCGGATGCGACTGTCCCGCATCACTGGTCCGGTGATATGTCCGGTGACGGGCGCCTATATGGCGCACTGCTACCCCTATGGCGGACACTCCTGTTCATGGGCGAAATAAGGGTTGGCTACGCAAGGGTTTCCACCGACGAACAGGACCTCACCGTCCAGCGGGATGCCTTGGCTGGCATGGGCGTCGAACCTGATCGTATTTATGTCGATCATGGCCTCACTGGCAGCAACACGAACCGCCCAGGCCTGCGTGAAGCCTTGGCCGCGTGCCGGAGCGGCGACACCTTCATGGTGACGAAACTCGACCGGCTGGCCCGGTCCGTCCGGGACGCGCATCAGATCGCCGACGACCTCGCCGCGCGCGGAGTGAAGCTGAGCATCGGTGGTTCGTTGCATGACCCTGCGGACCCGATAGGTAAGCTGCTCTTCAACGTCCTAGCGATGGTTGCCGAGTTCGAGGGCGATCTCATCCGGGCACGCACGCGCGAAGGCATGAAGATCGCCAAAGCCAGGGGGCGGCTGCGTGGGAAAAGGCCCAAACTGCCGGCGAAACAGGATGCCCTCCTGGTCCAGCTGCATGACGCCGGCGAACACACCATGTATGAACTGGCCGAACTGTTCTCCGTCGGCCTCCACCGTCTATCGTGCCCTCGAACGGGTACGCCAGAAGGCCGAAAAGACGGCCGGCCCCTGACACCGGGAGCCGGTTCACCCCGGCGTCGCGCACGCCCCAACGGGTCTCAGCGTGCCCGCACAAGCCCCAGGCAGGCCGCTGCCGCCGCGACTGAAACCACCGTGACGATGCCGAACGGGAGTGCGTTGTCCGCCCCGCCAATCCCCACAAGCGGTGCGGCCACGCCGCCGAAGGCGAACCGGGCCAGTCCGAGCAACGACGACGCTGTCCCGGCGATGTCCGGGTAGCCCTTCAGCGCCAGCGACGTCGCGGACGGACTCGCCGTCGCCACTCCGCCCACCATCGTGAAGAGGGACAGGATGACCGCAATCAAAGGCAGGTGCTGGAGCGCGGTGATGAGCAGGCCAACGGAGCCGGCGGTGGCCATGGCCAGGCCGATCGCCAGCATGGCCTTCTCCGACCACCGTTCGGCCAGCCGGCCGCCGAGGAAGCCAAAGATCATGAAGCCCAGCGAATTCAGGCCGAAGGCAAACGAGTAACCCTGCGGCGACAGCCCGTAAATGCCCTGCAGGACGAACGTGGCGCCGCTGAGGTACGCGAAGATCGCCGAGTACGTAAAGCCCGTGATCAGCACGGCGCCGACGAACACGCGGTCCGCAAGCAGGCGCCTGAAGTCGTGCAGCGTATGGGCAAAACCACCGGTTGCCCGCCGCTGCGCCGGGAGGGTCTCCTGGAAGATCACCAGGCAGGCCACCAGAATGGCCACGCCGACGCCGGCGAGGAACAGGAAGACGCCGCGCCAATCGGTGACGGTGGCCAGCTGGCCACCGATGACCGGACCCACGATCGCCGCCAGTCCGCCCAGCACCGTCAGGCGGCCGTAGTACCGCAGGAGCTTGGCGCCCTCGTACACGTCCCTTCCGGCGGCCTGCGCAATCACGATGCCCACGGCGCCGGCCAGGCCCTGGGCGAACCGGGCGGCGATTAGGGCCTCGACCGTCGGGCTAACGGCGCAGAGAACAGATGTGACCGTGTAGGCGGCGACGCCGATCAGCAGCGGGAGCCTGCGGCCAAAGCGGTCCGACAGCGGGCCCGCGATGACCTGGCCGATCGCTAGTCCAAGCAGGCAGGCCGTGATGGTCAGCTGCGCGGTCGAGGTGGAACTCCGCAGCTCCGCCGTCAGGGCCGGCAGCACGGGCAGGTACAGGTCCATGGAAATCGGACCGAAGATGGTCAGCACGCCAAGGACAATGGCCAACGGCCGTCCGACTGCCTGTTCGCGCGTGGTCACCGGAGCGTCGGTCACAGTCACGCTGCCTCCGTTCAAGGGGTAAAGGGCTGCCGCGAGTTCGACGGCGGGTGATTGGGGGTGCGGTTCCACCTAACCAGCGTTTACAACGCGGTGGGAGACCCTGCTGGTACCCCTTACGGCAGAGCCTCCCTTCTGCCGCGGTGCCCCCAGCAAGCCCCCGTCCCTCAGAACGCGTAGCGGATGCGGCAGTACGGCGCGATGCTCTCGATGAGCGCAGCCAGTTGCCGCACGTAACCCGCCTTGGTTCTTGACCGGTAGCGGACGTTGGTGAAGCCGTTGGACGAGACCTTGGATTCCTGAAGGTCGGGCCGCCACAGCACAGTCTCGGCCTGCGGATGCCACCCCAGGTTCACCTCGTGGAGCCGCTCGTTATGGGTCAGGAAGATGATTTCCGCCGCGAGCTGAGCCTTGGCAGCGGCCGTGAGGGTGGCATCAAGTTGGCGCAACAGCCGCTCCCAATCGCTGAGCCAGGTGTCCGTAATGATGACGGGGGAGAAGTTCACGTGCACTTCGTAGCCGGCCTCCACAAAGTCGTTAATGGCAGCCATGCGCTCGGCAACCGGCGAAGTCCGAACGTCAATCGATTTCGCCAGGTCCGCGGGCATCAGGGAAAAGCGAATCCTGGTATGACCGCCGTGGTCCCAGCCGAGCATTGCCGGGTTCACGAATTTGGTGGCAAAGGACAGCTTGGCGGTGGGCAAGTCGCGGAAAAGCAGGACGAGATTCTCCACATTGTCACTGATCAGTGCATCCACGGAACAGTCGCTGTTTTCACCGATGTCGTAGACCCAGAGTTCAGGGTCGCATTGGTTGGGCTCCAGCTTCATGCCTTGGCGTGTGACGTGGCGTGCCAGCGCCGATGAAATCTGTTCGATGTTCGCGAAAACGGTGACCGGATTGCTGTACCCCTTGTGCCGGGGCACATAGCAGTACGCGCAGGCCATTGCGCAGCCATTCGCGGTAGAGGGCGCAATGAAATCCGCGGACCGGCCGTTCGGCTTGACGGTCAGCGATTTCTTGACGCCAAGGACCAGCGCTTCGGTCTTGATCCGGGACCAGCGCGGCACGTTCGTTTCATCACCATGCAACTCCGGGATGTTCCAGTGGTTGTCGACAAGCACAACGTCGGCGTCCGGCCAGCGTTCGATGATCTCCTTGCCCCTGGAAAGCTCCAGCGCCTCAGGTTGCGCGTAGATGCGCCGGATCTGCAGCAACCGGTTGAATTCCATGGATCCATTCTCACAGGGCGCCAGAACCTGCTAACCTCAGTCCTCCGGCTCGCCCAGTCCGCGGGCGGCCAGCGCTTCGCCGGTGTGGCGGGCATAGGCGACGGTGGTGATGAACACCGGCAAGACCAGCGCCCGCGGGTTGCGTTCCAGTCCCCGGGCGCGCGCCGAGTCCCTGACGTCGGCGAAGGCTCCGGCGATGAAGGGAATGCTCCGCAGCATGATGGCGATAGTCAGGGCAAACCGCTCGGGGTCGGCGCCGAAGCGCCGGAACGGGCGCGCGAGGGACACGACGCCGTCGAGCAGCCGGTGCAGCGGGGTGGTGGCGGTCAGCAGCGACGCCGCCACGACGCACAGCAGGATGTTCAGGACGATCCGCGCAGCAACGGGCCCGCCCAGCTGCCACCACTGGAACGCGCCGATGACCAGCAGGATCGGCAGCAGCGGCCGCACGGCGCGGAAAAGACGCACGGCTCCTGCGCCGCTGAGCAGAAAGAGCGCGCACATCACAACGAGGGCCCCGGCGGCCAGCCGCCAGTCCACGATCAGGAACGATGCCATTCCGCAGGCCAGAACCAGCAGAAACTTCAGCCACAGCGGCATGCGGTGGATCAGGGACGTGCCGGGCACGTAGTTGGCGAGCAGGAGGCCGTGGCCCCTCACCGGAAGTCCCCGCCTGACAGGCTCCGGGCGGAAAGCGAGCGGTAATGCTCGACGGCGGCGGCAGCACCGCCGTCGTACGCTATCCGTCCGGCTTCGACCACCAGAACCCGGTCCATGTCCAGGGCCAGCTCGAGATCGTGGGTGGACATGACGATCTGCTGGCTCAGGCCGGCCAGGGTGCGGCGCAGCAGTTCGCGGTTCCGGAGGTCGAGAAGCGTCGAGGGCTCGTCGAGCACGAGTACGCCGGGTTCCACCGCCAGCACGGAAGCCAGGGCAAGGAGCTGCCGTTCGCCGCCCGAGAGTTCGTAGATGCTCTGGTCAGCCAGAGGGCGGAGGCCGAAGCGGTCCAGCGCGGCCGTGGCCTGCTCCCGGCGTTCCTTGCCGTTCCGCACCGAACGCCGGAGCGAGAGTTCCACGTCCTCACGGCCCGTGGGCATGACCAGCTGGGAGAGGGGATCTGTGAACACGAAGCCCACCTGCTGGCGCACGGCGCGCACATTGCGGACGGTGTCGGCGCCGTTGACCGTCACGGTTCCTGCGGTGGGGGCCACGAGGCCGTTGAGAAGGCGGAGCAGCGTGGACTTGCCGGAACCGTTGGCGCCGATCACACCAATCCGCTGCTCAGTGAGCTCCAGCGAAATGTCCTGCAGCAGGACTTTGGGGTCAGGGCGGCCGTCCACGGCCACGCTGACCCCTGCCTTCCTGAGGGAGACGGTGCTCACTGCTGGGTGGTTGCTTTCGGCTCCGTGGCTTCCCGTGTTGTTGCTTCGGGCGTGGCGGGCTGCTGCGTGGCGGGCTGCTGCGGGAGCTTCCGGACGCGGCGGACCAGCAGGTCGGGGAACGCCTTGTGCAGGGCAATGGCCACCGCAACGGCGAGGACGTTCTTAATGATGTCGCCCGGGTAGAAGGGGAGATCGGCCAGGAACGCCTTGGCGAAGTCCAGCTTGGCGTTGACCATCATGCCGGCAATGCCCAGTCCGTGGATCAGCACAATGCTGGGCACCATAGCGGCGGCGAACAGGAACACGGCGCGGAACCTTACGGTGCGGCGGATGACGACGGCGGCCAGCCAGCCCACCGCTGCGGCTGCAAGGGGGAAGGCGATGATGTAACCGGCTGACGGTCCGGCCAGGATGCCCAGTCCGCTGCGGCCCCCGCTGAAAATGGGGAGACCGGCGAGCCCAAGCAGGGTGTGGAGGCCGACGGCGGCGAACGCGCGGCCGGGGCCGAGAGCAAGGCCGGTCAGTATGACGGCGAGCGTCTGGAGCGTGATGGGGACGCCGAGGCCGCCCACGGGGATGGCGGCCACCAGGGCCGACGCCGCCACGAGCGCGGCGAAGACCGCGATGAGTCCGAGGTCGGTGGCGTTCCAGTGGCTGCGCTTTGCCGGCTGCAGGGTGCCGGCGGAATGGGTCTGGGTCATGGGAGGTCCTGTCGGAGGGGTACAAACAATTATCAGCTGTTCTCGACGTTACCGGCCCGGGAATAGCCGCATTTTGTTGCTGTTCTACAAGAGGGACTGCCCGGGGTCTGGTGCTGGGCACAAATACTCCGCTGTGCTTGGCCGGGAAGGCGCTCCACCGGGTGGCTTGGGAAGGCGCTGTTCCGGGCGGTGAAGGCGTGTTCTGGCCGGGTTGCCCCGGCCGGTAGACTTGGACAGGCCGTTCTCCGGCCGGCATCCCCGGCGTTCCATACTTTGCGCCGCGCGGCATGCAACCCGCCGTGCTGCGGCATTCCCTGTTGTGAAAGGCCTTACCTGCTGTGATTACCGTTCAGGAACTTGAACTCCGTGCCGGCGCCCGCCTGCTCATGGACCAGGTGAGCTTCCGCATCGACAAGGGTGACAAGATCGGCCTCGTGGGCCGCAACGGCGCCGGCAAGACCACGCTGACCCGCGTGCTGGCCGGCGAAGGCCTGCCTGCCGCCGGCAAGGTGACCCGCAGCGGCGAGATCGGTTACCTGCCGCAGGACCCGCGCACGCCGGACATGGAGCAGCTGGCGAGGGACCGCATCCTGTCCGCCCGAGGACTGGACGTCGTCGTCGGCAAGCTGAAGAAGGCGCAGGCGGACATGGCCAGCGAGGACCCGGAGGTCCAGCGCAAGGCGATGGGCCGGTATGACCGGCTCGAGGCCGAATTCCTTTCCGGCGGCGGATACGCAGCGGAAGCCGAAGCGGCCGCCATCTCCTCCAACCTGGCGCTGCCGGAGCGGATCCTCAACCAGCCGCTCAAAACCCTGTCCGGCGGCCAGCGCCGCCGTGTGGAACTGGCACGCATCCTCTACTCCGGCGCAGAAACCATGCTGCTGGATGAGCCCACCAACCACCTGGACGCGGATTCCATTTCCTGGCTCCGCGACTTCCTCAAGAACCACCAGGGCGGCCTGATCGTGATCAGCCACGACGTGGAACTGCTGGAGGCCACCGTCAACAAGGTGTACCACCTGGACGCGAACCGGGCGCAGATCGACTTCTACAACATGGGCTGGAAGCGCTACCTCCAGCAGCGCGAGACCGATGAGCGTGCCCGCAAGCGCGAACGCGCCAACGCAGAGAAGAAGGCACAGGTCCTGATGGACCAGGCCAACAAGATGCGCGCGAAGGCCACCAAGGCCGTCGCCGCGCAGAACATGGCCAAGCGCGCCGAGCGGCTGCTCAGCGGACTCGAAGCCGTCCGCGAGCACGACCGCGTGGCAGCACTGCGGTTCCCGGACCCGTCGCCGTGCGGCCGGACCCCGCTGACCGCCGAGGGCCTGAGCAAATCCTACGGTTCGCTGGAGATCTTCACCGATGTGGACCTCGCCATCGACCGCGGCTCCAAGGTGGTCATCCTCGGGCTCAACGGTGCCGGCAAGACCACGCTTCTGCGGATGCTCGCGGGCGTGGACCGGCCGGACACCGGCGATATCGTTCCCGGGCACGGGCTCAAGGTTGGCTACTACGCCCAGGAGCACGAAACCCTGGACCACGACCGGACAGTCCTCGAAAACATGCGCTCCTCCGCACCGGACATGAAGGACGCCGAGGTCCGCGGCATCCTGGGCTCGTTCCTGTTCTCCGGTGACGACGTCGACAAGCCCGCCGGCGTCCTCTCCGGCGGTGAGAAGACCCGCCTGGCACTGGCCACAATCGTGGCCTCCAGCGCCAACGTCCTCCTGCTGGACGAGCCCACCAACAACCTCGACCCCGCCAGCCGCGCCGAGATTCTGGGCGCACTGCGCAACTACACCGGCGCCGTCGTCCTGGTCAGCCACGACGAAGGCGCCGTCGAGGCCCTCAACCCGGAGCGCGTGGTGCTGCTGCCCGACGGAGTTGAGGACCTCTGGAACGAGGACTACCTGGACCTCATCACGCTGGCCTAGTTTCGCCGCTGCCCTCGGCGGCTTGTTTGCTGCTGGGTTCGCTGGAAGCCGTTAAATGTCAGACCCCCGCATCAGACTGGTTCTATGGAAGCCATTGGGGGATTCACCGGGCACGGGGCCGGTCGGCCGGGTGCCGGCGGGTTGGTTTCTGTTTCCGAGGACGACGGCGGTAGCCGGTTCAGCGGCGGGGTTTCCGACGGCGGGGCTGTTAATGTCAGACCCCCGCATGAGACTGGTTCTATGGAAGCCATTGGGGGATTCACCGGGCACCGGGCCTTGCGGCCGGGTGCCGGCGGGTTGGTTTCTGGGCGGGTTTCAGTGGGTGCCAACGCTCTTCGGAGCGTTCCTGCCGGGGCGTACGCCCGCGTCCATGAGGGGGACGCGGTTGATCAGGCGCTGGCTTTGCTGGAACAGGACGCGATCAGCGCCGAGGACGCCGCGTTCTGGGGTTTCGGGCAGGCCGCGGATTTCGCCGACCGGGTCGAGCGGCTCTCCCGGAGGGTGGAGCGCCTGCAGGTGATCGCCGCCGGGGCGGTGGACCGGTCCCGCACGGCCGCACTCACCGCCGCCGCTTCACCCCTGGTCCCCGAACCCGTCCCCGAGGCCCTCACCGGGCCCGTCCCCGGGCCCGGGCCTGGCCCCGCCGCGGTGTCTGAGCCTTCGCCGGGGGATGATGGGTCCCGGAGCAGCGTCGAGTTCCTCCGGGACAGGCTGCGGATCAGCTCCGCCGAAGCCCGCCGCCGGCTCGGGCTGGCCGACTCGGTCCTGCCCCGGACCGGGTTCGGCGGGCAACAGCTCCCGCCCCGCTACGAAGAGCTCGCCGCCGCGGTCAACACCGCCCAGATCAGTTCCCGCGCCGCGACCACGATCACCCTGGCCCTGGACCGGGCACGGCATTTCACCACCCCGGGCCACACCGCCGCGATGGAACACGACCTGACCCGCGCCGCGATAGAGAACGACGCCGACTTCCTCACCCGCGTCGCCAAACACTGGGCCGAGGCCATTGACCAGGACGGCACCGAACCCTCCGAAGCAGCCCTCCGGCAAATCCAGGGCGCCTTCATCCGCCGCCCCAAACACGGCCTGCAGCACCTGGAAATCTTCGCGACCGCCGAACAGTTCGAAACCATCACCACCGTCATGAACACCGCCACCAACCCCCGCACCCCACCCCGCACCCCACCCCGCACCGACCGCCAGGCTGCCGGCGGGAACGGGCCCGGCGGAACAGGCGCCGGCGGAACAGGGCCCGGCGAAACGGACAGTGGCGGGGCGGGCAGTGGCGGGGCGGACAGTGGCGGGGCGGACAGTGGCGGGGCGGGCAGTGGCGGGGCGGGCAGTGGCGGGAGCGGCGCCGAGCCGGCCAGCCTCGCCGGGTGGGACACGGCGGACCCGCCAGAGGTCTCCCTGGACCACCGCTCACAGGGGCAGAAGCGGCTCGACGGGCTCGTCGGCGCGTTACAAACAGTGCTCACCACCGACACCCTGCCCGCCAACGGCGGGCACCGGCCCCAGATCCTGGTCACCATCAACTACCGCGACCTCCTCGCCGACCTCCAACACCGGCAAGACGCACAATGGGCCCACGGCGGCGTTCAGGGCCCGCGGCCAGCTCACCTTCGCGGGACCGGCACCGGCACGGCCCTGTTCGCGTTCGGCGGCCCGGTGAACCCGGCCACGATCCGCAAAATCGCCTGCGACGCCGACATCATCCCCGTCGTCCTCGGCAGCCAGGGCCGGATCCTGGACATCGGCCGCGCCTCCCGCGTCTTCCCGCCCCACATCCGCAAGGCCATCACCGCCCGCGATCAAGGCTGCGCGTTCCCCGGCTGCACCATCCCCGCAGCCTGGTGCGAAGCCCACCACATCACCTACTGGTCACGCGGCGGACCCACCAGCACCGGCAACGGCGTCCTGCTCTGCAGCCATCACCACCACCTCATCCACAAAGAACACTGGACCATCCAAATCACCAACCAGGTGCCCTGGTTCAAACCCCCACCAGAACTCGACCCCCAACGAAAACCCCGCCGCAACAACTACTTCCACTCACGCCCCCAACACGAATGAACCGGCGGCCAGCACTCAGTGCCTGTAAAGTCTGGCCTTCGATAATGCGGCATCGGGTCGGTGGGGTTGCGCCGCACCACGGCAGAGATCGAGGCGGTGGGTTTGCGCCGTACCACGGCAGTGATCGAGGCGAACGGGCGACGGCGGAACAGGGGACTCAAGCCGTCATCGTCAACCTGCCCGGCCACGCCGAGGCTCCGCGGAAGCCCTCAACCCGGAGCCCATGCTGCTGCCCGACGGACTTGAGGACCTCTGGAACGATGACTATCCGGACCTCATCACGCTGGCCTGGTTTCACCGCGGTTCTGGCTGGCGTGCCAGTGCCCCGGGACCTCAAGGCCGCCGGGCAGCCTGGTGTCGAGACTGCCACGCGCGCTGTTGAGCTGTGGCTGCGTTAGGTACAAGGCACCCCTAAGGTCGGCGCCCTCCAGCCGCGCATCCCTGAGATCCGCGCCCAGGAGGTCCACCGCCGTAAGGTCGGAGCCGCGCAGGTCTGCCGCGATGAGGCAGGCGCCGCGAAGGTCGGCGCCGCAGAGTCGTAGCGGCCGGAGGTCACTGCCCGCCAGGTCCGCCCCCGGCTGCAGCCTTCGATCCAGCTGGTCAACGGACGCAAAGTAAGCGGCCCGGCCTTCCTCGCTGACGTCCCTCAGCACCTGGCGCACCCGGTCGTGCAGTGCTCCCACGTCAAGGGCCAGCACTTCATGCACTGTCCCATCTGCGACCTTGCCGATGGCGAGACTAAGCTCCAGTACATCGTTCCCGGTCTCGGCGTCGAAGGCGCGGTCCTGCGCCTCGGCCAGATACCAGAGCATCTCATGGAGCTGTCGCATGACTTTGAAGGCCGCGAACATGGCGGACCTGCTGTCCGGCTGATCGCGCCAGCTGAGGCCACCGAACAGTCCTTGCGACACAGCCTGGCCCGCGCCGAAGCAGTCGAAAACGGTGCACCCGCGGAAGCCGCGGGGGCGCAGCCGGTCGTGGATGCCGCAGGAGAAGTCAGCGCCGAGATTGGGGCACGGCGTACCCGCCGGCTTGTCTATGGCAAAGTCCGCGGATCGGGAAAAGCCAAAGGCGGTGCAGCACAGCGCGAAGCAGTTGCTGCACTCGGGGCGAAGTCCGTCCCGGCCGGGAACGGCAGTAGAACGAAGAATGGATGAAGTGCTCAAGTGATCTCCAAGGATGATGCGGATGTGTACGTCGCACAGGGAACTCGTCGTCGAGTTCCCTCAGCGGACACACCGAATCACCGCTCCATGAAGGAGCGAGGGAGCGCTGCCGCCGGAGGGCAGCTGCTGCGGGCTAGCGAGAAGAATGAAAAATCACTGGCTCCAGAATACCCCCACGTCGGCACTGATCAGCCCTGTGGTCATCCTCCGCTTCGGTGGCTAAGCTCTTCCCGCTGTGACATCTGCATTCCCAAACCCGATGCCGAACTCGAGGAGAACAGCATGAGCGCCACCTACACCTTCGACGTCTTTTCCAGCCTCGACGGCTTCGGCTCGAACCGCGGCAACTGGGGCGGCTACTGGGGCAAGCAGGGTCCCGAACTGCTGGAACACCGCGTCGCCTTCTATGGGGAGCAGCAGCGGATGGTCTTTGGCGCCAATACGTATCGGGCCTTCGCGCGGATGCTGGCCTCCAGCAGCGAGGGCTCCGAGGTCCGTGACCCCTGGGTCACGCACATGACGAACCTGCCGGCAACGGTGGTGTCGCGAACGCTGCAGGAACCGCTCGACTGGCCGGCCCGCAGCTGTCGTGAGTGGCGACGCCGTCGACGTCGTCGCCCGGCTCAAGGAGAAGTCAGATGTGCCGCTGCGCTCCCACGGCAGCCTGTCGATGAACCGGGCACTGATGGCCGCCGGTCTGGTGGACCGCGTCCAGGTGACCGTCTTCCCAGTGATCACCGGCCAGACCGGACAAGAACCGATCTTCCAGGGTGCCGCAGACTTTGACCTCGAACTGATCGAGAGCCGGACACTCGACGGCCACACCCAACAGCTCATCTACCGGCCCACCCTGCACGTCTGAGTCCGGGGAAACCGTAGGTCAGCGCACGGAAAGCAGTCAGCGCACCCGAAGCGCGTGGGCGTCAGTAATACGTTGCAGTTCCCCGTAGCTGATCGAGAACATGGAGTGGTGGTCGCCCGCCCCGGCCCAAAGTGTCGAATGCTCCTGGAGCGAGGCATCCAGCAGGGTGCGGATCTTGGCGGGATGCCCTACCGGTGCAACCCCGCCGACTTCCTGGCCCGTGTGGTGCAGCACGAAGTCCGGTGCCGCCCGGCGGATCCGCCCGGTGCCCAGCTGGGAAGCGACCAGCCGGACGTCCACTTTCGCGGCGCCGCTGGCGAGGATCAGCAGGGGAGTGCCGTCCACTTCAAACACCAGGCTGTTGGTGATGGCCGCGACGTCGCAGCCGAGCGCGTCAGCAGCGGCGGCCGCCGTCGGAACTGCACCGGGCAGAACCGTGACGGTGTCGCGGGCGCCTGCTGCGGTGAGGGCACGGCGCACGTTGGCTACCGGGTCGGCAAGCATGTCAGTGCTCCTGTCGTCAGTAGCCCTGGGCATCCAGGATCGCGTCTTCCTCTTCTTCCGCCGTCGGACGCTTGCGCTTCCGTGGTGCCGGCGGACGACGGCGGGCTCCCGCGGCGGTGAGCGCAGGCTCGCCATCCAGCGCTTCCGCGTCCTCGGCATCCATGGCGGCGTTGCGCGCCTGCTGCCGGGCCGCGTACCCAAAGCCCACGAACATGAGGATGCCGAAGGCGAACCACTGCAGTGAGTAGGACAGGTGCGTCCCCTCGTCAACCGAGGGCACGGGGAACGGCTGCGGCATGTCCGCCACCGGCGGCGTCTCCGAGGCGAGCTGCCCGTAGGCTCCGGTCAGCAGCGGATAGCCGAGCTCGGCGGCGTAGGTCGGCAGGTCAATGGAGGCCAGCTGGCCTTCCGGCGCGCCGCGTTGCAGCGTCGGTTCGCCGTGTTTGAGGCGCACCACGGCCGTGATCTTTCCGGACGGCGGGGCCGGAATGGAGTCCGGCCGGCCGGGGGTCTTGTTGCCGATCGGCAGCCAGCCGCGGTCAATCACCACGGTCTCGCCGGACACGAGCTTGAACGGCACCACCACTTCATAGCCAGGCTGCCCGTTAAGTGGCCGGTTACGCACAATCCGCTGCCCGTCGACGTCGTAGGTACCCTCGAGCTTAACCTGGGTCCATTCCTTTGAAGGCTCCAGCTGGTTGAACTCTTCGCGGGCCTGCGCGAACGTGATGGGAGGGGCGGAGTAGTTGGACGTGACACGCTGGATTTCCGCCAGCGTCTCAGCCCGGCGGTCCATCTGCCAGCGGCCCAGGAACACGCAGCCGGTGGCGAAGATCGCGGCCAGCAGGAGGTAACCCAGCCACTTGCTGGAAAACAGGAACTTGTACATTCAGCTGTTCCTGCCTGTTCCGGCGGCCTCCAGCGGCACGGTTTCCTTCCAGAGCCCGCGCGTCTGCAGGTAGTCCTCCAGCCAGGCCTTGTGGTCACCGCACGCCAGCCATACCTTGCGGCGTTCGGGCGTGTGGATCTTGGGATTGTTCCAGAGCAGCTGCCAGGACGCATCGGCCCGGCAGGCTTTGCGGGAGCACGTGGCCGCGGATGCCGGGCCGGCAGGCTCGCCGCTGCCGTCACCCAGGTTGAAAATGTTCATGAAGCTTTCTGTCCCCGGCCGTCGTCGTCTTCTTCGTCGTCAGCAATGAGTTCGCCCTGGAGCACCGTCGGCTCGTCGGCCATGTCGGCGCTTTCCGCAGTCCCGGACTCCTCGGCAGTGCCCAGCTCAGCGTACGGCGTGTAATCGAGCAGCGCGTCGCTGTGGATCTCCGCCTTGTCCGAACCGTTGGCGATCACCACAGCGATCCACGGAAGAAATACCGCGCCCGCCACAGCGACCAGCTTGAACCAGCCGTCCACCACGAAGATCAGAATCAGGCACACCATGCGGATACCCATGGCGAGGGCGTACTTGATCATGCGCTCCCGCATGTCTTCGGAATGCGCCGCGGCGGCGTCCGTGATGCTGATTACTTCCGGATGGCCGGCGGCTGCGTCACGCTTCCCGGGCGTCTGCTGTCCGGGTTGGGGTTCAGGTATCACGACTGTCTCATCACGCTCCAATGGCTACCCCAATTCTCTCACCATCCGAAGTTGGCTCCCAATCGGGCGATAAGATCGGAGGCAGTCAAAATTCCAGCCACCACAGCGGAGCCATGCTCCGCGGAAATCCGGAGCACACATGTCTGAAGCAGCAACCGCGGCCCGCAGCGTCCTCATCACCGGCGGAAACCGCGGCATCGGCCTCGCCATTGCTGAGGCATTCCTGGCCAACGGCGACAAGGTGGCCGTGACCTACCGCAGCGAATCGAAGCTGCCGGAGGGTGTCCTGGGGGTCAAGGCCGACGTGACCGACGAGGCCTCCATTGACGCCGCGTTCGCCGAGGTTGAGGCCGCCCACGGCCCGGTCGAGGTGCTGGTGGCCAACGCCGGGATCACGAAGGACACGCTGCTGCTGCGCATGAGCGAGGACGACTTCACCTCCGTCATCGACACCAACCTGACCGGAGCGTTCCGCGTCATCAAGCGGGCCTCCAAGGGCATGATCCGCCTGCGCCGGGGCCGCGTGGTGCTCATCTCCTCAGTTTCGGGCCTGTACGGCGCGCCGGGCCAGATCAACTACTCCGCCTCCAAGGCCGGGCTCGTGGGCATGGCCCGCTCCCTGACCCGCGAGCTCGGATCGCGCGGAATCACGGCGAACGTAGTGGCTCCCGGCTTCATCAACACGGACATGACGGCCGAACTGCCGGAGGCAACCCAGAAGGATTACCTGTCCGGTATCCCCGCCGGCCGCTTCGCCGAAGCCTCCGAGGTGGCCAATGTGGTGCGCTGGATCGCCAGTGACGAGGCTGCCTACATTTCCGGCGCCGTCATTCCCGTCGACGGCGGCCTCGGCATGGGGCACTAGGCCCCACCGGCACCGGCACCGGCACCGGGCGCGGCGCCGGCACAACTTTGCCCACGCGGAGACCGCCGGTTCTTTGTGGTGTTCCCACAAAGGAAACCGGCGTCCCCGCTGGCATGATGGACTTCAGGCCATCAGCAATTAGACGTTTTGAACAAATTGAGACAAGGGAGCCCACATGGGACAGCTGGACAACAAGACAGCCATCGTCACCGGTTCTTCGCGCGGCATCGGCGCCGAAGTTGCCAAGATCCTCGCGGGCGAGGGCGCCGCCGTCGTCGTTAACTACCGCCAGAAG
This sequence comes from Arthrobacter sp. NPDC057013, assembly GCF_042674585.1. NCBI lineage: Bacteria > Bacillati > Actinomycetota > Actinomycetes > Micrococcales > Micrococcaceae > Arthrobacter > Arthrobacter sp. NPDC057013. The sequence continues at coordinate 148,020 of NZ_JBHUSE010000005.1, forward strand.
GCGCCGCGCGCCAACAAGGTGGTGGCCGGGATCGAGGCCGACGGCGGCCGTGCCGTCGCCGTGGGCGCGGACCTGACCACCCTCGAAGGCGTGCAGGCGCTGGCCAGCGCCGCCATGGAAAACTTCGGCTCGCTCGACGTGCTGGTCCTCAACGCCTCGGGCGGCATGGAATCCGGCATGGAGGAGGGCTACGCCCTCAAGCTCAACCGCGACGCCCAGGTCAACATGCTCAACGCCGCCGTGCCGCTCATGAAGGAAGGCTCCCGCGTGGTCTTCGTGACCAGCCACCAGGCCCACTTCATCAACTCGGTGGCCACCATGCCCGAGTACGAGCCCGTGGCCCGCAGCAAGCGTGCCGGCGAGGACGCCCTGCGCGAACTGCTGCCGAACCTGGCGGACAAGGGCATCTCCTTGGTGGTCGTATCCGGCGACATGATCGAAGGCACCGTCACCGCCACGCTGCTGGACCGCTCAAACCCGGGCGCCATCGAGGCCCGCCGTGCCGAGGCCGGCAAGCTGTACTCCGTGGAGGAATTCGCCGCGGTGGTTGCCAGCATGGCCACCGCCGACGTCGAGTCCGGCCACACGGAATACGCCGGCGGCGCTGACTACTTCGGCAAGAACGCCGGCTAGCCACCCCGGCTTTTGGCTCCGCGGGCTTCAGACGCGGTGCATGCACCCCGAAGGCCCGGCGCAGCAGCGCCGGGCCTTCGGCGTGCCTGGTCTTCGCCGTGCCTGCAGCCTCACCGTCGCTGGGTCTTCGTGCCCAGCTCGGCATTTCGCTCCCATCCTGGACTGAAGCCACGCCCGCGCAGGCGTTGTCCGGACGCCCCATCGCGCCTAGGGTCGTAGCCATGGCAGAGGACGCGGGAGTACAGAAACGGACCTATCCGGCCGGCGTGCCGTGTTGGGTGGACAGCCAGCAGCCCGATGTTGAAGCGGCCCGGGCGTTCTACGGGGGACTGCTCGGGTGGGAGTTCGACGGCGGTACGGCGCCTCCCGGAGATACTGGCAGTTATGTGATCGCCCGGCTGGGCGGCCAGGAGGCGGGCGCCATCACCGGCTTGGGCGCCGGTCCCCACGGCGTGCCCGCATGGAACACGTACATCGCGGTTGACGATGCAGAGGCGGCCGTGCGGCACCTACTGTCGGCCGGGGCTACCCTGAAGTCAGCTCCCGCCGATACCGGCGTGGGCGGCGTCCGGGCATCGCTCGCCGACCCCGAAGGTGCCGAGTTCCGCATCTGGCAGCCGGGGGAGCGGCCGGGCGCCCAGTCCGTCAACCTGCCGGGAGGCTGGAACTTCAGCGACCTCCACACTGCGGACACGGAGGCCGCCGCGGACTTCTACGCCAGGGCTTTCGGTTGGGAGTTCGACCATCTCGACTTCGGCATCATGATCCGCCGCCCCGGCTACGGCGACCATCTGGAAGCCACCGTCGACCCTGGGATCCGGGCCCGGCAGTCCGGGGACATGGTGCCGGGCGGCTTCGCGGACGCCGTGGGCTGGCTCGCTCCGGTCGCCGCAGGGGAGCGGCCGCACTGGCATGTCACCTTCACCGTGGCGGACCGGGACCGGGCGGTGCAGGAGACCGAGCGCCTAGGCGGCCACGTCCTGGGGCAGGATGACACCATGTGGACCCGGACCGCCCTGGTCCGCGATCCCGGCGGTGCCGTGTTCACCGCAAGCCAGTTCACGCCGCCGTCGGGCTTCTAGGTGCGTCAAATCAGGCCCGCCGTCGGGCCACTGGCTCCGCTCGGGTTTCCAGTTCTGGCCGCTCGAGTTCAGACTGTTCAGACGCCGGCGATGTGCCGCACCGCGTCGAGGTACGGCATGTTGATGGCGGCGTCAGCCACGGCGCGGACGGCCGGCTTGGCGTTGAAGGCCACGCCGACGCCCGCGGCGCCGAGCATGTCAAGATCGTTGGCGCCGTCGCCCACCGCGATGGTGTGCTCCAACGCGATGCCCTCGGCGGCCGACCATTCGCGGAGGTACTTTTCCTTGGCGGCACGGTCGATCACGGCGCCGAGGACCTTGCCGGTCAGGGCACCGTCCACGATCTCCAGCTCGTTGGCGATCCAGTAGTCCATGCCGAGCTCCTCGGCGATGGGGCGGAGGATCTGGTTGAATCCGCCGGACACCACGGCCACGGCATGGCCTGCGGCCTTGAACGCGGCCACCAGTTCGGCGGCACCCTCGCTTAGCTTCACTTCCGCGCGGACCGAGTCGACGACGGCGGCCGGCAGCCCCGCGAGGACAGCCACCCGGGCGTGCAGGCTTTGCGCGAAGTCGAGCTCACCGCGCATGGCAGCTTCTGTGACGGCCGCGACTTCGTCCCGCTTTCCGGCGTAGGCGGCAAGGAGTTCGATGACCTCCTGCTGGATCAGGGTGGAGTCGACGTCCATGATCAGCAGCTTGCGCTCGGCGTTCCGCAGCTCGGCAGGAACGATGGCAGTGTCTACGCCGGTCCGCTCCGCGTTCTCCTTCGCGACGGCGATCGCGTGCCGCAGGCCGGCGAGGTCCGCAGCGGAGCCCGAGGGTACGGAAAAGTCCACGGTGCAGACGTCGAAGCGTCCGTTCCCGGCGCTGGAGGCTTCTCCGAAGGTGGCGCCGGAGCCCGCCAGCAGTGACCGCAGGATTTCCGGTTCCGAGGGGGAGAGTTTCAGGCCATAGCTGACCGCAGTCACGTTCGAAGTCATGGCTGCAATCTTAGCCAGCGCTGCGCCGCCGCCCGAAACCGTTGCGCGGGATCAGCCATGGCACCACAGCAGCTGCCCCCAGCCGGTTCCCAGCAAACGTCCGGCCAACCCGGAGGCCGGTCCGGCAGAATGGCCCGATGCTCTTTGCCCTGATAGCGCGTCTGCGCCCGGCGCCCCTGCTGAGAGCGTCGCAGCAGGTCCTTTTCTGCTGGGCCGGGGCTCTCCTGGTGGCCGGTGACGCTGTTTTCTGGCTCATGTTCGCTGCCGTCCAGTCGGATTCGGGGCTTGCAGCGCTGGATGGTCCCGTGCACAGCCTGATGGTGGATTCCCGGAATCCCCCGGCCACCGTGCTCCTGGCGGCGCTGACCACCGTGACATCGCCGGAAGCACTGACCGTCATCGGCGGGGTGTTTGCCCTGGCGTGGGCGCTGTGGAAGAAGGAACTGTGGCGTCCGGCCGTGCTGATGGGTGCCATGGTGCTGGCCGTTGTGCTGACAACCCTCATCAAGCAATTCGTGGCCCGTTCGCGCCCGCCCACCTCCGATTTCCTGCTCGGACCGGACGACGCCCTCTCCTTCCCCTCGGGCCACACCGTAGGCATAGGCGTGTTCACTGTTGTGCTCGCCTACCTGGTCCTGTCACGGTCGGGGACGCGTACGACGGCGGCACTCGGGTTCTCCGCCGCCTTTGCAGTCACGGCGCTGGTTGGCTTAAGCAGGCTGTATTTGGGCTATCACTGGCTCACCGACGTCGCGGCTTCCTTCGGAGTGGCTCTGGTGGTAGCGGCGGTGGCGGTGTTCACCGACGCAGCCCGGCACGGCACTGCCAAGCACGGTTCTGCCCGGCACGGCACGGCGAAGAATCGTTCCGCAGCGCGCACCGGCCGGACCCCAAGCAGTTTGCGGGTTTCTGATCCCTCAGCCCTGGACGCGCAGGCGTAGCAGCGCCGCGGCTGCGGCGGCGACCACCGCGGCCGCCAGGGCACTTACGCCGGAGTAGCCGGTCAGGCCCATGATGGGCCCTGCTGCCGCGCTTCCCACTGCCCCGGCCAGGGACATCGTGGCGTCCGAGAACCCCTGCACCGGGACACGTTCAGCAGGTGTGAGCGACGCGATCAGCAGGGTGGAACCGGCAACGGTGGTTGCCGACCACCCCAGTCCGAGAAGGATCAGGCCGACTGTGACCGAGCCCATGTTCTGGGACACCAGTCCGGTCAGTGCCACAGCCGCGAGCAAGGTGAGCAGGCCTGCGAGCGCAGTGGTGCGCGGCCCGAGGCGGTCGGTGAGGACGCCCATCAACGGCGACAGGGCGTACATGCCCGCGATGTGCAGGGAGATCGTCAGGCCGATCAGTGCGATGGTGTCAGTGCTGCCCGCATCGTGTCCGGCGTGGTGCTGCATGTGCAGCGGTGTCATGGACATCACGGCGACCATTACCGCGTGGGCCGCAACGACTGCGACCACGGCTCCGCGGGCTGTAGGGTGCTGCCTGACGATCCGCCATCCTTCCTGCCAGGAGCCGGAAAGCTTCGCAGCAGGTGCAAGGTCCACCCGGTCGAGGGCGCGGCGGGTCAAGAGCGGGTCCGGGTGCAGCGACAGTGCCACGATGGCCGCGCCCACCACCATCCCCAGCGCGGAGATCAGGAAGGGGCCGGCAGCAGGCGGAATGTCCAGCCAGCCGGCCAGAACCGCTCCCGGGGAAACCATATTGGGCCCCGCGACGGCACCGATGGTGATCGCCCACACCACCAGGGACAGGTCCCGTCCCCGGTGGGCCGGCTCGGCCAGGTCCGTCGCAGCGAAGCGGGCCTGCAGGTTGACCGCCGAAGCCAGGCCGACGAGGAAGGATCCGGCCAGCAGGACCACGAACAGTTGCAGAGTCACTGCGGTCACCATCAGGAACGTGCCGGCGATCGCCGCGGCCAGGCCGGTGGTCAGAGCCACGCGGCGGCCCCGCTGCAGGGCCAGCCGCGAGAGCGGAATCGCCGTAGCCGCGGTGCCCAGCGTGAGGGCGGTGTTGACGGACCCCGCCCATGCCTCGGAGCCGGACAGGTCAACGGCCAGGATGGAGCCCAGGGCCAGGGTTGAGCCGTTGCCCAGGCCGGAGAAGATCTGCGCGACCGACAGGGTCCGCACGATTCGGCGCTGGGTGGAACGGGTTGCTTCGGCGGTGCTGGTCAAGTTGCGTGGTCCCCTCGGGCAGGTGCTCGTCGTGGAAAACTCCACACATCAACTTTGATGTCATGGGTCTATGCAGTTCAACCATGACAATATGCACGGAGTGCGGCTGGCGGAATCCTTGGTCAACATGCTCGCCGACGGCCCGTGGGACGGCGGTGCACTGCAGGACCTCCTGGCGAGTCACCTGTTCCGCTCGCCCCGAATCACGCCCGCAAGCCAAGATGAACTGCGTGTGCGGGTGGCGGGACTGCAACCGCGTGTTTGCCGACACGAGCCGCGGCGGAAACCGTGCGTACTGCTCGGCCCGGTGCGGAAACGCCGACGCCGTCCGGCGCTACCGGGGCAGGGGGCGGTCAGGCTGACCCTGGTCGGGCGGGCACTGATCGGGCTGACACAGGTCCGGTTGACGCGGGCACCGGGGTGAGAGTCATCTCGGCGAGCTTGGGCAGGGCGTGGCGGAGCCGGTGCCCGGCCTCGTGCACGGTCTGTTCAGCCAGCAGAAGGCTGGCTCCGCCGTCGAGGGCGATGGTCGCCGCACCCTGAAGGCGGTGCCCTACCCACCGCAACTGCACGCGTTTCACATCAACGACTCCGGGTGTGCCGTCAAGGGTGCGGCGGGCGCGGTCCACGAGTTCCGGCTCGATTCCGTCCATCAGCCGGCGCCCGATGCTGCGGACGGTTCCCCACAGCAGGACGATGATGGCCGCCGAGATCAGCAGGCCAACGATGGGGTCCGCCAGCGGGAAGCCGAGCATGACGCCGCCCGCGCCAAGCACCACGGCCAGTGAGGTAAAGCCATCCATTCGCGCGTGGACGCCGTCGGCCACCAGCGCAGCCGAGCCTATCCGGCGTCCGATCCTGATGCGGTAAATCGCCACTGCCTCGTTTCCGGCGAAGCCGATCAGCCCGGCGCCCATGACCCAGCCCAGGTTCTGCAGCGACTGCGGGTGGATGAGCCGGTCCACCGACTGCCAGGCAGCCAGTACGGCCGAAAGAGCAACGACGGCCACGATGAACAGTCCTGCCAGATCCTCGGCCCTGCCGAAGCCGTAGGTGTAGCGGCGGGTGGCCGCGCGGCGGCCGAGGATGAAGGCGATCCACAGCGGAACGGCGGTCAGGGCGTCCGAGAAGTTGTGGATGGTGTCAGCCAGCAACGCCACCGAACCGCTCACCAGGACCACGAGGAACTGCAGGACAGTGGTCCCGAGGAGCATGAACAAGCTGATCTTCAGCGCCCCGATGCCCTGCTCGCTGGCCTCGAGAGCGTCATCGACCGAGTCGGCGGCGTCATGAGTGTGCGGGACGAAGAGCTCGAAAAGCCAGCCTAGGCCCTTGTGATGCGTGTGGCCGTGGTCGTGGCCGTGTGAGTGATCGAGCCCGTGTGAGTGATCGAGTCCGTGCGTGTGGCCATGATCGCCTGCGTGGCCATGCGGGTGGTCGTGCCCGTGCTCGGGGTGATGATGCACACTGTGCGCCACTGTCCCCTCACTCCCAGTCCGGTCGCTCGGAGTCCGGTCATTCACACTCCGGTCGGTCACACTCCGGTCGGTCACGATGCTGCTCCCATGCGGTGATGGGCCGGCTGCCCGCCTAGCGCATGCTCGGCCTGGAAGATCGCATCCGCGACGAGCTGGCGTGCGTGCTCGTTTTCTAGCCGGTAGAGGACCCTGGTTCCGTCCTGGCGGGTGGACACCATGCGTGCCAGGCGCATCTTGGCCAGGTGCTGGGACACGGCCGCCGGCGACTTTCCGACCACTTCGGCCAGGGTGCCCACGGCCATCTCACCCTCCCGCAGGGCCAGGATAATCCGCACCCTGGTGGCGTCTGCCAGCATGGCGAAAATCTCCACCGCGAGCTCCACGTACTGGCTGTCGACGTCGAGCCTGCAAGGATGCTTATCTGCGTTCATACGCATATATTGTCATAAATGAAGATGGCGGCCCGACGGCCGGCGTTACCGGTTATCAGTCCCACCGTGTTTTGTCCTAGTGTCTACTTCTATGAGTGATGTTCTTGAAATGGCCGCCGTCAGCGTTGTGCGCGGAGCCAAGACGCTCCTGAGCAAGGTGGACTGGCAGGTCAGGGAGGGCGAACGGTGGGTCATTCTGGGCCCCAACGGCGCCGGCAAGACCACTCTGCTGCAGATCGCCGCGGCACGCCTCCACCCCACCAGCGGCATCGCAGGCATCCTGGATGAAAGTCTCGGAAAGGTGGACGTCTTCGAGCTGCGGCCACGGATCGGCCTCTCCTCTGCTGCCCTGGCCAACCAGATCCCCGAGTACGAGAAAGTGCTCAACGTCGTCGTCACCGCGGCCTACGGTGTGACCGGCCGCTGGCGCGAAGGCTACGAGAAGGACGACGAGCGCCGTGCCTTCGCCCTCCTGAACGACTGGGGGATGGGCCCGCTGCTGAACCGCAAGTTCTCCACGCTTTCCGAGGGTGAACGCAAGCGCGTGCAGATCGCCCGGGCCCTCATGACCGACCCGGAACTGCTGCTGCTCGACGAGCCCGCCGCCGGCCTGGACCTCGGCGGGCGCGAAGACCTGGTGCACCGTCTCAGCCAGCTGGCCCTGGATGAGGACGCGCCGGCGATCGTACTGGTCACCCACCACCTCGAGGAAGTACCCCCCGGCTTCACCCACGCCATGCTCATGCGCGACGGCGAAGTGGTGTCGGCCGGGCCGGTTGACGAGGTCCTCACCTCGGGCAACCTGAGCGAGACGTTCGGCCTGCCCCTGGACGTTTCGGTGAACGCCGGCCGTTACACGGCAACCGCCCGCCGCTAACGGGGCAGCCGGCACAGCGTGGAGTTTTTCAGCGGCATCCTTGTGTTCTTCGCCGGCCTCTGGGCCGGCACCATCAACAGCGTCGTCGGGTCCGGAACCCTGGTCACATTCCCGGTGCTGATCGCCCTGGGCATCGCGCCGGTGACGGCATCCATGAGCAACGCCATGGGCCTGGTCGCCGGCGGCGCGGCCGGGGCGTGGGGTTACCGCCGGGAGCTGAAGGGCCGCGGCCGGCAGCTCCTGCGGCTGCTCCCGGCGTCCCTGCTGGGCGGCATCAGCGGCGCCTGGCTCTTGCTTCACCTGCCGGAGAAGGTCTTCCACTACGCGGCGCCGGTGCTGATTGTCCTGGCCCTGCTGATGGTGGTGTTCCAGCCCCGGCTCCAGCAGTGGGTGCGGACCCGTGAGGAAAACCCCGAGCACGCCCTGCGGGACAAGCACCACGGCCTATTGCTGGTGGTCCTCGTCTTCCTGGCCGGCGTGTACGGCGGCTACTTCGTCGCGGCGCAGGGAATCCTGCTGGTGGGCATCCTCGGCGTGTTCATGACGGGCACCATCCAGAACGCCAACGCCATGAAGAACGTCCTGGTGCTGGGTGTGAACCTGATCGCGGCCGCGTCCTATCTGCTATTTGCCTTCGACCGGATCAACTGGGCGGTGGTGGCCATCATCGCCGTCAGCTCCCTCATCGGCGGCCTCGTCGGCGCCAAGGTCGGCCGCCGCCTGTCGCCGCCCGTGCTGCGCGGCGTTATCTTTGCCCTCGGCCTGGTGGCGCTCGGCTTCCTTGTCGCGAACCTGCTCAAGTAATGACTGAGATGACTGCCCGGTGACTTTCCACTATCTCGAGTCGGCTGCCGATCCGCGCGTCGCGGACTACACCCAGCTGACGGACGTGCACCTGCGGAAGCTCCGCGAGCCCGCCGAGGGCATGTACATCGCCGAATCCTCCCGCGTCCTGCGGCGCGCCCTCGCCGCCGGGCACCGGCCGCGGTCCTTCTTCCTCGCCGAAAAGTGGGTTGCGGACCTCGCGGACATCTTCGAGCAGTACCCCGACGTGCCGGCATACATCGGCAGCGCCGGACTCCTGGAGGAAATCACCGGCTTCCACCTCCACCGCGGAGCCATGGCGGCCATGCACCGCCCGGCCCCGGTCCCGCTGCCGGAACTGCTGGCCGGAGCCCGGCGCGTGGCGGTCCTGGAGGACATCGTGGACCACACCAACGTTGGCGCCATCTTCCGGTCGGCGGCGGCGCTGGACGTCGACGCCGTCCTGGTCTCGCCCCGCTGCGGCGATCCGCTGTACCGCCGCAGCGTCCGGGTCAGCATGGGCACCGTCTTCCAGGTGCCGTGGGCCAGGCTGGAAAGCTGGCCGCAGGACCTCACCGTCCTCAAGGAGCAGGGCTTCACGGTGGCGGCCATGGAACTCACCGACGATGCCATGGACCTGGACGCACTGGCGGCAGGAAACCCGGAGCGGCTCGCCCTGGTGCTAGGCACGGAAGGTGCCGGCCTGAGCGCGGACACGCTTGCCGCCGTCGACCTCGCCGTGAAGATCCCGATGCGGGCGGGTGTGGACTCTCTGAACGTTGCGGCGGCGTCCGCCGTCGCCTTCTGGGAGCTGCGGCCGCGGGACTGAATCGGCCGGTAGGGCGGGTTCGTTAGTTCCGCCGCGATCCGCTATGATTGACAGCTGGTTCCCGTGTGTTTTTCACCGGCCTCGCGGCTGGCCGAAGCGCGGACGGAAGCCATCCCATTCATACCTGGCAACTGGCAAAATCCAGCTGCGTGAACAAAAGGTCCCATTATGAAGTCTGATATCCACCCGAAGTACGAAGCTGTTGTTTTCAACGACCTGGCCTCCGGCACGAAGTTCCTGACCCGCTCCACCGTGTCTTCTTCGAAGACCATCGAGTGGGAAGACGGCAACACCTACCCGGTCATCGACGTCGAAATCTCCTCCGAGTCCCACCCGTTCTACACGGGCAAACAGCGCATCATGGACTCCGCTGGCCGCGTCGAGCGCTTCAACGCTCGCTTCAAGGGCTTCGGCGGCAAGAAGTAATTCACTTCTCCCCAAGGTTCTTTGGAAAGCCCGCACCGGCAACGGTGCGGGCTTTTCGCGTTTGTGGGGCAGGATGGAAGGCATGACTGCCACACCTGGTTCTGCGATAGAGGAGGCGGCCCCGCGGCTGCACGGTGAGTACAAGGTCCCGGGCGGCAAGCTCGTGGTGGTGGACCTGGACGTCGAGGACGGCGCCTTCACGGACGTCTCCCTGAGCGGCGATTTCTTCCTGGAACCGGACGAGGCCCTCCTGGCCATCAACGGAGCCTTGAAGGGGCTGCCGGAAAGTTCGACGGCGGCCGAGATCGCCGCCGCTGTGGAGGCCTCACTTCCGGAGGACACGGTGCTGTTCGGGTTCTCGGCCGACGCCGTGGCCGTCGCCGTCCGCAGGGCGCTGGCCAAGGCCACCGCCTGGACGGACCACCACTGGAACATCATCGCGCCCAGCGTGCTGCCCACACACCTGAATGTGGCGCTGGACGAGGTGCTCACCGAGGAGGTTGGCGCCGGCCGCCGCAACCCCACCATCCGCTTCTGGGACTGGGAGGAACCGTCGGTGGTGATCGGCAGCTTCCAGTCCTACCGCAACGAGGTGCATCCCGACGGCGTGTCCCGGCACGGCATCACGGTGGTGCGGCGCATCAGCGGCGGCGGAGCGATGTTCATGGAGGCGGGCAACTGCATCACATACTCGCTCTACCTGCCGCAGACCCTCGTGGACGGCATCAGCTTCGCCGACTCCTACGCGTTCCTCGACGCCTGGGTCATGGCGGCCCTGAAGAAGCTCGGCATCGACGCCTTCTACGTCCCGCTCAACGACATCGCCACCGGCCAGGGCAAGATCGGCGGCGCGGCCCAGAAGCGGCTCGCCAACGGCGGCATGCTCCACCACGTGACCATGAGCTACGACATCGACGCCGACAAGATGGTGGACGTGCTCCGGATCGGCAAGGAGAAGCTCTCGGACAAGGGAACCACCAGCGCCAAGAAGCGCGTGGACCCGCTGCGCCGCCAGACCGGCCTGGCCCGCGCGGAAATTGTGTCGGCCATGATGGAGGTCTTCGCCGAACGCTACGGGGCCACCCCGTCGGAGATCACGGACCAGGAGCTTGCGACAGCCCGTGACCGTGTCGCGTCAAAGTTCGGCACGGACGCTTGGCTGCACCGGGTGCCCTGAGCCCCATCGAGTGCTCCCCACCGGCCCTTCTGACGGGTCTGAAGGGTGTCTACGGAGCAGTCGATGGTGTTCCTACGCCGACACTGCCTGGGCGGCCAGCGACCGGTGCAGCTGGCTCCGCTGTTCGACGATGATCCGCCGCAGGGCACGCGGCGCGTCCGGGTGCTCTGCGAGCCAGCGGTCGGTGCGGGCCAGCACGGGGTGGTCCTCCGGGTTTCCGGCCGTGCCCAGATCCTGGACGCCCGGGTAGAGTCCGCGGACGATCCGGCTGGCGATTTCGATGCTCCGCTCCGCCCACACCGTTTCCAGGCACTCGAAGTACGGTTCCACGAACGGGTCCAGGAGTTCTACGGATGCGGTGTTGAACCCGGCGATGGTGGCGCTGAGCAGCTGGTTGGAAAGCTCCTTCCCGCGCACTGCGGCGTCCCAGGCCGCCGCCTTCACCGCCGGTTCAGGCCGGGCGGCCAGCGCCGTGGCATGGCCCGCCCGGCCGGACGCCGTGGTGTCCCCGGCCAGTTCCGCGTCGAGCTCCTGCACCGTGGCCAGGCCAAGGGCCGCCAGCGCGTGCCGCAGGCTCCAGCGGAGCTCCGCGTCCACAGCCAGTCCGGGCACCCGCGCACTGCCGTCCAGCAGGCCGCGGACCAGTGCCGCCTGGCCGCCCTCGGTCCTGCTGACCGCGGCAAGCGTCCTGGCCCAGGCGAGCTGCTGGTCCGAGCCCGGCTCCGCAGCATACAGTTCCCGTGCCGCGCCCTCGGCAAAGGACTTCCGCAGCGCTTCGCGCTCCACGGCCGGAACGTACTGCTCAATGGCCAGCGTGGCGTTGCCCAGGATGTTCAGCAGTACGCCGATGCCGGTCTCGGCGGCGGCGAAGCGGAGCACAGCGTCTACATACCGCGCAGCCGGCGTGATGCCGTCGCGGGCCGAATTCCACAGCGCGGACCAGCTCAGGGCGCGGGCCATGGGGTCGCTGATCCGGTCCAGCGAGGATCGGACGGTGCCCTCGGAGACGGGGTCGAGCCGGACCTTGGCGTATGTCAGGTCCTCGTCATTGACCAGCAGCAGGGCCGGCCGGGACTTCCCGGCGAGCTGAACTATTTCCTCGGCCCCGCCGGCCAGGTCGGTCTCCACGGAATCAGTGCGGGCCAGCGTGCCGTCGTCGCCGAAGTTGTACAGCCCGATCCGCAGCCGGTGGGGGCGCGGCTCCTGCCGCCCGGTGACGGGATCGGGGGCGTCCTGCAGCAGGGTGACCCGCTCGAGGATGGCGGTGCCGTCGGCCGCCTCAGCGGTCTCCAGTTCGGCGCTCAGCGTTGAGATGCCGGATGTCTGGAGCCACCGCCTCGCCCAGGTGGTGAGGTCGCGGCCGGAGGAAGCGGCCAGGGCGCCGAGGAGGTCAGCCAGCGTGGTGTTGCCATACTCGTGGTCCCTGAAATACTGCCGGGAGCCGGCAATGAAGGCGTCGAAGCCGACGTAGGCCACGAGCTGCTTGAGGACGGAGGCTCCCTTCGCATAGGTGATGCCGTCGAAGTTCTGCTTGGCCGCCTCGAGGTCCGGGATGTCGGCGACGATCGGGTGGGTCGTGGGCAACTGGTCCTGCACGTAGGCCCAAGCCTTGCGGTTGTTCGCGAAGTTGACCCAGGCGGTGTCCCAGTCCGTGGCGCGGTCCACGCCGAGGGTGCCCATGTAGTCCGCGAAGGATTCCTTGAGCCACAGGTCGTCCCACCACTGCATGGTCACGAGGTCGCCGAACCACATGTGCGCCATCTCGTGCAGCAGGGTGTTCGCCCGCCCCTGGTACTGGGAATCGGCGGCCCGGGAGGTGAACACGTAGTTTTCCGTGAACGTGACCAGGCCCGGGTTCTCCATGGCCCCGAGGTTGTATTCGGGCACGAAGGCCTGATCGTACTTGCCCCACGGATACGGGTAGTCAAACAGCCCGTTGAAGAAGTCCAGCCCCTGCCTGGTGAGCCTGAACAGCTCGGCGGCGTCGAACGAGGGCGCCATGGAAGCCCGGCAGTAAAGGGCCAGCGGCACGTCAAGGCGCGTCCCGCCGTCGTCCGTCCTGCTCCAGTGGTCCTCGGCCTTGAAGTAGGGGCCGGCCAGCACGGAGGTGATGTACGTGGACATGGGCAGCGTTGGTACGAAGTCCCAGCGGGTAGCCCCGGCGTCCTCCGCCAGGGCCAGCCGCGCCGCCACGGCGCCGTTGGAGGCCACCTCCCAGCCGGCCGGGGCGGTGACGGAGAACGTGAACCTGGCCTTGAGGTCGGGTTGTTCGAAGTTCGCGAAGACCCGGCGGGCATCGGCCGGCTCGTACTGGGTGTAGAGATAGCATTGGCCGTCGGCCGGGTCGAAGAACCGGTGCATGCCCTCGCCCGAGCTGCTGTAGAGGGCAGTGCCGGTGACGGTCACTCTGTTCTCGGCCTGCAGGTTGTCCAGCCGGATCCGTGCCCCGTCCAGCACGTCCGCGACCGGCAGTTCCACGCCGTTGAGGACCACGCTGTGCACGTCACCCGCGATGAAGTCCAGGAACGTGGACGCTCCCGGCTGCGCCGCCGAAAAAGCGATGGTGCTGCGGCTGGTGTAACCGGGCTTCTCCGGATCCGGTGCGCTGCGGACGTCGAGCGCGACGTCGTAGCTGTGGGTGGTGATCAGGGCGGACCGCTCTGCCGCTTCGCTGCGCTGGAGATTCTGGTTCGGCACCCAGCTATTGAACCATGCGCGTTATGGCACCATCAGCAGCGCGGCGGCCAGGCCCAGGACCGCGATCAGCAGCCACGCCGCGAGGGCGGCCAGCACGGCGCGCGCCCCGGTGTGCAGCAGGGTGCGGATGCGCACCGCCGAGCCCAGGCCAAACAGGGCAGCTCCCAGCAGGACGTCCTGCAGGCCGGCCGCGGCCTCCAGCCACCCGGCGGAGAGCCAGCCGCTGGAACGCAGCGCCACCATCGCGATGAATCCGGTCACGAACAGCGGGATTATTGGCGGCCTGCCTTCGGCTGGCCTGCCTGCGCTGCCTGCCTCGCGGCGGTGCCGGATCCGCTGTTCTGTGCCGGCCATGGCCACCATGGGTGCCAGCAGAATCACCCGGGTGAGCTTAACGACGACGGCGAGAGCCAGTGCCGCCGGACCCGCGGTTTGCGCCGTGGCCACCACCTGCCCGACGTCGTGGACCGAGGCACCTGTCCACGCACCAAAGGCCCCGGTACTCAGCTTCAGCGGATGGACCAGCAGCGGGAGCACACCGATGGCCAGCGTCCCGCACAGTGTCACGAGCGCGACCGGGAGGACCGTGTCCCGGTGGCCGATCCGCCGCACCGCCGCCATCGCGCCGATCGCCGAGGCGCCGCAGATGGAAAACCCGGTGGCGATCAGCAGGGCCGTATCGGACGGAAGCCTGAACAGCCGGGAAATCCCGTAGGTGCCCGCGAAGCTGGCCACCACCACCCCCGCGATGAGCAGCAGGGCCAGCCAGCCGAGTCCCAGCACGTCGGAGACGCTCACCTTCAGGCCCAGGAGCACAATGCCGCCGCGCATCAGGTGCTTGCCGGCGAAGTCGAGCCCGGGCCGGGCCCGCCCGGCCGTCCACACGGCCGTGCCGGGCAGGTTGGCTGCCAGCAGGCCCAGGACCACGGCCAGGGTCATGGCCGGCAGCGCGGGCACGGCGGCATGGATGGCGAACGCGAAGGCCAGGGCGACGACGGCGGTGAGCAGGCCGGGCAGAATCCGGGTAAAGTTCTGATGCGTCATCCCGCGCAACTGCGACGGCAGCGGCGGCGGGAGTCGGAAGTCTGGCACCTCCCAACCTTGCCGGACGTCGACGCCAAAGACCAACCGGAAGTCCCGCCAACACGCCAGGGCGGGACGGGAAATGAATTCGCAACAAAAAGGTGGTTGGCTAATGACCATGTCTGACCTATTCCAGGATTACTCCGAGGCTGCCGGCCGCACCGGCGCCTACGACGAGATGTTTGCCTCCGGGCAGAAAGCGCGCCAGTCGTATGGCCAGGTTGCGGGTGCCCTGCGGGAGCTCTCCCTGGCCGACGTCAGTGCGCGGGCGGACTCGATGGCGAGGACTTTCCTGGACCGCGGCGTGACCTTCGACTTCGCGGGGGAGGAGCGCCCGTTTCCGCTGGACATCGTGCCGCGCGTCATCCCCGCCAGTGAGTGGGACGTGCTGGAACGCGGCGTCGCCCAGCGGGTGCGCGCCCTGGAGGCGTTCCTGAACGACGTCTACGACAAGATGACAGTGGTGTCCGACGGCGTGATCCCGCGTCAGCTGATCACCACCAGTGCTCACTTCCACCGCGCCGTGCACGGCTTTGAACCTGCCGGCGGGGTCCGGGTGCACATCTCGGGCATCGACGTGGTGCGGGATGCCGCCGGAACCTTCCGCGTGCTGGAGGACAACGTCCGCGTGCCGTCAGGCGTGAGCTACGTGCTGGAGAACCGGCGGGCCATGGCAAAGGGCCTCCCGGAGGCCTTCGGCCAGCAGCTCATCCGCCCGGTGGAGGAGTACCCGCGCCGGCTGCTCTCCGCCCTCCGCAAGACGGCGCCGTCGGGCGTGGACGACCCCACCGTGGTGGTGCTGACCCCCGGCGTCTTCAACAGCGCCTACTTCGAGCACACCCTGCTGGCCGGCCTGATGGGCGTGGAGCTCGTGGAGGGCCGCGACCTCATCTGCCGCGGCAACCGCGTATACATGCGCACCACCGCCGGCGAGCAGCGCGTGGACGTCATCTACAAGCGCATCGACGACGACTTCCTCGACCCCCTGCAGTTCCGTTCCGACTCCATGCTGGGCTGCCCAGGCCTGGTCAACGCCGCCCGGGCCGGGGGTGTCACCATCGCCAACGCCGTGGGCAATGGCGTCGCGGACGACAAACTCGTCTACAGCTACGTCCCGGACCTGATCCGGTACTACCTCGGCGAGGAACCCGTGATCGCCAACGTGGATACCTTCCGCCTTGAGGAAAAGGAAGCCCGCGAGCATGTCCTGGACCGGCTGGACGAGCTCGTGGTCAAGCCCGTGGACGGCTCGGGCGGCAAGGGCCTGGTGATCGGCCCGGACGCGTCCAGCGACGAACTCGAGGCGCTGCGCAAGCGCATCATCGCCGATCCCCGCGGCTGGATCGCACAGCCCGTGCTGCAGCTGTCCACCGTGCCCACGCTCAGCGGCGACAAGTTCGGCCCCCGGCACGTCGACCTCCGGCCGTTCGCGGTCAACGACGGCGACGACGTCTGGGTGCTGCCGGGCGGACTCACCCGCGTGGCCCTGAAGGAAGGGTCGCTGATCGTGAATTCCAGCCAGGGCGGCGGGTCGAAGGACACATGGGTGCTGGCCGGTTCGCCGCAGGTGCCGGTGGAACGGCTGCCGCGGCAGTCCGTCACCGTCCGCGAGCGGGTCTCCGTGTGGCCGGTCGAGAGCAACTGGCGCGACCGGCAGTCGGAACAGCAGCAGCAGCAGATTTCTGACGCGCAGGAGGTACCCGCGAATGCTTAGCCGAATTGCCGAATCCCTGTTCTGGATCGGCCGCTACGTCGAACGTGCCGACGGCACGGCCCGCATCCTCGACGTCCACCTGGAGCGCCTGAACCACCTGCCCACCGAGGAACGGCGCAGCGTTGCCCGCGAACTGCTCGGCGTCATGGGTGCGCGCCCGCAGAGCGAGGACTTCGGGCTGGAGGAACTCCTCCACGCCCTCGCCTACGACAAGCACAGCGCCACCTCCATCGCAGGCTCCCTCGGCGCCGCCCGCGAGAACGCCCGTCGTGCCCGCGAAACGGTGTCGTCCGGCCTCTGGGAGAGTCTCAACACCACCTACTACGGGCTGAACCAGCACCGCAAGGACGTGGTGGGCACCTACCGCTTCTGCCACTGGGTGCTTGAACGCACCGCCATGGTCAGCGGCCTGGCCGACACCACCGTTAGCCACGACGACAGCTGGCTCTTCCTGGCGCTGGGCCGTTCACTGGAGCGCGCCGACATGACTGCCCGGATGCTCTCCACCCGTGACGTCCTCTCCGCAGGCATGTCCTGGGTGAACATGCTCCGCTGCGCGGGCGCCTACGAGTCCTTCCTGCGGACCCGCCGCGCCGCGTTCGGCGACCAGCATGCGGCCGAGTTCCTGCTGCTGGACCGGCTGTTTCCGCGCTCCATCGTCTACGCGCTGCGCGACGCCGACGACTGCCTGGCCAAGCTGGACCCCTCGGCCCAGCGCGTCGGCTTCATCAACGACGCCCGCCGGATCGTGGGCCAGGCCCGCACCTTCCTGGAGTTCCACCGCACGGACGACCTCATGTCCGAGCTTCCGGAGCACATGGAGCGGGTGCAGAAGGCCGTTGCCCAGGCGTCCGACGCCATTTCCCGTAAGTACTTCAATCAGGCGGATGAACTGGCCTGGGTGGGAGAAGTTTCATGACTCGGCTGAGCATCGTCCACCGGACCGGCTACAAGTACAAGCGGCGCGTTACGCTGTCCTACAACGAGGCGCGCATGACCCCGCTGACGGACCCGCAGCAGGTGGTGCTGGAGTCCTCCATGAAGGTAACGCCGTCCCAGGCCGCCGTCAGCAGCTACCGCGACTACTGGGGAACCCGCGTCACCGCGTTCGACATGCAGATGCCGCACGAGCACCTCGAAGTCCTGGCCACCACCACCGTGGAGGTCCATCGGGCGGTGCGTGTTCCGTCAGAGGCAGACATCGTGGGCTGGGACGACCTTGCGTCCCCCGAGACACTGAACCAGTTCAGTGACTGGGTGCCGCAGTCGCAGCTCACCGGCCCGGGGGAGGAGGTCCTCGGCATCATCCCCGGCGTGGTGGAGGGCAAGAACCCGCATGAGGCTGCCATGGCCATCTTCGCGTGGATGCGCGGCGAGATGACCTACATGAAGGGCACCACCGGCGTGACCACCAGCGCCGAGGAGGCCTGGACCCAGCGCCAGGGCGTGTGCCAGGACCTGGCTCACCTCGCCATCGGCGCCCTGCGCAGCCGCGGCATCCCGGCCCGTTACGTCTCCGGTTACCTGCACCCGCGGTCCACGGCGGACATCGGCGAGACGGTGGCCGGACAGTCCCACGCCTGGCTGGAATGGTGGGACGGCGAATGGCGCAGCTGGGACCCGACCAACCACAAGCCGGCCGGCGACTTCCACGTGACAGTGGCCCGCGGCCGCGACTACCGGGACGTGCCTCCCCTGAAGGGCATCCTGTCCGGCGGCGGCGGCTCGAACCTGAGCGTGAGCGTGGAGATCACCCGCCTGGCATAGGCCGCCGGGCTGATTTCCGCCGGGTTATTCCGGCGAGGCCTTCACCGCGCCGCTGAGCTGGGTCCACCAGGTGAGCGGCGGGGTGACCTTGAACCGCCTGCCGGTGACCGAGTCCGGTGTGATGCGGACGAAGTGGTCCTTCTGCCCTGCCTGCCACGGGAAGAGGTAGAGGGAGGCGGAATCGAGCACTTCCTCGGTCCCGGTGATCGGCGCGGCCTTGCCTTTGACCACCACGCTCCAAGCCATCCCGGATTCGGCATCCACGCCGTCGGCCTCCAATGCGACCGGTGCCTCGCCGAGAGCGCCGCCGAGCTTGGTGCCTTCACCCGTCCGGAACACCAACGTTCCGTGGTCCACGGTGTAGTTGAGCGGGAAGATGTCCGGGTGCTCGTCGACCCAAACGGCGAGCCGGCCCACCGAAACCTGCCGCAGCAGATCCCAGCACTGCCGGGATTCAAGATGTTCCACCGGCTCCTGGGCGGGGCCGGCTGACGTGTCAGCTGCCATGGACCCGAGCCTACGCCGCAGCCACCCGGCCTGCCAGAGTGCTGTTTACCAGGGGCTGGCCTTGTAGTCCTTCAGGAACACCCCGTACTGGTCTTCTCCGTTTTCGCCCATGACGATGGGGTCGTAGACGCGGGCCGCGCCGTCCACCAGGTCCAGGGGCGCGTGGAAGCCTTCCTCCATCAGCCGGACCTTGGTGAAGTGCGGGCGTTCGTCGGTGATCCAGCCGGTGTCGACGGCGGTCATGAGGATCCCGTCGGTTTCCAGCATCTCCTGGGCGCTGGTCCGGGTCATCATGTTCAGGGCCGCCTTGGCCATGTTGGTGTGCGGGTGGCCGGGTCCCTTGTAGGCCCGTGAGAACTGGCCCTCCATGGCGGAGACGTTGACGATGTACTTGCGGCGCGCAGTGGAGCGCTTCATGGCGTCACGCAGCCGGCTGACCAGCAGGAACGGCGCGGTGACGTTGCAGAGCTGTACCTCGAGCATCTCCAGCGGGTCCACCTCGTCCACCACCTGCGTCCAGCTGTTGATGGTGGCGAGGTCCGGGACCAGGCCGCCGGCGTCGATGGCCGTTCCGGCCGCGATCCGTTCCAGAGAGGCCGAACCCGTGGACAGGGCAAGGGACGTGACGGCGTCGCCGGCCAGGACCGGGTGCTCGGTGACGCTGCTGGCGATCGCGAGCGGGTGCTTGTCGTGGGCGTGGCCGAAGGTGACCAGTTCCGGGCCGCCGTTGGCCGCCTCAAGGGCAGCGGGGAGCGGCTCGTCCTCGGCGTCCACCAGCGGCTTATAGGCATTGCCCGAGCGGCGCACCGTCTGGGCGGCATTGTTGATGATGATGTCCAGCGGCCCGGCGGCATTGAGGTCATCGGTCAGTGCCATGACCTGCGACGGGTCGCGGAGGTCGATGCCCACGATCTTCAGCCGGTGCAGCCAGTCCCCGCTGTCCTCCATGGCGGCGAAGCGGCGCGCGGCGTCCTTGGGGAAGCGCGTGGTGATGGTGGTGTGCGCGCCGTCGCGCAGCAGCCGCAGGGCGATGTACATGCCGATCTTGGCGCGGCCACCGGTCAACAGGGCGCGCCGGCCGGTGAGGTCAGTGCGGGCATCGCGCTTGGAATGGCTGAACGCCGCGCATTCGGGGCACAGCTGGTGGTAGAAGGCGTCCACCTGGGTGTAGTGCTGCTTGCAGATGTAGCAGGGCCGGGACCTGATGAGGTGGCCGGCCACCTTGCCAGTGGCGGACGGGGCGAGCTTGTTGCCGCGCGTCTCGTCGTCGATCCGGTCGGGCGCGGCGGTGGCGGTCTGGGCCAGCACGGCGCGGTCCGCTTCCGCGATCAGGTCGCGCTTGGTGACACGGCGGTGCCGCTTGACCGCCTTGAACATCTTGCCGGTGGCGCGGCGCACCGAGACGTAGTCAGGGTGCTCCTCGTCGTAGACGTGGATGGTGTTCAAAACCTTGAGGCAGGCCTGAATCTCTTCAGGCGTCAGATCGGCGGAGCTCATTGATCTGATTTTACAGCCTGCGGAGGGTTAGGCCTGCCTCAAGGAAATCCCTTGAACAGGGGGGTCAGGAACGGACGGCCTGCTGTGGGGAGTCCACGCCGGCGGCGGCTGCCTGCACCTTGCCCACGTGCTCGACTGAGCTGCGGATCTCGGGCCAGTTCTCGGTTGCGGCCTTCACAGCGTCCGGAACCAGGTGCAGGTTTGCCGCGGACAGCGCACGCTCGGCGTCGTCCGGCTCGGGCACGGTCTGGTGCTTGGAGAGCACCGTGATGCCGGAATCGGTCACCTTGAAGCCGCGGGCGCGGTCGAGCTCCGGGTCCAGGCCGATCGCCGCTCCTGCCGGGACCTTGACGTTCTTGTCGATGATGGCCCGGCGCACTACGGCGCCTTTACCAATCTGCACCTTGTCCATGAGCACGGAATCGATGACACGGCTGGCCGAGCCGACGTAGACGTCGTTGGAGAGCACAGAGCCTTCCACGATGCCACCGGAGATCACCACGCCGCTGGCCACGATTGAATCGAGGGCGGTTCCCACGGTGTTGTTGTCGCCACGGACGAACTTGGCTGGCGGGGCAATGCTTTGCCGGGTGTAGATGGGCCATTCGGAGTTGTACAGGTTGAACACCGGCAGCGGCGAGATCAGGTCCATGTGGGCGTCGTAGAACGAGTCGATGGTTCCGACGTCGCGCCAGTACGTCCGGTCCCGCTCCGTGGAGCCGGGAATGTCGTTCAGGGTGAAGTCATATACGCCGGCCTGCCCCTGGTTGACGAAGTAGGGGATGATGTCACCGCCCATGTCGTGCTTGGTGTCGAGGCGTTCGGCGTCCACGTGGAGGGCATCCACCAGCGCGTCGGCGTCGAAGACGTAATTGCCCATGGACGCCAGGAACTGGGTGGGATCCGCGGCCAGCCCCGGGGTCGAGGCGGGCTTCTCCACGAAAGCGGCGATCTTCTGGGGGTCGTCGGGGTCCACCTCGATGACCCCAAACTGGTTGGCCATGTTGAGCGGCTGGCGCACGGCCGCGACCGTAGCCTTGGCCCCGCTCTTGACATGCTGCTCGACCATTTGGAAGAAGTCCATCCGGTATACGTGGTCCGCGCCCACCACCACGACGATGTCCGGGTTGGCATCGTGGATCAGGTTCAGGGACTGGTAAATCGCGTTGGCGCTGCCCAGGAACCAGCTCTTGCCCACGCGCTGCTGCGCCGGAACAGAGGCAACGTAGTTGCCGAGCTGGGTGGACATCCGCCACGTCTCAGAAATATGGCGGTCAAGGCTGTGGGACTTGTACTGCGTCAGGACCACGATCTGGAGGTACCGGGAGTTGACAAGATTCGACAGCGCGAAATCGATAAGCCGGTAACTGCCGGCAAACGGCACGGCAGGTTTGGCCCTGTCTGCCGTCAGCGGCATGAGCCGGTTTCCCTCGCCTCCGGCGAGGACAATGGCCAGGACTTTCTTCGTTGACGGCATGGTCACTCCTGTACACCTTCGTATCTCCCCAAAAAATCCGGTTTGTCCGGACTTTCTTCACACTAGAACAGTTCAACCGTAACGACTACCTTGGGTAACGTGCGAATAGACATTGTGACTAAAGAATTCCCGCCCGAAATTTACGGCGGTGCGGGCGTCCACGTTGCCGAGCTGAGCCGGGTCCTGGCCCAGCATGTCGACCTCCAGGTGCGCGCCTTTGGCGCGCCCCGGGACGCCGACTATCATGGCGCGGCCGTGACCTCCTACTCGGTGCCCGAGGATCTGGGGGCAGCGAACGCTGCTGTGCAGACCCTGGGCGTGGACCTGCGGATCGTCCCGGACGTTGCCGGCGCGGATCTGGTGCATTCGCACACGTGGTACGCCAACATGGCAGGCCACCTGGCCTCCCTGCTCCACGGCATCCCGCACGTGCTCAGCGCCCACAGCCTGGAACCGCTGCGGCCCTGGAAGGCAGAGCAGCTGGGCGGCGGCTACGCCCTGTCCTCGTGGGTGGAAAAGACCGCGTACGAGGCTGCAGCCGCGATCATCGCCGTGTCCGAGGGCATGCGCCAGGACATCCTGCGCAGCTACCCGGACGTGGACCCGGCCAAGGTCAAGGTGGTGCACAACGGCATCGACGTCGACCTGTGGAACCGCGACGAAAACGACGACGTCATCCGCACCCTGGGCATCGACCCCGCCCGTCCCAGCGTGGTTTTTGTGGGCCGCAACACCCGGCAGAAGGGTGTCCCGTACCTGCTGCGGGCGGCTGCCAAACTCCCCGCGGACGTGCAGTTGGTTCTTTGCCTCGGCGCAGCCGATACGCCGGAACTCGCAGCCGAGACCGCCCGGCTGATCGAGGAGCTGCAGAGCCAGCGCAGCGGTGTGGTGCTGATCGAGCGCATGCTTCCCCGCAACGAGCTCATCCAGGTCCTGAGCCACGCCACGGCGTTCGCCTGCCCCTCCATCTATGAACCGCTCGGCATCGTGAACCTCGAAGCGATGGCCTGCGGCGCCGCCGTGGTGGCCAGCGCGACCGGCGGCATCCCCGAGGTGGTTAACCACGGCGAGACCGGCCTGCTGGTGGAGCTCGAGCAGGTGACCGACGGGACCGGCACGCCGCTGGACCCGGAGAAGTTCGTCAGCGAGTTCGCCGCGGCCCTGACCGAGGTCGTGTCGGACCCGGACCGAGCCCGCGCCATGGGCCAGGCAGGCCGCAAGCGCGCCGAGGAGCACTTCTCCTGGGAGTCGATCACCCAGACCACGCTGGACGTCTACCGCTCCGTCCTCAGCTAGCGCCTGCTGAAATAACGCAATAAAACGCCCGACGGCGGTGCCCCCTTTCGGAGGCACCGCCGTCGGACGTTGTGCTTGGAGCCCCTACTTGCGGGGCGGCAAGGACTTCTCCGGCACGGGGGCGGTGCCGCTGGCACGCTGCACGCGGTAGTAATCGCGTGCCTCATCCTGGCGGACCTTTTCAGCGCCGGTGGCGATGGCGGCGCGGAGGTGGGCCTGGCCGTAGCCGAAGGCGTCCACGAGGTCCAGCGCATGCGGGCGCAGCTTGACCAGGAGCCGGTTGATGTACCCGCCCACGGTCCGTGCGCGCTGCATCGAGAGCCTGCCGTTCATGAGGTACCACGAGAGGTTGTTCTCTATGAGGGACAGCCCGAACAGGTCCCGGAGCCAGGTCAGCACGGTCCGGGTTCCCGGGTCGGTGATCTTGCCCAGCGCCTCGGTGAAGGCCTCCCACTGCAGGAGTTCGGCGTGTGCACGCGCAGCGTCGATGAGCTCGTCCTGGTGCTGGTTGAACAGGGCCGACGCCTCATGCTGCGGCAGCCGGCTGGCTCCCCTGAGTGCTGTGGCTGCTTCAGCAACCATGGTCTGGACCCGGTCCGTGAGGAGGGCGCGCTGGCTCTCCTCGTCGCGGAGGGCAATGGCGGCCTTCTGGACGGAGCCGTTGTCCGCCACGAACTGGGCCACCTGGCGCAGGCCGGTGCGGTGGACTGCAGTTCCGGCGGCCTGGTTGACGACGTACCGAGCCAGCACCCCGAACGTGGCGCTGCGGAATTCCTTGGCGTAGTCGGCCAGCAGACGCTTGGCCACGAGCTGCAGCAGGACAGTGTTGTCACCCTCGAAGGTGACATAGACATCCAGGTCGGCGCGGAGCGAAGCGAAGCGGTTCTCGATCAGGAACCCGGCTCCGCCGCAGGCTTCGCGGCATTCCTGCAGCGTGTCCAGTGCGTGCCAGGTGCTCAGCGGCTTCAGCGCGGCGGCCAGGGTTTCCAGGTCCTGGCGGTCCTCGTCTGTGTCGTGGGCGCCGGAAAAGACGTCGTCCAGCTTTTCGAGCAGCTGGTCATGCGCGAAGCCCGCGGCGTACGTGGTGGCCAGCCGGGTGAAGAGCCGGCGCTGGTGCCGCTGGTAGTCCAGGAGCACCTCTTCCTCGACGGGGGAGGACGCGTTGAACTGCCGCCGTTCGGTGGCGTAGGTGATGGCCGTTTTCAGCGCGATCTTGGACGCTGCGACGGCGGCACCGTCCAGGCTCACGCGGCCCTGCACCAGCGTGCCGAGCATGGTGAAGAACCGCCGTCCCGGGCTCGCGATGGGCGAGGTGTAGTTGCCCCCGGCATCGACGTCGCCGTAACGGTTGAGCAGGTTAGTGCGCGGGACACGGACATGGTCGAAGTGCAGCCGGCCGTTGTCGATGCCGTTGAGCCCGCCCTTCACGCCGTCATCCTCGCCGCCGATCCCCGGCAGGAACGCCTTGGTGACGGAATCGCGCAGGTCCACGTAGAACGCGTGCACACCATGGTTGACGCCGCGCGTCACCAGCTGGGCGAACACCACGGCGCCGAGGCCGTCAACGGCCGCGTTGCCGATGTAGTCCTTCCAGGCGGCGCGGAACGGGGTGTGGATCACGAACTCCTGCGTGTCCGGGTCATAGGTTGCCGTGGTGGCGATGCTGGCGACGTCCGAGCCGTGTCCGGTTTCGGTCATGGCGAAGCAGCCCGGGATGTCCAGGTTCATGATGCCGGGCAGCCACTTCCTGTGGTGTTCGGCCGTGCCCAGGTGCATCACGGCCGAGCCGAACAGGCCCCACTGCACACCGGCCTTGATCTGCAGGGACGGGTCTGCCGTGACGAGTTCCTCAAAGCCGGCGATGTTGCCGCCGTGGTCATCGGATCCGCCGAAGGCGGCCGGGAAGGCGCGGTGAACGGCGCCGCTGTCCACCAGGTGCTTCAACTGCCCGAAGGTGCGGGTCCGGTGCTCGGTGTGCGTGAGCCCTTCCGTCTTGTGAAGCTCCTCGCGTGCTGCCAGGTCCCGCGCCTGCCGGCGGACGTCGGCCCACTTGCCCAGGAGCAGCTCGCCCAGGGCGGCGACGTCGACGGCGGGCGGCGGACCGGCCGTCCCGGTCGAAGCTGCGCGGGTGGTTGTGCCCGCCGGGCGGTCGGCTACTTCAGTCATGTCGCTTCCTTCGTTGGTAATGACAGGTTCGGTGCTATTGCATGTCCGTGAGTTCCGGCGCGATGCCGACGCACAGCCAGTCGGTGATCTGGCGTGCCATGGTTTCCTGGTCCGGTTTCGCGGCGGATTCCGGGCTGGCCAGCCATTGCTCGCCGGCGTTCCGGACCAGGCCGATGGCGGCGTTGGGCCAATAGCCGACGACGGATTCCCTGCCTTCGCCGAGGTGTGCGCGCATCGGCGTGGCGATCATGTCCGCGATGGCGTCAAAGAAATGGCCCAGGGCGCCGGCGGTCGTGATGGAGGTGGGACCGCCGTCGGACTCCGCGGCGGAGTATCGGGTCACGAACGTGTAGACGTTGGGGCTGGTTTCAGCCATCTGCAGGTACGCCGAGACCATGGCGAACAGACCCTCGCGCGGCGTCTGGGCGCTTTGTGCCGCCTCCTTGATGCGCTGCTGCATCTGGCCCAACACCATTTCCCCCACGGCCTGCTGCAGTCCCGCCTTGTCGCCGAAGTACCGGTAGAACACGGATTTTGAGGTGCCGGCCGCCGCGGCAATGTCCTCCATGGACGCATCGCTGCCGAGCGTGTGCACTGCCCGCCGGGCCGCCTTGATGAGTTCGCGCCTGCGTTCTTCCCGGTGCCCCTGCCAGCGCGAGGCGCGGCCATCCACGGCTTCTGACGGGGAGCCGGCGGACGGGGGAGGAGGGGCCAAGTTCACGATACCCAGCGTATCAGGTACGCTGGGTATCGATAACCAGCCGGATCAAAGGAGATAGCAGATGCCCGTGGATCGTCAGCCTCAAACCGTGCGGAAAGCCGTGGTGGTGGGCGGCAACAGAATCCCCTTCGCCCGGACAGGCGGTGCGTACACCAAGTCGTCCAACCAGGACATGCTCACCGCAGCACTCGACGGCCTGATCGCCCGCTTCGGCCTGCAGGAGGAGCGCATCGGCGAAGTGGCCGCCGGCGCCGTCCTCAAGCACTCCCGAGACTTCAACCTGACGCGCGAAGCCGTCCTGGGCTCCGCACTGTCGCCGGAAACTCCCGCCTATGACCTGCAGCAGGCCTGCGCCACCGGTCTGGAAACAGTGCTGGGCCTGGCCAACAAGATCAGGCTAGGCCAGTTGGACTCCGCCATCGCAGGCGGCGTGGACTCCGCCTCGGATGCCCCCATTGCCGTCAGCGAAGGCCTCCGCGAGGTCCTGCTGGACCTCAGCCGCGCCAAGACGCTCCCGCAGCGGCTTCAGATCCTGGCCCGTCTCCGCCCCAAGGACCTGGCCCCGGACGCACCGAACACCGGAGAGCCCAGGACCGGCCTCTCGATGGGTGAGCACCAGGCCCTGACCACGGCCCAGTGGAACATCTCCCGCGAGGCACAGGACGAGCTCGCCCTCAACAGCCACCGGAACCTTGCGGCCGCCTATGATGCCGGGTTCTTCGACGATCTCCTCACGCCGTACCGCGGGCTCACCCGGGACTCCAACCTCAGGCCCGATACCAGTTCCGAAATACTGGCGTCGCTGAAGCCCGTTTTCGGCCGGAACCTCGGTTCGGAAGCCACCATGACGGCCGGCAACTCCACGCCGCTCACGGACGGCGCCTCAACGGTGCTGCTCGCGTCGGAGGACTGGGCGGACCAGCACGACCTGCCCAAGCTCGCCACCGTTCTCGATGGCGAGGCAGCCGCCGTCGATTTTGTCCACGGCAAGGACGGGCTGCTGATGGCACCGGTTTTCGCTGTCCCGCGCCTGCTGGCGCGCAACGGCCTCACCCTGGACGACATCGACTTCTTCGAGATCCACGAAGCCTTCGCCGGTACGGTGCTGAGCACGCTCGCCGCGTGGGAGGACGAAAAGTTCGGCCGCGAGCGCCTCGGATTGGATGGTGCATTCGGCAAGGTCGACCGGTCCAGGCTTAACGTCAACGGATCATCGCTCGCAGCCGGGCACCCGTTCGCTGCCACCGGCGGACGCATCGTGGCCACACTGGCCAAGATGCTGCATGGGAAGGGCAACGCCGCTGGACGCCCCGCCCTGGGGCTCGTGTCCGTCTGCGCCGCCGGCGGCCAGGGCGTCGTTGCGCTGCTCGAGGCATACACGGAAAGGAACACCCCGGGGGACATCCATGACTGACACCTACGCCCGGCTGGTGAACCGCGGCCTCGGACGGGATCTCGCCCGGAAACTCGGTCTGCCGCAGCCGGCCGAACTGCGGCGCTACCGGCCTGGCCAGCCACTGATCGACGGGCCGGTCCTGGTGGGCGGCTCCGGCCCCGGTGCCGACGGTGTCGCCGCGGAGCTGCTTTCCTGGGGACTCGACGTCCGACGCCACGCTGTGCCCAAGGAAAAGCTCGGCGCAATCGTGCTGGTCCTCGACACCCTCGAAGCCCCCGGCGACATGGAGCGCCCGGTCCTTGCGGCAGCTCCGTCACTGCGGGATCTTGCCCCCGGCGGACGGGTGGTGACTGTCTCACGCGTGCCCGGCGGAACCCCGGCCACTGCCGCCGCCCGGCAGGGCGTGGACGGCCTGCTGCGGTCGCTGGCCAAAGAACTGCGCGCGGGAGCCACCGGAAACGGCATCCTGCTCGGCGAGGACGTCAGTCCCACCGCCCCTTCGGCCCTGGGGGCCTTCCGTTTCTTCCTCTCGGGCCGGTCAGCGTTCGTGGACGGCCAGTTCGTCCGCGTCACTTCCGGGGAAGGCAGCCTGCCCGACGACGCCGACGCACCGCTCGCGGGGAAGGTGGCGGTGGTGACCGGCGCGGCCCGCGGTATAGGCGCGGCCATCGCCCGGACACTGCACCGCGACGGCGCCACCGTGGTGGCCGTGGACGTTCCCGCCGCCGGGGACCATCTGGCGGGGGTTGCGAACGGGATCCGCGGCACCGCACTGCAACTGGACATCACCCGCGACGACGCCGGGCAACGAATCATCGACCACGCCGTGCACCGCCACGGCCGGCTCGACATCGTGGTCCACAATGCCGGCATCACCCGGGACAAGCTGCTGGTCAACATGGACCCGTCCCGGTGGGGTTCGGTCATCGAGGTGAACATCGCCGCCCAGCTGCGCATCAATGAGGCGCTCCTTGCCTCCGGGCACTTCCGTTCCGCGCCGCGCATCGTGTCGGTGGCCTCCACGAGCGGAATCGCCGGCAACCGCGGGCAGACCAATTACGCGGCGTCCAAGGGCGGGGTCATGGGCATGGTCCGGGCCACCGCTCCGCTTTTGGCGCAATACGGCGGCTCGATCAACGCCGTCGCGCCCGGATTCATCGAGACAGAGATGACGGCGCGGATTCCGTTCGCCACCCGGGAGATTGCCCGGCGGCTGAATTCCCTGCAGCAGGGCGGGCAGCCGGGGGACGTTGCCGAGGCCATTTCCTTCCTCGCGGGCGATGCCGCCGGGGGCATCTCCGGGGAGGTGCTGAGGGTATGCGGACAAAACCTGGTGGGGGCATGACCGCCAGCCAGCCCCTCATCCTGGGGGAGATGCCGTCCCTCTCCAAGCTGTACGTGAACGCGGCGGCCGCGGCCGCCCGCCGCAGAATCCTGGGCTCCCATGCCGACGGCGTGCTGCCCGCCGTGGGCCACGAAGTCCGGGACGTCCGGCCCGACGTCGAAATCCTCACGGCATACCAGCACCTGCTGGGCGAGACTGCCAGCGACGTGCTGCCGGCAGGGTTCATCCATGCGCTGGCCTTCCCGGTGGCGATGAGCGTCATGAACCGCGACGACTTTCCGCTGCCCCTGCTGGGAATGATCCATCTGCGGAACGTGATTGAGTACCGCAGGCCGGTCAGGTTCACCGAACCGCTGGACATTGTGGCCAGGGCGGAGACGCTCAGGGCCCACCGTGCCGGAACCCAGGTGGATATTGCGGTGGAGGTGCGCGCCGCCGGTGGCAGCGCCGTGTCCTGGTGCGGCGCGTCCACCTATCTTGCCAAGGGCGTGTTTCTGCCCGGCATCGACAAGGCCTCGGCGGCAGCGGCGCCCCAGGGGTTCTCGGCACCGGATCCCACCGGACTCTGGGAACTTGGCGTGGACACCGGCCGCGCGTACGCCGCCGTGTCCGGGGACTTCAACCCGATCCACCTCAGTGTCCTTTCCGCCAAGGCCCTGGGCCTGCGCCGGTCCATCGCCCACGGCATGTACCTGGCGTCGCGGGCGCTGGCGGACGTGGGCGCGGCCAAGGGCGACGCCTTCCGCTGGGACGTGGTGTTCGAGGCACCGGTTTTCCTGCCGGCGCGGGTGGCGCTGGAGATTTCGACGGCGGAGTCCGTGGACGGCGGCTGGCTTCGGTCCGACTACGTGGCCTGGAGCCAGCGGTCCGGCCGGAAGCACTTCAGCGGATCGGTGGCTGCCCTGTAGCGGTCCGCCCTGTTGCAGTCTGCGCCGCCCCGCAGGGATGGCGTACCGGGCTACTTGCCGTTCGGGTTGGCGACCCGGAGAATGCGGTGCAGGCTGAGCAGGATTGAGCCTGCGGCGCTCGGCGTGCCGGCCCCGTTCCCTTCGGCGGCGGTGCGGTCCTCGAGGGAGGCGACCGCCGCATGCGCCGCCTCGAACAGCTCGGCCTGCCGGTCGGCGTCGTCCTCCTCGGCCGAACGGAGCACCTCACCCACGGCAGAAAGAGCCTCGGCGAGCGGCTCGCTGTACGGGAGGGGGATGGTGAAGGGCATATCCTCACTCCAGATGACGTCGGCCAGCACCTCGGTCATGTCCTGGATGTGGAAGGTGATCTGCTCCAGGTCACGGACGCTGCGGTAGTCCTTGTCCACGTCGCGGGGGTGGAAGCGGCGGCGCGGATTGGCCTCCCTGCTGGCGTCAGCCTTTTCCACCGCCGCCCGGACTGAGCGGGCCGACCGGGCCAGGTCCTCGGACCGGCGAGACCAGTCCTCGTGTTCGGGCGGCCATTTTTCATGCATGGCGGCCCCCATATCCTGCAGCTGGCGGGCAAGCGTCAGGCGCAGCTCCGCGAGGCTGAGGGCGGCAGCGTTGAAGTGCAGGGGCGGGAACACCAGGAGGTTGACGGCGATGCCGACGGCGACTCCCACGCCCATCTGCAGCAGATAGCCGAACGAAAACTCATCCGGGTTCTGTCCGCCGACCAGCAGCACCAGCAGTGCGGCCGTCGGAATCCAGTCCCGGCCCGCGCCCAGGCGCGGCAGCCCCGCCAGCAGGACACCGAGTGCCACGACAGCACCCACAGAAATCGGCGTGGCACCCAGACTGAACAGCACAAAGGCCAGGGCTATGCCCACGCCTAAGCCCACGAGGGTCTGGAGGCCCTGCCGCATGGATCCAGAAACGTTCTCGTACATGGCCACCAGCGCTCCGAGCGGGGCGTAGTAGGCGTAGTGGGCGGCGGCAGCCGGCATCAGGGGTGCGATCCAGAAGGCAATGCCCGCCGCGAGTCCCGCCTTGGCTGCCAACTGAAGGCGCGGCGCTGCGAGCGCGCGCTTAACACTGGTGGCCACGGAGCGCCAGATCCTCCGCGGCAACGGATCGCGTGCCATCATTCTTTCAGCCATGGCCGCGCCGGCTAGGCGGCCCCGTGTCCGGCCGCCACTTCCTCGCCCGCCCTGACCGGTCCCGGCGGAGTGCCCCCGCCGAAGGGGCTGCCGCCCAGGGACTCCCTGCGGTGTGGGGTCAGCCAGCCGGACAGCTCGGGGCCGGCCGGGACGATCTGCGTGGGATTGATGTCCTCGTGCACGATGTAATAGTGCTGTTTGATCTGCACGAAGTCGATGGTGTCCCCGAAGCCGGGCGTCTGGAACAGGTCCCGGGCATATCCCCATAGTGCCGGCATTTCGCTGAGCTTGTTCCGGTTGCACTTGAAGTGGCCGTGGTAGACGGCATCGAAGCGTGCGAGCGTGGTGAAGAGCCGGATGTCCGCCTCGGTGATGGAGTCGCCCACCAGGTATCTCTGGCCGGTCAGCCGCTCCTCGAGCCAGTCCATGGCGTCCCACAGCCGCGTGTAGGCAGCATCGTAGGCCTCCTGGGACCCCGCGAAGCCGCACCTGTACACACCGTTGTTGACCTCGGTGAAGACTCGCTTGTTGACGCTGTCGATTTCCTCGCGGAGGTGCTCCGGGTACAGCTGCGGAGCGCCGGGGCGGTGGAAGTCGGTCCATTCCGTGGAGAAGTCCAGCGTGATCTGGGGGTAGTTGTTGGTCACCACCGCGCCGCTGGCGACATCCACGACGGCGGGAACCGTGATGCCGCGGGGGTAGTCCGGGAAACGGCGGAAGTACGCTTCCTGCAGGCGCTCGATGCCCAGCACGGGATCCTTGCCGTCCGCGTCCAGGTCAAAGGTCCAGGACCGGGCATCATGGGTAGGGCCGGGCTGGCCGAGGCTGATGACGTCCTCGAGGCCCAGGAGCCGGCGGACGATGACGGTGCGGTTGGCCCACGGGCATGCCCGCGCGGCGATCAGCCGGTAGCGTCCCGGCTCCACCGGCCAGCCCGGCTCACCGTTCGGCCCGGGGGTGCCGTCCCGGGTGATGCGATCCTCGATGTAGTGGGTGTCCCGGTTGAACTCGCCGCCCGTGACATAGGCGCCCTTTGTACTAAGTTGCTCGGTGCTGTCCTGGCCCGTGCTTTGTTGACCCGTACTGTCCTGGCCCGTGCTTTGTTGACCCGTACTGTCCTGGCCCGCGCTTTGTTGATCCGTGCCTTGTTGTTCCGTGCTGCGGGGCTCCGCGGCGTGCAGTTCCCTGCTGCGCGGTTCCCCGGCATGGCGTCCCCTGTGTGCTTCGACTGTGCTGGCCTTCTCACTCATGGCACCAGCCTATGTTGCCGCCCCAAAGACCCGCGACATCGGCAGCCAGGCAAGCACCCAGCAGCCCGCCACCACGAAAGAGAACAGGGCGATCCAGACGCCGGACGGTACGGCGGTGGCGCGGTACAGGATGTAGGCATCGGAGGACCCCAGCTGGTCACGCCGCCGAAGGTGGACATTGGTCAGCTTGAAAAGGTCGCGGACGGCGGCAACCAGGAGGGCCACGCCCAGGATGATCGCCACGTGGCCGGTGAACGCGGCGGGCACATTGATGATCATGGCCGCCACCGCCACCACGGCCCCGAGGAGGATGAGCACGCCGGCGGCGTTCCGGATGAAAATCAGCGATGCCAACAGGATCAGCAGACCGGCCGACATGGCGGCCGGGCCCCAGCCGCTGAAACCCGCCCACACCAGGGCGGCGCCGGTCACGCCGGGAACGGGATAGCCCCAAAAGCCTGACCACACGGCGGCTGCGCGTCCCCGGGTATAGGACGTGGTGGTGCCGCCGTGATTGAGCTGCAGCCTGATGCCGCCCAGCCGCTGTCCGCTGGTGAGGGCGGCAAAGGCGTGCCCCAGTTCATGGGTCACCGTGGCGAGCAGGCCGAAATAGCGCCACGTGGCACGGGGGACGGAAAGGACCGCCGCGATGAGTACGACGGCCAGGAGCTCGGTGACGGAGACTGCGGGAACAGCGGTCTGGGTGAATCCGGCAACCACCCGGTCCCACCATTGTTCGGGCAGCGACGGGCCGGGGACTTGCACATAAACCATAGGTATCAAGGCTACAGGGGCGGTGCCCTTCGGGCCCGGCTCACAGGCCGGGCAGCGTGGGCGGATCTTCCATCAGCGATGAAGCGTCGTCCGGAACCACCAGATCCAGCATGCTCACCACGGGGGCTTCGCCCATCGCGACAAGGAGCTCATTGATTGACATCTGCCCGGCAAGTTCACCGGGATGTTCCTCTTCCATACCTAGAACATATGTGCGAGTGGCGCCGAGGGCCGCGAAGGACACGCGGCAACAGCCGATCCCGGGCGCTGTGGGGTCCCGGGCGCTGTGGGGCCCCGGCAGTGTGGGGTCCTGGCAGTGTGGGTTCTGGCAGTGCAGCCCGGCCGGGTCCACGATTGAGGTACACACCGATCCCGAGAGAAGGACATCATGGCCACGCTGAAGGAACGCCTCCACGGGGACGTCGTTGCACATCTGAAGGAGCACAACAAGGTGGCCCTGGGCACCGTGCGCAGCGTCCTGGGCGAGATCGAGACCCGGGAAAAGTCCGGCAAGACGCCGGTGGAGCTCGACGACGCCCAGGTGACGGCGCTGCTGCAAAAGGAGGCCGCGAAACGGCGCGACACCGCCCGCATCTACACGGAGGCCGGGGAACCGGAGCGGGCCGCCGCGGAAGTCGCCGAAGCCGAAGTTATCGAGGCTTACCTGCCGCAGGCTCTCTCCGCCGCCGAGGTGGAAAGCATCGTGGACGAGGTCATCGAGGGCCTGCGGGCGGACGGCACGGAGCTGTCGGTGCGGCACATGGGCGCCGTGATGAAGCCGGTGACAGCCCGGGTTGCCGGCCGCTTCGACGGAAAGGCCGTGAGCGACATCGTCCGGCAACGGCTCGCCTGAGCAGCACAGTTTCCTGTCAATCGACACCGCCCCCTTGAGGCGGACCGTCCCCTCAACCGAGACCCTCGCTGAACCGAGACCTGGCTCAATCGACACTGTCCGGTAATGGGAGGACGATTAAGCTACACCAACTGTTAGGAGGTCGGTGATGTGCTATTCATCGTGTGAGGGATGGCGGAATTACAGGAAGGAAGCGGCGAAGGAGGCCGAGGGACGTCCGGAAGCAAGGCCGGCCGACACCCCCGAACCCCAGGTGCAGGCAGAGGAAAGCAGAATGTGGGCCTACCTCGCCCGGCTGGAGGAAGCCGCTGACCGCGAGCCTGACCGCATCCGCGAGAACGCGTAGGCACAACAAGGAAAGGCCCCGCCGGCGCGGGGCCTTTCTTTGCGGCTTCTGCCCGTCGCAGCTTCCGCTCTTCCTCCTGCTACAGGATGCCTGCCCCTATGTCGCGCCCGATCCGGCGCAGCAGGGCGGCGGACAGCCCGGGGTCCCTGGCGGAGTCCCGGTCCGTGTACTCCGCCAGCGTGTAGACCCGGCTCAACGACATCTCGGACCAGCGCTCCTTCGGGAGCAGTGACCTGCCTGCGACGGCGATGACGGGTTGGCCGCCCGAGCGCCGGGCGACGGCGGCAGGGAGTTTGCCGCCCAGGGTCTGTTCGTCGATGCTGCCCTCGCCGGTGATGACGACGTCGCAGCCCTCCTTGCGCGTGTTGAAATCCAACAGGTCCAGGAAGTAGTCCGCGCCTGACACCTGTCTTGCCCCCAGGAGCAGGCAGGCGAAGCCGAGTCCGCCCGCGCTGCCGGCCCCGGCGTGATCAGCCAGCTTCCGGGCGTCGGGGATGCCGTACTCCGACAGCTCGTCGACAAAGCGCTTCAGACCGTCCTCAAGAACCCCGATTTCCCTGGGCCCCGCACCCTTCTGCGGCCCGAAGACGGCGGGAGCGCCCTGGCGGCCAAGCAACGGATTGTGCACATCGCTGGCCATGACGAGCTCGACGCCCGCCAACCCCGGACAGCTGGTCCACTCGATGGACCGGATCCGGCCCAGTGCTTCGCCGGTGCCGTTAAGCTCATGTCCGGCAGCGTCAAGGAAACGGAAGCCCAGAGCGGACAGCATGCCCATGCCGCCGTCGGTGCTGGAGCTGCCGCCCAGCGCCAGCACTACCCGGGCCGGCTTGAGGCCAAGGGCGAACCGGACTGCTTCCCCGAAACCGCGGCTGGAGGCATTCAGCGGGTCCAGCTCGCCGTGCGGCAGCAGAGCGAGGCCACAGGTGTTGGCCACCTCGACGACTGCCGTGGCGCCGTCGAAAGCGATGTCCGCCTGGACGGGCCGGCCGGTAGGACCGGCCACGGTGACGCCGTACCGGGCAAAACCGGAGGTGACTGCGGCATCCACACTGCCATCCCCGCCGTCGGCCAGGGGCAGCAGTTCACAGTGGACCCCGCCGGGCCTGCCGGCGCGGTCAGTCGCCGAGCGGAGCCCTGCAGCCAGGGCATCGGCCACCTCAGCCGCGGTGAGGCTGCCTTTGAACTTGTCGGGTGCGATCAGGGCCCTCAGGGGAGCCGGCGCGGTGGAGTGGTCCATGTCAGATAGATTCCGAGTAGGCGGGGCTGCGGTCATGGGCGGGGTCCGCCGGCCGGTGTTTCGCGTCGCCGTGCTGACCGGTGTGGTGGCCGTATTGGCTCAGGTTCTCGTCAATGGAAGTGACCTCGCCGGCCTGCACGGGATCCTCGGCAGCCAGCGGCTCGACCGTCTCCCCGGCGAAGACCCGGCGGGCCCGGTCGGCGTCGAGGGTGCGGTCCCACCAGGCGATGAAGAGCGTGGCGACGGCGTTGCCGGTGAAGTTCACCAGGGCGCGGCATTCGGACATGAACTTGTCGATGCCGAAGATGAGCATGATGCCGGCGGCAGGAATGGTGCCGAGCGTGGTCAGCGTGGCGGTCAGGGCGATGAAGCCGCCGCCGGCGACGCCGGCAGCACCCTTGGAGGTCAGCAGCATCACGGTGAGCAGGCCCAGCTGCTGGCCGATAGTGAGGTTCGTGTTGGTGGCCTGGGCGATGTAGAGCGCGGCCAGGGACAGGTAGATGGCGGCGCCGTCGAGGTTGAAGCTGTACCCCGTGGGGACAACGAGGCCCACGGTTTCCCTCTTCACGCCGGCGTGTTCGAGCTTGCGCATCAGGCCCGGCAGGGCCGGTTCTGCGGTGGAGGTGCCCAGGATGAGCATGTATTCCTCTTTGAGGTGGCGGATCATCGTGAAGATGTTCAGCTTCAGGAAGGCCATGACCGAGCCGAGGACCACGACGACGAAGAGGATTGAGGTGATGTAGAAGAGGGCGATGAGGCCGCCCATGCTGGTGAGGGACGAAACGCCGAACTTGCCCACGGCGTAGGCCATGGCTCCGAAGGCGCCGATCGGGGCGGCCTTCATGATGAAGCCCAGGATCTTGAACATCACCGCGGTGAGGCGCTGCACACCGTCCAGGACGGGCGCACCCACCTTGCCCATGGCGTTCAGGGCGATGCCGAAGACAACGGCGATGAAAATGATCTGCAGGATATCGCCGTCAACGAAGGGCCCCACGATGCTGTTGGGGATGATGTGTGTGAGGAACTGCCACCACTCCTGGTGTTGGCCGGCGTCGATGAGCTTCGCAGCGGATTCGGAGGTCTTGATGGTGGATGCGTCGGCGTTGACGCCGTCCCCGAGCCGGAAGATGTTGATGGCCACCAGGCCGAAGGCCAAAGCGCAGATGGTGCCGATCTGGAAGTAGGTGAGCGCTTTCAGCCCGGTCATCCCCACCTTTTTCAGGTCGGCGACGCTGGCGATGCCGCCCACAATGGTCAGGAACACGATCGGGCCGATGAGCATCTTCATTGCACTGACGAAGGTTGTGCCGATGGGTTCCATGGCGATGCCGGCGGCCGGAGCCAGCCAGCCAAGCAGAATGCCGAAGACAATGGCTGTCAGCACCCAAAAGTACAGCTGCCTGTACCAGCGTGTCTTGCGGGCCGGCGATGCCTGGCCTGCGGTGGTGGTGTGGTCCATGATTCCTACCTCGTTGTGGAATGTGGTGGTCCCTTCCCAACACTCGCAAGCTCGTGTCGGGGCCCTCGGGACGCAGCTTATGGCTAGGGGGCGTCCGACGGCGGCGGGCCGGCCGCCGTCGGACGCTTTAGCAGGTGGGGCGTTAGGTCAGACGGCGGCGAGCGAGTGGGTCAGCGCCGCGATGATCGCTTCGGTGACGTCGTCGGTGCTGGATGCGCCGCCGACGTCGCGGGTCAGGTGGCCGGTGCCGGTGGTCTGTTCGATGGCGGCCTCGATGCGGCGGGCTTCCTCGTGCAGGCCGAAGTGGTCCAGCATCAGGGCTGCGCTGGCGATCGCGCCGATGGGGTTGCTGATGCCCTTGCCGGCGATGTCGGGCGCTGACCCGTGGACGGGTTCGAACATGCTGGGGAAGCGGCGCTCGGGGTTCAGGTTGGCGCTCGCGGCCAGGCCGAGGCTGCCGGCCAGGGCGGAGCCGAGGTCGGAGAGGATGTCGGCGTTCAGGTTGGATGCGACCACGACGGAGAGGTCCTCGGGGTGCAGGATGAACTTGGCGCTCATCGCATCGACGAGGACGCTTTCCGTCTGCACATCGGGGTAGTCCAGGGCCACGCGGTTGAAGGTTTCGTCCCAGAGGACCATGCCGTACTGCTGTGCGTTGGACTTGGTCACCGAGGAGACCTTCTTCACGGTGCGCGTCCGGGCGAGGTCGAAGGCGAACCGCATGATGCGCTCGCAGCCCTTCTCGGTGAACAGCGCGGTCTGCAGGGCCACCTCATTGCCGGGGCCGCGGCCACTCAGGTTCCGTCCGCCCAGGCCTGCATATTCGCCCTCGGAGTTCTCGCGGACAACGATCCAGTCGAGTTCGGTGTTGTCCGCCTTGCGGAGCGGGGACTGGATGCCGGGGAGGAACTTGACCGGGCGGACGTTGGCCCACTGGTCGAAGTTCTGCGTGATGTTCAGGCGCAGGCCCCACAGGCTGATGTGGTCCGGGACGTTCTCCCAGCCGACGGCGCCGAAGTAGATGGCGTCGAAGTCCTTCAGTGCGTCCAGGCCCTTGGGGTCCATCATCTGGCCGGTTTTTTCGAAGTAGCCACAGCCCCACGGGAATTCGGTCCATTCGAAGGCGAATTTGCCGTCGGAGCCCGCTGCCAGCGCGTCCAGGACCCGGCGGCCGGCGGAGACGACTTCCTTGCCGACGCCGTCTGCGGGGATTGAAGCGATGCTGAATGTCTGGGTGGCGCTCATTGCGTTTCTCCTCGTTGAGTGTGTTGGCAGGGTCACACTGCCTTTCCTCTTCAAGTAGAGGCCACGCCGGTTGGATGCGTCCAAGACCAAGATTCGATCCGGTAGATAGGTTCAGCCTATGAGTCGGCGTCTGCGCCCTCCTGGGCCACGTGCCGTTTCGCTACGTCGAGGAAGGCGCGGGCAGCGGGTGTCAGGCCGTCCTTCCGGCTCAGGATAGCCACATCCAGGTGGGAGACGGGTTCGATTTGCAGGGTGCGAAGCCCGGCCTTGTGCGCGGTGGGCGCCCACGACGATGGCATGACGGCGTGTCCGACGCCGGCAAGCACCAGTGGCAGGATCGAGGTCCGGTGCGCAACCTCGACGACGATTTCAGCTTCGACGCCGTGGGCCAGTGCATCGTCCACGAGCCAGCGCATCAGGGATCCGCGCTGGCTGGCGATGAGCCGGTGCCCGTCCAGGTCCTCCCGCTGGATCGTGCTTCCGGCGGGGAATGTGTCCGCCTGGGGGTTGACGATGAGGATGAGCGGCTGGCGCTCCACGTCCAGCACGTTGACTCCCGGGACACGGATGGGGCTGGACGAGCCGGCCAGTCCTATTTCTGTGCTGCCGCTGCGGACGGATTCGATGACCTCCTCCGGAGTGAACGCGGCGCTGACGTTGAGGCGGACCTCCGGGTGCAGCCCGGTGAACGCAGCGGTCATGGACGTCAGCGGCTCGATGCCGGGGGAGGGCATGGTGATGATGTCCAGGCGTCCGCTGCGCAAACCGCGAAGTGCCTGCACGGCGGATTGGGCGGCATCCAGATCGCGCATGACCAGCCGGGCGGGACCCACGAGTTCCTTGCCGGCCTCGCTGAGGACTGCCCGGCGCCCGATGCGGTGGAACAGCGGCACGCCCAGTTCCTTCTCCAGGCTGGCGATGGTCTGTGACAGGGACGGCTGGGCGATGAGCAGGTGTTCGGCCGCGCGGTTGAAGCCATCGTGGTCCACTACCGCGAGGAAATACTTCAGCTTGCGGGTGTCCACGCTGGCTCCTCTTCCGGTCCGCTGTGCTGTCCGTCCCGGACCTGGCCCCGCAGCGCGCCCCGGGGTGGGGTGGCCTGCCGGAGCCCTGATAGTTTACGCCTATCAGCGGCCGAGGGCCGTGAGCTGACAGAGTTCCGCGCAGTGACTGCTGGCATACTCTGAGCATGGCCGTCACTTTTACAAGCACCACACGGACAACCATCGGGATGACCGAGCTGTTCGACCTCTCCCGAAGCATCGATGCCCACAGGAACTCTATGGCCCGCTCGCGGGAGGAAGCCGTTGGTGGCGTCACTTCCGGGCTGATCTCTCTGGGGGAGGAAGTAACCTGGCGCGCCTGGCACTTCGGACTGCCGATACGGATGACGAGCCGGATTACCGAGATGCAGCCGCCCCACTACTTCGTTGACGAGCAGGTCCGGGGGCCGTTTCGCCGCTTTCGCCACGTCCACGAATTCAGTGCCGACCGGGCCGGAACCGTCATGGTGGACAGGATCGACTTCGCGGCGCCGTGCGGGCTCCTGGGGCGCCTGGCGGAGAAACTCTTCCTGGCCCGTTACGTCCGCCAACTCATCGAGACGCGAAACCTGCACCTGACCGCGGGAGCACGGGCTGAGTGATGCTTCCGGCGGTCAGGCGCAGGAGTGCGCTACTGGACTATGCCTGCCGGGCTGCAAGCTCCTGAAGGGCGTGCTCCTGTTCTGCCGCTTTCCGGGTTTTCCTTGACTGGGCGAACCGCAGGTAGAGCGACGGCACAATGAACAGGTTGAGCAGCGTGGACGTCAGGAGCCCGCCCAGGATGACCACGGCCATCGGGTATTCGATCTCATGGCCCGGGACGTCCCCCATGACCACCAGCGGCACCAGGGCAAGTCCTGTGGCAAGGGTGGTCATGAGGATCGGGGAGAGCCTTTCGCCGGCGCCTCTCAGCACGAGCGAGCCGCTGAACGGAACCCCCTCGATCCTTTCCAGATGCTGGCAGTGGCTGATGAGGAGGATGCCGTTCCGGGCCGCGATGCCCATGACCGTCAGGAAGCCAACGAGCGAACCCAGTGACAGGACGCCGCCGGTAAAGTACGCGGCAAGGACCCCGCCCACGAGCGCGATCGGCAGGGTCAGGAGGGCGAGGATGGCCAGCCGCCAGCTGCGGAATGACGCCTGCAGCAGCACGAGGATCAGGATCAGCGCCGCAATGGCGAAAATGGTGAGGCGCTCCGTGGCTGCCTGCCGTTCCGTGTATTCACCCAGAAGCTGGACGCTGTAGCCTGCCGGCAGATTCAGCGTTTCCAGGCGCTCCTGCAGCTTTGTGACCACCGCGCCCAGGTCCGCTTTGGGGTCGATGAAGGATCCAACCTCGACCCTGCGGGACCCGTTCGTGCGGTCGATGAGGTTCGGGGTGGACTGCACGTTGACGGCGGCGACGTCGGCAAGCCGCACGCGCTGCCCGCTCGGCGTATCGATGGGCAGGTTCTGGATGCTGGTGACGCTGGCCCGCGTCTCCGGTGTGCTCCACACCTGGACGTCGTAGGCGCGTCCGTCCCGGAAGACGTCGCCGACTTCCTCTCCGGCCACGAGCGTCGCAGCAGCGCGCCGCACGTCCCCGGGCTTGAGGCCGTACCGTTCCGCCGCGGCCAGGTTCACTTTAACCGTGATCTGCGGGACATCGACTTCCAGGGAAATGTGGGGGTCATCGGTCCCCTCAATCTCGCTGAGGACCTGCTTGACCCGCTGGGCCTGCTCACGCAGCACGTCAAGATCATCACCGTAAACCCGGACCAGGATGGGTTCACTGGCGCCCGTCAGGACCTCTTCGATCCGCTCTTTCAGGTACGTCTGCACGTCCCGATGCAGTCCCGGGTATCCGTCCACGACCTCCTGGACGGCCGCGACTGTCTTTTCGTAATTGGCGTGGCGGTCAATGCTGATCCAGTGCTCTCCGGCGTTGACGCCGACGATTTCGTCTGCCTGGAACGCCTGGCCAATGTGTGTTCCGCAGTTCAGGACTCCAGGCACCTTGAGGAACGCCGCGCAGCCCCGCTGCGCAATGCGGTATTCCTCCGCTGCCGAGGTGCCGGGTTCCGAAACCCAGTGCATCAGGAAGTCACGTTCCTTGAACGTGGGGAACAGGGACTGCCCCAGCAGCGGGGCAATCGCCAGACCGACCAGCGCAAGCGCCCCGAAACCGGCGTAGCCGTAGCGCGGCCGGTTCATGATCCGGGACAGGAGCGCGTGGTACCCGCGTTTGAGCACGCGGACCAGCGGGGGATCGAGTTGCTCCAGCTTCGCCCTGGACAACAGGATCAGGGCCAGCGCCGGCGTGACAGTCAGCGCCACGAGCATCGAGGCGAGGACTGCCAGGGTGTAGGAGACGGCAAGCGGTCTGAAGAACACTCCCGTGAGCCCGTCAAGGAAAAAGATGGGCAAGGCGGCAACCACGATGATCAGCGTGGCGTAGACGATCGGACTGCGCATTTCCAGGGAGGCTTTCAACACCACGGATGCGGTCGGTTCACCCCCGCCGTAGGCGCGGTGCTGCCGCAGCCGCCTCATGATGTTTTCGACGTCGATGATTGCATCGTCGACGACGACCCCCACCGCGATGACCAGCCCGGCCAGGATCATGGTGTTGACCGAGCCGCCGGTGAGGTAGAGCACCATGACGGCGGTGAGCAGGGACAGCGGAATGGCGATCAGGCTGATCAGCGCTGTCCGCCACTGGAACAGGAACGCGCTCAGGATCATGACCACCAGCAGGCATCCGAGCAGGAGGGCGAGGCTGAGGTTGGAAATGGCCTCCTCGATGAAGCTCGCCGGGCGGAAGATCGTGGTGTCGAAGGTGACACCACTCAGTCCGGGCTGGAGTTCGTGGAGGGCTTCCTCAACGCCCTTGGTCACGTCGAGAGTGTTGCCCCACGGGAGCTTCTCGACAATCAGCATCAGTCCGTGGCCGTTGTTGATGACGGCGTCACCGATCAGCGGCTGGTGGTCCTCCACCACCCGCGCCACGTCACCCAGGTGCAGGGCGGTCCCGTGGTCCTCACGGATCGTCACCTTGGCCAGATCCTCGGGGCTGGTGATCGGCTGGACGTGGCGGATGCTCATCCGCTGGTTCGGGCTGCCCACGAAGCCGCCGGTGCCGATGAATTTCCCGGGTGAGTACTGCAGCAGGCCGGCGTCCACGGCCCCGGCCGTTACCTCCATCACCTGGTTCAGCGAGACATTCTTGGCCTTGAGCCGCTCCGGCTGGACCTGGACCTGAAGCATCTGGAGCCGCTCGCCCCAGATGGCGACGTTGGCCACCCCCGGCACCCGCAGCAGCCGGGCGCGGATGGTCCAGTAAGACAGCATGGACATCTCAATCAGCGACCGTTTGGACGACGTCATGCCGATCTTCATCACACGGCTGGTCGAGGATAGCGGCTGCAACATCACCGGGGGAGCTGCCCACGTGGGCAGGGCCGCCGTCACGGCGGCCATCCGCTCGGATACCTGCTGCCGGGCGTTCAGCAGGTCCGTGCCCTGTTTGAAGATCAGGATGATCGAGGACAGCTGGGGCACCGATTTTGACCTCAGCTCATCCAGGCCCGGCATTCCGGAAAGGGACGCCTCGATCGGCACGGAGACCAGCTCCTCAACCTCCTGGGCTGTAAGCCCCAGGCATGCGGTCTGGATCTCGACCTGCGGGGGAGCGAACTCCGGGAAGACATCCAGGGATGCCTTACTAAGCTGGACCGATCCCAGCAGCATCACCACGCACGCGATAGCTACGACGATCGTCCTGAACCGGAGGCTGATTCCTACGATCCACCGCATGTCAGCTCGCCACATCCAGTTCAGCGCCGAAGAGTTCTTCGGCGCCCAGGGTGACCACGGTCGTGCCCGGGGCCGGACCGTCGCTTAGCGTGGCCACGTCCCCGTCGATCCGCTCCACCGTGACGGGCTGGCGGACGTAGACCCGCGGACCGGCAATCGTGTAAACCCAGGTTTTGCCTTCGCTGTCATAGAGGATCGCCAGGTAGGGGACGGTGAGCTTTCCGCTCTTGGCATCCCGCTTCGTCGCCGACGTCTCGAGGCCAATATTCCCCGCGGCGTGTTCGTTCAGCGTGATCCGCTTCAGGTTGGTTCCCGGTACCTCCTCAAGGCTCGCGGCAACGTCGCCGGCTGCAGCGGTGTCCTGCGACGGCTGGCTGCAGGCCGGCAATGCCTGGGTCAGGAGGCCCAGGACGGTAAGGACCATCAGGCCGCGCATCCGCGGCGACGTCTGTGTCATGATGCATTCCGGCTTTCACAGGCCCATTTGGGCTTCGGCTACTGCGGGATCTGTCGCGGGTTGTGTTCCGCCCTGTCCGCGTTCGAAGCGGAGCAGGATGGCGGGGAGCACAAAGAGGACGAAAAGGGTGGTGGTCAGCAGGCCGCCCCAAATGATGATGGCGATCGGCAGGATGACCTCGGTGCCTGTCACACCGCCCAGGAGAACAAGCGGAACAAGTGCGACGGCGGTGGTCACCGCGGATGCGAGGGTCGGCTTGAGCCTGTCCCGGGCGGCGCGGATCACGAGGGCGGGCACGGCGGCTTCGCTTTCGGCGGCTCGGAGGTTCCTGACCTCGCCGGCGAGCAGCAGGCAGCTGCGGACCGCGATGCCCAGGACCGCAGAGAATGCGGCAAACGCCGCCAGATAGTTGGCTTCGCCGTCAGCCAGGGCCGCAATGACGGCGCCTGACAGGGAGGCGATCAGTCCGAGGAACACCGCGGCTGCGAGCCGCCACCCGCCGAGCGCTGTCTGCAGCAGCACCAGGATGCCGAAAGCAGCTACGCCTGTAAGCAGCCACAGCCACTGGAAGCTGGACTGCTGCTGTGCAAACTGGGTGAGGATCTCCGCGTGGTACGCCACCGGGAACTGGATCTGCTGCAGGCCCCTGTCGATGTCCTGCTGCACCTCGGCCAGCCCGCGCCCCTGGATGTCAGCCGTGACATCCACCCGCCGCGAAGTGTCGTCATGCAGGATGACGGCATCGTTGGGAACGACGGTCACCTCGGCCACGTCGCCAAGTCGCACATGCCCGCCTGTGGGGGTGTCGATCAGCAGTTCACGGACGCTGGTGAGGCTGTTCCGGGTTGCAGGCGTTCCCTTGACTACTACGGAGAAGACCTTCTGCTGTTCGTAGACGTTGCCTACTTCGATGCCCTGCAGCAGCGCGGCCGCCGCACGCCGGACATCGCCAGGTATGAGGCCGGCCTTCTGTGCTTTCGCTAGGTCCACCTTGACCTGGACGGTGGGCTGTTCAACGGGGGCATCGACTCGGGGATTCACCACACCGGCCGTGTGCGCCAGTACCTGCCGCACCTCCTCGGCCTTCGCCCGAAGGGTGGCCATGTCCACGCCGTAGACCCTGACGCCGAAGCCGGAGTCGG
The DNA here is from genome assembly GCF_042674585.1 of Arthrobacter sp. NPDC057013. Classification (NCBI taxonomy): domain Bacteria; kingdom Bacillati; phylum Actinomycetota; class Actinomycetes; order Micrococcales; family Micrococcaceae; genus Arthrobacter; species Arthrobacter sp. NPDC057013. The sequence continues at coordinate 192,261 of NZ_JBHUSE010000005.1, forward strand.
CAGCCGCCCGGATCTGGTCAATTTTCTGCTGGGGGTAGGTGGAAACTGTTGCCCTCAGGCCCGGGTACCCGGCCACGACGCGTTGCACGTCCTCGAGGGTGCTGGAGTACGCGGCATCCTTCGCCACGCCCACCCACAGCTCCCCGGAGCTGATGTCTCCCACCTGGTCGGAAGTAACGGCACGGCCAACCTCGGCCGCAACATTGGAAACGCCCTGCACGGCGCGCAGTTCGCGGGCCGCGGCGTCAGTGATCCGGACCATCTCCTGGTCAGAGGTGCCGGGAGCGGCACTCCACTGGACCACCAGTGTATTGTCTGCCAGTACCGGCACCACTGGATGGTTGGGGACCAGTTGCGGTGCAAGCGCCAGCGTGGCCAGCGCCATGACTGCCGCGGCGGCGAAGACAAGCGCGGGCTTGCCGGGCCGGCGGGACAGCGTCCGCCCATACCGTACCCGGAGGCGCTGCATGGCCTGGCGCTCGCGGCCCCGGGCCGCAGATGCCGGCGGCAGGAAGAATACCAGGGCCGCCGTCACTGTAAGCGCCACGACCATGGAGACGGCCAGGGCGAGCAGATACGTCAGCACCAGGGGTCCGAACATGGCCCCGTTCTCGCCGGGGACAAAGAGCATGGGGAGCACGCTCAGTGCCATGATCAGCAGCGCGTAGAACAGCGAGGTGCGGACAGGCCGCAACGCCTCCGCAAGCATGGCGCCCCTGGAGTCCCCGGCATCCGTTCCACGGGAGGCGCGGTACGCCCGGGCGGCGCAGTTCAGGTCTTCCGCCACGTCCCCGATGATGACGCTGAGGGCGAGGATCATGCCGGCGAAGACCAAGGTGTTCAACCCGCCCCCGCGGAGCGTAATCAGCAGGGCCGCCGCAATCAGCGAGAGGGGAATGCTGATCAGGCTGATGAGTGCGCTGCGCCAGGACCGGAAGACCACTCCGAACGCCACAGCAACCAGCAGCAGCGTGACGAGCAGCGCGACGCCAAGGGTGCCCATTTCCTGCTCTACATACGACTCCTGCCGGTACACGTTCGTGTCGACGGTGACGCCCGGCAGTCCGGACTGGAGCTCGCGCAGGGTCTCGTCGAGCCCACGCGTCACATCCGCGGTGTTCGTCTCCGGGAACTTCTCAATCACCAGCAACAGCTCGGCATCCTGGCCCTGCTGCGCATCACCGATCAGCGGCTGATGATCCGTCTGGACCTTGGCGACGTCCCCCAGGAGCAGTTTGCTGGAGGTACCCTGGAGGCTGACTTTGCCGAGGTCCTCGGGTGTGGTGATAGGCAGGACGTGCTGGACTCCCAGCCGCTGGTGTCCCGTCTCCAGGAAACCGCCTGTGCCGGGCGTTGAGGCCTCAAGGTAGCTCAGCGGCGACACCCACACGGAGTTGCCGGTGGTCCTGATGACCTGGTCCAAAGTGACGCCCTTGGCTTCCAATTGCTTGGGGTCCACGAGAACCTGCAGCTGCTGGTCGCGCTGGCCCCAGATCGAAATGTTGGCCACTCCGGGAACGGCCAAAAGTGCGGGCTTCATGGTCCACCGCGCCAGAACGGACATGTCGATGGGGGACATGTCCTTGGACGTGAGCCTGACCATCATCACCCGGCTGGTGGAGGACAGCGGCTGCATGAGTACAGGCGCTGCTGACACGTTGGGCAACGCCCTGGCCTGCGTCAGGCGCTCGGCGACGAGCTGACGTGCACGGAACATGTCTGTCCCCGGCTGGAAGACCAGCTGGATGGAGGACAGTCCGGGAAGCGACTTGGAACGGATCGCCTCCACCCATGCCACGCCGTTCAGCAGGTCGGCCTCCATGGGCGACGTGACGAGCTGTTCGACTTCGGCCGCGGAGAGGCCCAGGGCCTCCGTCTGTATTTCGACCTGCGGCGGGGCGAACTCGGGGAAGGCGTCAACCGGCATGCTGGGCAGCGCGGTGAAGCCGTATCCGAGGACGCCGGCAGCCACTACCAGGACCAGGATCCTGAACTGCAGAACCCAGCTCAAAACCGCGCCCATCATGGTCTGTTCACCGCCAACGTCATTCCCGCTGGGTTTGGGGTGAACGAAAGGCCGGGGGTGCAGCCGAACCGGTGGCGATGTCGGTGTTTGCCGGGCAGTTCGGAGGGTTTTGGCGTTTCAGGAAGGACTGCTTGGGGGTTCACGTTCAGATCTGCTCTGGCGTGACCGGGAAAAGACGTCTCAACTGCAGAATAAATGCTCACGGCGCGGCTCCATTGCGTTTGCCATAGCGCCCCCCAAACGTCTAGCAGAATGATGGTCCTCGCAGAGGGCCACGTCAATGGCATCGGCCGGAGTCCTTTTCCAGGGCTCAGCGGCCCGCAATAAGCTCTGCGACCCGGACCAGCTCTTCCTCGAGGTTGTAGAAATGGGTGGCCAGCCGAATGCTGCCGGCCCGGACGGACACAACCACGTTCTCATGGCGCAGCCGGGCCATGACGGCGTCCGGATCGTTCACCGGAACGGAGATGATGGTGGAGCGGTGCGGTTCGGGGAAGGACCGGAAGCTGACACCTTCCGCCTCCAGCGCGTTCCGCAGGTGAAGGGCAAGCCTCGCGTTGCGTTCGAGGACCGGGCCAATGCCGAACCGGTGCAGGACAGCAAGCGCCGCCTGGTCGGCCAGCGCGGGGAACCAGGCCAGTGACGCGTCCAGCTTCGACGCCGTCGGCGACAGGTCCATGTCCGGCCCAATGAAGCTTTCGAGCGGCAGCCGGGCGGCTTTCCAGCCCGGCACGACGGGTCGAAGACGGTCGATCAGTCCGGGGCGGACGTAAAGGTAGCCCATGCCGCGCGAGCCGAGCAGGAACTTGTGGCTGGCGGTGGCGAGGAAATCCACTCCGTCGCGCGCCACGTCAAGGGGCACGGCACCGGCCGCCTGGCACGCATCGACGAAAAACCACGCGCCCGATTCGGCTGCTGTGCGGCTGATGGCGGCCAGGTCCGCCCGGAACCCGGTGACGGGGTGCACGGCGCTGACGGCGATGAGCCGGGTCCCGCCGTCGGCCGCCCGGGTGAGGGCCTCGGCCGGCACCACATCCCCCTCTGCTGCAACAGCACGGATGTCGTAGCCACGCTCCCGGAGGAGGAGCCAGGGGTAGTAGTTCGACGCGAATTCGTTCTCCGCCACAACGATGTTCTCACCGCTTCCGGCGGGCGGCAGATTGGCGGCCACAATCCCCGCCGCGGTGCTGACGGCCGGGACGATGGCAATGTCTGCCGCGGTGGCTCCGATGATCGCTGCGAACATGCCGCGGGCGTCTTCGCCCGCCTGCTCTGCTTCCATCCAGTCGAACCGCCCTGCGGACCAGCGCCCGAGGGCCAGTTCATAGGCCTCCCTGGCAGGCGTGCAGCCGGCGCACATGGTTGCGGTATTGAGGTAGATGGTGTTCTTGAGCCCGGGGAAAAGCCCGCGGATGTCGGTGACGTTCATTGCGTGGACCTTCAGAGTCACTGCTAAGCCACCGGTGACGGTCCACCTGGTTCAACGAAGCGCTGGGTCCGCTCGATCTCGGCAACCTTCGGGTCCGTTTCATCGGCGCCGTAATCAGACCGGCGCGTCTTGTCCTCGCCCTGGGGGACCTTGAGCGCGCGCAGCACCAGGGTCAGTACGACGGCGACAAGCAGGTTGAGCACGAACGCCGACACGGCGATGTACACGGTGAAGCCGGTCCCGGGGACGGGAGCAATGGAGCCGCCGAAGTGCGCATGCGTGATTGGGTTGATGACGTTGTAGGCCGAGGCGATGCCGAACGCAATGCCCACAGCCCATCCAACCAGCAGCGCCCAGCGGTCAAACCAGCGCGTGTAGAGCCCTGCCACGACCGCCGGGAAGGTCTGCAGAATCCAGATGCCGCCAAGCAGCTGCATGTTGATGGCCGCGGACTGGTCCATGGCGATGACGAAAATCAGCGCACCCACCTTCACCACAAGCGAGACAATCTTGGACACCTTCGCCTCGGTCTTGGGGTCGACTTCAGGCCGAAGGAAGTCCCGGTAGATGTTGCGGGTAAACATGTTCGCCGCGGCAATGGACATGATGGCTGCCGGCACCAGCGCCCCGATGGCGATGGCTGCCAGGGCCACCCCCGCGAACCACGCAGGGAAGTGGTCCAGGAACAGCTGCGGCACCACGAGCTGGGGGTTGACCGACCCGTTGAGGTCGATCGGCTTGGTGCCGGCCTTGATGGCCACGAATCCCAGCAGCGCGAGGAAGCCGAGCATGAGGGAGTACAGCGGCAGAATCGCGGCGTTGCGGCGGATCGTATTGCGGCCCTTGGACGCAAGCACGCCGGTGATGGAGTGCGGGTACATGAACAGCGCCATGGCTGACCCGAGTGCCAGTGTCCAGTACGCCGAGTAGTTCGCGGCCGAGGGAATGAACACCCCGTTGGGCTTCCCTGTCGCATCGTTGACGGTGTCCAGCTTCGTCTTCGCCGCCCCGAATATCGCGTCCCACCCGCCGAACTTGATCGGCAGGTAGATGACCGCGACGATCACCGCCAGATAGATGAGCAGGTCCTTGACGACGGCGATCATCGCCGGCGCCCGCAGCCCCGAAGTGTACGTGTATGCGGCCAGCACAACGAATGCCAGGATGAGCGGCAGGTCAGTCAGCAGCACGTTCTCGGAGCTTCCCAGACCGAGCACGGTGAGGACGGCCTTGATGCCCACGAGCTGCAGGGCGATGTACGGCATGGTTGCCACAATGCCTGTGACGGCGATGGCGAGGGACAGCCACCGGCTCCCGTAGCGGCCGCCCACGAAGTCCGCCGAGGTGACGTAGCCGTGCCGGTGGGACACCGACCAGAGCCGGCTCATGATGATGAAGATGATGGGGTAGAGGACGATCGTGTACGGGACAGCGAAGAAGCCGCTGACGGCGCCCGTGGCCCACATCGCCGCCGGAACGGCAACGAACGTGTAGGCGGTATAGAGATCGCCGCCCAGCAGGAACCACGTGATCCATGTCCCGAAGCCGCGGCCACCGAGGCCCCATTCGTCGAGGCTGTGCAGACCCTCGGTGTCTGCCGTCCGGCGCCACCGGGCGGCCAGGAAGCCCATGACGGCGACGACGACGAAGAGCAGCACCACGATGATGAGGGCGATCCAGTTGATCTCACGCCCGTTCATGCCCGCTCATCTCCATCCAGTGAATCGCTGTCCGGTGCCTCGCCGTCGCGATCGGCAGCGCCCGCGCGGGCTGCTGCCCGCCGTCGTCGGTCCTCTGTGTTCACGAGCCAGTACGCCACGCCGCTCAAGGCGGCGGACAAGGGAACCCAGAGCAACTGGTACCAGTAGAAGAACGGCATGCCGCCCAGGGCCGGCGCGTTGAAGGAGTAGGTCTGCGGCATGAGCGGGAGCAGGATGGCCGCGGACAGCAGTACGCCGGCGAGGGCGTACCGCCCGCGCCGCGCCGGCCCGCGGGTTGCAGTGTTGCGGGTCGGCAGTCCGGCACCCGGGAGAGGCCCCGGCACGGGGCGCTGCTTCGGGTCAGGACGATCTTGATGGGACACCCGACGACCTCCTTGTCAGCCCGTCTCCCTGACTCCGGGTCCCGGGGCGCGGGTCCCCGGAGTGCGGTGAGGCGCAGGTTACAAACGTTGCCCTCCAGTTCCTTTGTACGCCCGTCAGCGGCGCTCGGGAAGAGCGTGGACAGTGCCGTAACAGTCGGTAACGCGCCTGTCTTGCTTGGTCATCTTCAGTGCGTTTTCCGGGCCGCCGGTCCGGGCACCAGCACGGGCGCCCGGCCAAGTCCGGCACCGCCGGGTCCAGGTGTGGGCTCTACATGACGGGTACATTCCCGCCGCTCTGAGCGAAACGAAAAAACCCCGGGAATCCATTGGATTCCCGGGGTTTTCCCTTTGTGCGCGGAGGGGGACTTGAACCCCCACCCCCTTTCGAGGACTAGCACCTCAAGCTAGCGCGTCTGCCATTCCGCCACCCGCGCAGGTGGATTTCGAAGGTCTCTCTCCGCCTTTCAGCGGTTCGCTTCTCTCCGAAGCAGCGAGAAAAACTCTAACACGAACTTTCCGGAAAGTTGGAATCGAGCCGACTGGGTAGGCTGAACCAAGGTGTTCCGGCAGCCAAAAGCCGCCACAACCCGCAAGAACCCGCGTTTCCCCAGCTATAAGGAGTGATCAATGTCTCACGTTCGGCCAGAGGATGAAGTCGTCACCATCTGCCAGGAGCTCATCCGCATCGATTCATCCAACTACGGGGATGGCTCGGGTCCCGGCGAACGTGCGGCGGCCGAATACACCGCAGGCCTGATCAGCGAGGTGGGCCTGGAGGCGGAAATCTTCGAATCGGAGCCGGGCCGGGCGAGCGTGGTCACCCGGATGGCGGGCGAGGACCCCTCCGCCAGCGCCCTCGTGGTCCACGGCCACCTGGACGTGGTGCCCGCCCTGCGTGAACAGTGGTCTGTGGACCCCTTCGGCGGCGAGCTCAAGGACGGCCTGATCTGGGGCCGCGGCGCCGTGGACATGAAGGACATGGATGCAATGATCCTGTCCGTCCTGCGGAACTTCGCCCGCACCGGGCGCAAGCCCAAGCGGGACATCGTCTTCGCGTTCTTTGCCGACGAAGAGGCGGGCGGCGTGCACGGCGCCCAGTACGCGGTGAAGCACCGGCCCGAGCTGTTCGAGGGTGCCACCGAGGCCATTTCCGAAGTGGGCGGCTTCTCGACCACCATCGGCGGCCAGCGCGCCTATCTGCTGCAGACGGCCGAAAAGGGCATCTCCTGGCTGCGGCTCGTGGCGCACGGCCGCGCCGGCCACGGCTCGCAGATCAATACCGACAATGCCATCACCCGGCTCGCCGGCGCCGTGACCCGCATCGGTGAGTACCAGTGGCCCATCGAGCTGACCGCCACCACGCGCCAGTTCCTGGACGGCGTGACGGAAATGACCGGCGTCGAATTCGATCCCGACAATCCGGAGCTGCTCCTAAAGGAACTGGGCACGGTGGCCCGCTTCGTGGGGGCCACGCTGCAGAACACATCCAACCCGACGCTGCTGGGCGGCGGTTACAAGCACAACGTCATCCCGGAGTCCGCCGAGGCCCTCGTGGACTGCCGGACCCTCCCGGGCCAGCAGGACCAGGTCCTGGAGATCGTCAAAGAGCTGGCGGGAAGCGGCGTCGACGTCAGCTACGTGCATAACGATGTATCCCTTGAGGTGCCGTTCGCCGGCAACCTGGTCGACTCCATGATCGATGCCCTGCACTCCGAAGACCCGGGCGCGAAGGTCCTCCCGTACACCCTGTCCGGCGGCACCGACAACAAGTCGCTCAGCAAGCTCGGCATCACCGGCTATGGCTTCGCACCCCTTCAGCTGCCGGACGACCTCGACTTCACCGGCATGTTCCACGGCGTCGACGAACGGGTTCCGGCGGAATCGCTGAAGTTCGGGGCCCGCGTCCTGAACACTCTGCTCACCAACTACTGAGGCTCGCGGTGGAACCGGAACAGCTGCTGCCCGACAGCCTGCTCGAACGGATCCGGGGGCGGGCTGCGGACTACGACCAGCAGAACCGCTTTTTCACAGAGGATCTGGAAGAGCTCGCCGCCGCCGGGTACCTGAAGCTTTTCGTGCCGGAGTCCGACGGCGGGGCGGGTCTTGGCCTGGAGGCGGCGGTCAGCTGCCAGCGGCGGTTGGCGACGGCGGCTCCAGCCACCGCGCTGGCTGTCAACATGCACCTGGTCTGGACAGGGGTGGCCCGCGTCCTCGCTGCACGCGGCGACTCTTCCCTGGACTTCGTGCTGCAGGAGGCAGCGGCGGGGGAGATCTTCGCCTTCGGCAACTCCGAGGCCGGCAACGACTCCGTTCTGTTCGATTCGCTGACGGAGGCAAGGCCCCTGCCGGACGGCGGGTACTCGTTCACGGGCACCAAGATCTTCACGAGCCTCTCGCCGGCCTGGACGCGCCTGGGCATCTTCGGGAAGGACCCTGCCGCACGCGACGGCGACGGCGAACTGGTGCACGGGTTCATCCGCCGGGACACGCCCGGCTACCGGATCCTGGAGGACTGGAACACGCTGGGCATGCGGGCCAGCCAGTCCAACACCACCGTCCTGGACGGTGCCGTCGTCCCGCCCGGCCGCATCTTCCGCAAGCTCCCGGTGGGTCCCAACGCGGATCCGCTGATCTTTGCGATCTTCGCGTGCTTCGAGACGCTGCTTGCCGCTGTCTATGGGGGCATCGGCGAGCGGGCCCTCGTGCTTGCCGTGGAAGCCGCCAGACGCCGGACATCGTTCAAGAACGGTGGCCGGAGCCTGGCGCAGGATCCCGATATCAGGTGGAAGGTGGCCGAGGCCGCCCTGGCCATGGATGCGCTCTACCCCCAGCTTTCGGTCGTGGCCGGCGATGTGGACCGCGTGGCGGACCACGGCAGCCAGTGGTTTCCCAAGCTCGTAGGCGTCAAGGTCCGGGCCACGGAAACGGCGCGGACAGTGGTGGACCTTGCCATCCGGGTCTCCGGCGGCTCCAGCTACTTCCGCGGTTCGGAACTGGAGCGGCTGTACCGGGACGTCCTGGCCGGCATGTTCCACCCCTCAGACGACGAGTCGGCCCACAACACCGTGGCCAACGCCTGGCTGGGCCCGCTGGACGACTAGCCGGGGCAACACAAAGCGGGCGCGCACCATCGCGGTGCGCGCCCGGGAGGCCGGAGCGGCCTAAACGGTGCGCTGCACGTGCGTGACCCGGCGGCGCAGCCAGAAGCGCCTGCCTCCGCCCACGTACAACCTGCTGCGCTCGAGTTCCCACTTGCCGTACTCGGAATGTTCCACGAGCCTGCGCCGGGCTTCGGGCAGGGAATCCTCAGGACCGACGGTCAATACGAGGTACTCGTATTGCCGTGCGTAGTCCCGTTCCCGCCGGACCGAGCTGGTCAGAAAATGTTCCTTCATTGCTCTCCATTTTCGTCCATTTCCCGCTAACGTGAAGGCATGAGCATCGATCCGCGTGTCGCGCTTCAGTCCTTGACTGCCGCTTTGGAAGAACACCTTGCAGCCGCCTCGGCCCGCCGCGGGGATGGTGACCCCTCAGTGGAGACGGCATTCTTCGCAGTTGCCGATGCCTTCGAAGTCTATGAGGACGCCCTCTATGAGGCCTACAACGAAGTGACGCCGCTCCAGGTTTTCGATGACGAGGAAGACGAAGAGGAAGAGGGCGAAGTCGACGACGAGGATCTCGAAATCGTCGAAGAGTAACCCTAGGCCAGGCTGCTGGAGACATCCTCGAGCGCACGTGCTATTTCCGCCGGCAGCGGCGTGAGCTGTGCGTCCAGGATTTCCTTGAGCTGGACCGGCGTGCGGGCACCCACGATGGCGGTAGCCACTCCGTGTTGGGACAGCAGCCAGCTGAGCGCCACGTCCAGCGACGAACGGCCCAGTCCGCGGGCGGCCATGGCAACAGCCTCGACCACCTGCGACGAGGGCTGCTCAAGGTAGGGCTCCACGTAGTTGGCCAGCCGGGTGCCGGCCGCCCTGGAATCGGCGGGCACATGACCGCGGTACTTGCCAGTGAGGACGCCGCGGCCCAGCGGCGCCCAGGCCATCAGCCCCAGGCCCGCGTCCTCAATGGCCGGCACCAGTTCCGCCTCGGGCCTGCGGCGCAGGAGCGAGTACTCTGACTGGTTGGCCACGAGCGGGACTCCGGCGATGGCGGCGGCCTTGGCGGTCTGCCAGCCGTTGTAGTTGGCGATTCCCGCATAGCGGGCCCGTCCGCTGCGGACGGCGAAGTCGAGGGCGGACAACGTCTCCTCAAGCGGGACGTTGGGGTCCCATGCCTGGGCGAACCAGAGATCCACGTAGTCGGTGCCGAGCCGCGCCAGGCTGGCATCCAGTCCGGACAGCATGGCGTTCCGTGACGCGTCCACCCGCTGCCGCCCGTCCGACGGCGACACCCCGGCTTTGGTGGAAATGACCACTTCCGTGCGGGAGACGACGTCGCCCAGCATCGACCCGAGCATGGCTTCAGCCTGGCCGTCCGCATAGGAGGCCGCAGTGTCCACGAGCGTCCCGCCGGCTTCCACAAAGGTGCGCAGCAGCTCCGAGGCGTCCTGCTCGTCCGTTTCACGGGACCACGACATGGTGCCCAGGGAGAGGGAGGAGGCGCGGAGCCCGCTGTTGCCGATGTAACGCTGCTGCATAGCAGCTAGCTTACGGGGAAACCACCCGCCACATGACGTAGGGTCTTAGCGTGAACTGGATTGAAGCGGCCCTGCTGGGTCTTGTGCAGGGACTGACCGAATTCCTACCGATTTCATCGAGCGCCCACCTCCGGATTGTGGGCTCCTTCCTGCCGAATGCGGCGGACCCCGGCGCGGCCTTCACCGCCATCACGCAGCTCGGCACCGAGACAGCCGTCATCGTCTACTTCTGGCGGGACATCGTCCGGATCGTGAAGGCCTGGTTCGGCTCCCTGACCGGGCGGGTCCCGCGCCAGGACCCGGACGCCCGGATGGGCTGGCTGGTGATTCTGGGCAGCCTGCCCATCATTGTCCTCGGCCTGCTGTTCCAGGACCAGATCGAATCAGTCCTGCGTAGCCTGTGGATCGTTGCCACCATGCTGATCGTCTTCGGCCTGATCCTCGCCGTGGCCGACGCCGTCGGCAAGCAGGACCGGGACCTCTCCAGGCTCACCTACAAGCACGGCATCCTCTACGGCTTCGCCCAGGCCATGGCCCTGATTCCTGGTGTTTCCCGCTCCGGCGGCACCATCACCGCCGGGCTCCTCATGGGCTACACGCGTGAAGCCGCCGCACGCTACTCCTTCCTCCTCGCCATCCCCGCGGTTTTCGGCAGCGGCCTTTACCAGCTCTTCAAGGTGGTGGCCAAGGACGGCGTGAGCGGCCCCTTCGGCCTGGGGGAGACAGCCCTGGCGACGGTGATTGCGTTTGCGATCGGCTACGTCATCATCGGCTGGTTCCTGAAGTTCATCTCAACGCGCAGCTACCGGCTGTTTGTCTGGTACCGCATCTTCCTGGGCCTCGCCCTGTACCTGCTGCTCGGTTTCAATGTCATCAGCGCCTAGCACTAGGCTTGGTCTGTGAAGTCCTGGATCTCCCGCCCCGTGCCTGTCCTGCCGGGGGAAATGCCCGCGGTCCGCTTGTTTGATACAACCGCAGGCCGCGCTGTAACCCTGAATGCCGATGGCGAAAAGTCGATGTATGTCTGCGGGATCACCCCGTATGACGCGACCCACATGGGGCACGCTGCCAGCTACATAGCGTTTGACCTTCTGAACCGCGCCTGGCGCGACGGCGGGCAGCAGGTTGAGTACGTCCAGAACATCACCGACGTCGATGACCCGCTGCTGGAGCGTGCCGAGGCCACAGGCGTCGACTGGCGCGAACTGGCCGAGAGCCAGATCGAGCTTTTCCGTACCGACATGGAAGCCCTCAACGTCATCGCCCCCGACCATTACGTGGGTGCCGTCGAAGCCATGCCGCTAATCGTGCCTGCGGTTGAACGGCTCCTGCACCAGGGGCTCGCCTACCGCGTCACCGGCACCCCGGGTGAGCCCGACGGCGACGTCTATTACGACGTCGAAGCTGCCAGCAAGCACGCCGTCGGCGTGGACGCCTGGACGCTCGGCGCCGTCTCCGGACTGCCCGAAGCCGAGATGCTGGAGCTGTTTGCCGAGCGGGGCGGCGACCCCGGCAGGGCAGGCAAGCGCCAGGCCCTCGACCCCCTGCTGTGGCGCGTCGCCCGCGACGGCGAGCCCAGCTGGCCCGGCGGCGAGCTGGGGGAGGGCCGCCCCGGCTGGCACATCGAGTGCACCGTGATAGCCCAGAAGTACCTCCCCGCTCCATTCACCGTGCAGGGCGGCGGCTCGGACCTGGTCTTCCCGCACCACGAAATGGGCGCCGGGCACGCCTACTCACTGTCCGGTGTTCCCCTCGCCGAGCACTTCGCCCACGCCGGCATGGTGGGCCTGGACGGCGAAAAGATGTCCAAGTCCAAGGGCAACCTGGTCCTCGTCTCCAGGCTCCGCGCTGCCGGCGAAGAACCCGCGGCCATCCGCCTTGCCATCCTGGCGCACCACTACCGGTCCGACTGGTCCTGGACGGCGGAAGGCTTCGAGCAGGCGAAGGCACGCCTCGAACGGTGGCGTTCAGCGCTGGCCGCCGCGCCCGCCGGAACCGCCCCGGAACTGGTCGGGCACATGCGCGAAGCCCTTGCCAACGACCTGGATGCCCCGTCAGCCCTGGCGGCCGTCGACCAATGGGCAGACGCCGCGCTTGGCAACACTGCCCCTAATGCCACGGGCAACGCATCTGAAGCAGACCAGGCTTTGGTGCGCGACGCCTTCAACGCGCTCCTCGGCGTCGAACTCTAACGCCCGTTTCGACGGTTCCCTGCCCGCACGACGTTCCGCAACGTCTAACGGGCAGGGAACCGTCGAAACGGCGGAGCCCCAGCCGTGCGGGCCCTCAGGGCTTGTCCTTGCCCCGCCGCTTCAGGTAGCGCTCAAACTCGCGCGCAATGGATTCACCGCTGGCCTCGGGCAGGTCGGCGGTGTCCTTGGCCTCCTCCAGCTGGCGCACGTACGCGGCAATTTCGGGATCCTCGGTGGCCAGTTCGTTGACGCCGCGCTCCCACGCCTCGGCCTCCTCGGCCAGTTCGTGCGTGTCCAGGGGAACCTGAAGCAGCTCCTCGATGCGGTGCAGCAGCGCCAGCTGTGCCTTGGGCGACGGGGCCTGGGCTACGTAGTGCGGCACCGCGGCCCAGAGCGAGACCGTGGGGATGCCGGCGAGCAGGGACACCTCGGACAGTACGCCCACGATCCCGACGGGCCCTTCATACTGTGAGGCTTCGAGGTTGAGCCGTTCCCGGAGTGCACTGTCGTCGGTGGAGGTGCTGACCGGGATGGGGCGGCTGTGCGGCACGTCCGCCAGGAGCGCTCCCACCAGGACCACGTAGTCAACGTGAAGCGCCTCGGCGTGAACCAGCAGTTCCGCCGTATACGCGCGCCACTTATAGGACGGTTCGGTTCCCTGGATGAAAATCACGTCCACGTTGGTGCCGGGAGCGCTGGCCTTGTAGATCCGCGTGGACGGCCACTTGATCTTGCGTTCGCCGGAGGAAGTGCGGCGGACGGTGGGCCGGGTGAACTGGAAGTCGTAGTACTCGTCGGCGTCGATGGACGCTACCTTCTTCCCGCCCCACAGCTTGTTGAGATAACGGAGCGCATCACTGGCGGCTTCCCCCGCGTCATTCCAGCCCTCGAACGCTGCCAGCATCACAGTAATGCGCTGACCTTCGGGAACAGGCTGCAGCAGCTGCTCCGTCTCAGGCGCGGTGCCCGGTTCGTTGGTGTCTCCCTCGAAGCTATTCATCCCTTCACCCTACGTCCACAAGTGTTGCTGTTGCATAGAACGAACCGCCGCAGATCCGGACAAACCCCTGTACCCACGGGCATTCCTGCGGGTCACCCACTCGGTCGCCCCTGCAGGCGCGGCGCGGATATTCGCCGACGGCGTACGCGCGGGGCCCGCGGCAGGGCTCCGCCGGGCGGCCCGGTACAGTGGAACGTATGGAATCTGCCGCCACCCAGCCCTTGCTCAAAGCCGTTTTATGGGACATGGACGGCACCATCGTTGACACCGAACCGTACTGGATCGAAGCCGAGCACAACCTTGTCGAAGCCTACGGGGGGACGTGGTCGCACGAACAGGCCATGCAGCTCGTCGGGCAATCGCTGGTCCACTCGGCCGGCATCCTCCAGCGCGCCGGCGTGCGGCTGGAGATCCGCGAGATCATCGATACCCTCACCACGCAGGTGATCAGCCGCGTCCGGGAGAATGTGCCGTGGCGTCCCGGGGCCCGCGAACTGCTGGATGAACTTTTCAGCGCCGGCGTGCGTTGTGCCCTTGTGACCATGTCAGAGGCACCGCTGGCCCGCGAGATTGTGGCCAGCCTTCCCCGGTCCTACTTCGAGTTCCTCGTCACCGGCGACACCGTGACCAAGGGCAAGCCGCACCCGGAGGCGTACCTCAAGGCTGTGGACCTGCTGAAGCAGCAGGACCCCGACCTCACCGCCGACCACTGTGTGGCCCTGGAGGACTCGGGGCCAGGTGTTGCCGCTGCCGTGGCGTCGGGTGTCGTCACGGTGGCCATTCCGCACCTGGTGCCGCTGCCGGAGGACGCCCGCAGGACCACCTGGGATACCCTCGCGGACCGCTCGGTGGCCGAACTGGAGGAACTGGTCCGTCTCCGCCTCGGCTCGGGCGAACCGGCGGCAGCTTTCGAGAACGTCAGCTAAGGAGCCCGGAACGTGTCTGAGCCCGCGGGATCCGGTCAGCAGTCCCCGAACGTGCAAGCCCCCGCCAGCCGCCGGGAGGGAATCCCGCTCGGCCGGATCGCCGGCATTCCCATCATCCTGGCCTACTCATGGTTCATCATCGCCGGCTTCACGGTGATCGTGTATGGACCCGTGCTGCAGCACGGCACCCCGTCACTGGGCATCGGGGCGTACTACGTAGCGTTCGCCTACGCGCTGTTGCTCCTGCTCTCGGTGCTCGTCCACGAACTCGCGCACGCGCTGACGGCCAAGATCTACGGCTGGCCCAGCGAGAAAATCGTGCTCAACCTTTGGGGCGGCCACACCCAGTTTGAAAGCTTCACCGCCACCCCAGGACGATCCGTGCTGGTGGCCATGGCCGGGCCCGCCGCCAACTTTGTGCTCGCAGGGGCGGCCTGGCTGGTGATCTCCTCGGGCGGACTGTCCGGCGTGGCGGACACCCTCCTGAACATCTTCTTCTGGGCGAACCTCGTGATCGGCATCTTCAACGTGCTGCCCGGGCTGCCGCTGGACGGCGGCCGCCTAGTGGAATCCGCCGTCTGGAAGGCAACCGGCAGCCATGCCAAAGGCACCGTCGCCGCGGGCTGGGGTGGACGCATCATCGTCATCGCGCTGGGCCTGTGGTTCTTGGTCCGGCCGCTGCTCAGCGGGGACGTTCCGGACACCAGCATGCTGCTCATCACCGTCCTGGTCGGCGGTTTCCTGTGGATGGGCGCCTCCGCATCGATCCAGCAGGGCCGCCTGCGCGGCAGGCTCCATCTGGTGAGCGCCGCTGCGCTGGCCGAACCCGCCGTCGGCCTTCCCGAAACGGGCAGCGTCAGCGACGTCCTGGGGGTATCAGCAGGCGGCCGAAACGCCGTCGTGCTGTGCGCTCCGGACGGCAGGCCCAACAGCGTGGTGGACCCCGCGGCCTTGGCCGCCGTACCGGCCCAGGTAGCCGGCAGCACCCCCGCCGGAGCGGTCGCCTACCCCCTCGGAGCCGGCGCCTACGTGCCGGAATGGTCCAAGGGGCAGGAGTTGCTGCAGTACCTGGCGCAGCTCGAAGGACACGACTACGCGGTGGTCGACCACAACGGCCGGGTCACAGGACTGCTGCGGCAGTCCACAGTGGTGACGGCCATAACAGGCAAGGCCCCCCGCTAAACACGCGCCGGCACGGCCGGAACCGGTAGAGTTACGTGCCGGTCGTGAAATCGGCAGCGGGTGCACGGCGCCCTGCCTGACCGCCACGGTGCACGCCAACACAGCTTTCACAGGAGCGAGGACACAGTCATGAGCAGCGAATCTGCCGCCAACGGAACCAGCACGGGCCTTTCCTCCGGCACTGCAGCCGGGACGGCGGACCAGCCGGTGGGCGCTGCCCGGCGGCGCGGCCCCTTCCGCGAAGGCGAACGGGTCCAGCTGACGGACGAGCGCGGGCGGATGAACACCATCAGCCTCGAGTCCGGCGGAGCCTTCCACACCCACCGGGGCTTCCTCAACCACGATGACATCATCGGCAAGGTGGACGGCTCGGTGGTGGTCAACAACGTCGGCCAGCAGTACCAGACGCTCCGCCCGCTGCTGTCCGACTTCGTCCTGTCCATGCCCCGCGGCGCGGCCGTGGTCTACCCCAAGGACGCGGGCCAGATCATCACCATGGCCGACATCTTCCCCGGTGCCCGCGTGGTGGAAGCAGGCGTGGGCTCAGGCGCACTCTCCATCTCGCTGCTGCGTGCGGTGGGGGACCAGGGCTACCTGCACTCCTTCGAACGCCGCGAGGAATTCGCGGCCATCGCCCGCGGCAACGTGGAGACCATTTTCGGCGGCCCACACCCGGCGTGGCAGATCTCCCTCGGGGACTTCCAGGAGGAAGTGGTCCGCGCTGAAGAGCCAGGCTCCATCGACCGCGTGGTCCTGGACATGCTGGCACCCTGGGAATGCCTCGACGCCGTGGCCACCGTCCTGGCCCCCGGCGGCGTGTGGATCAACTACGTCGCCACCGTCACCCAGCTCTCCCGCACGGCGGAGGCCATCCGCGCTGACGGCCGCTTCACCGAACCGGACGCCTGGGAATCCATGGTCCGCGGCTGGCACCTCGAAGGACTCGCCGTCCGCCCGGACCACCGCATGGTGGCCCACACCGGTTTCCTGCTGGTCACCCGGCGGCTCGCCGACGGCGTCACCGGCATCTCCGTTAAGCGGCGCCCCTCCAAGACCGACTTCAACGAGGAGGACGTCAACGCCTGGACACCCGGCGCCGTAGGGGAGCGCCTCGTCTCGGACAAGAAGCTCCGCCGGGCCGCGCGGGACGCCATCGCCGGCACCAACGTGAAGGACGATCCGGAGATCACAAACTAGTCCGTATTTCGGATGTCGTCGGCTCTACCAGCCAACTTGGGGCTATGGTCTTAAGAGAAGCGCAGGAAGGGGCTGATGACCATGGAGACTCCAAACAACGACTCCGTGCCAACGCCGGCTGAACAGGCTGGCGCCAACGAACTGTCTTTCGCGGACCGGCAGGTCAATATCCTTAGGGACAAACTGAGGCATATCGACCGCCAACTGGCAGCTGCCACGCAAAACAACACCAAGCTCGTGGCGATGCTGGAAACTGCCAAGGCCGAAATACTCCGGCTGAAGAACGCCCTGGACCAGGAGGGGCAGCCGCCGTACAGCTTCGGCACCATCCTCCAGCTGAACCCGCGGCGGCAGCCCACAGGCAGCGGCCAGGCAGCCACCGAGGAATCGGTGGACATTTTCAACGCCGGACGCAAGATGCGGGTTGGCATCAGCCCTCTGGTCAACATCAACCAGCTGGCCGTCGGCCAGGAAGTCCTTCTCAACGAGGCGCTCCTGGTGGTGGCCGGCCTTGGCTATGAGCGCGCCGGCGAACTCGTCACGCTCAAGGAACTGCTCGGTCCGGACCGCGCCCTGGTGCTGGGCCGTGCCGACGAGGAACGCGTCATCCGGCTCGCCGGTCCGCTGCTGAGCGAGAAGCTGCGGGTGGGCGACGCCTTGTCCATCGATTCCCGCACCGGGTACGCCCTCGAAAAGGTCCCGCGCTCCGAGGTCGAAAACCTCGTCCTGGAGGAAGTCCCGGACATCACCTACGAGGACATCGGTGGACTGGGCCCGCAGATCGAACAGATCCGGGACGCCATCGAACTGCCGTTCCTGCACCCGGACCTGTACCGCGAGCACGGGCTCAAGGCGCCCAAGGGCATCCTGCTCTACGGCCCTCCGGGCTGCGGCAAGACCCTCATCGCCAAGGCAGTGGCAAACTCGCTGGCCGCACGCGCAGCGGAACGCTCGGGCAACGTTGACCTGAAGAGCTACTTCCTGAACATCAAGGGCCCCGAACTCCTCGACAAGTACGTCGGCGAAACCGAACGCCACATCCGGCTGATCTTCTCCCGGGCCCGCGAAAAGGCCTCGGACGGCAGCCCGGTGGTGGTCTTCTTCGACGAGATGGATTCGCTGTTCCGCACCCGCGGCACGGGCATCTCCTCCGACGTCGAAACCACGATCGTGCCGCAGCTGCTGAGCGAGATCGACGGCGTGGAGCGGCTGGACAACGTCATTGTCATCGGTGCCTCCAACCGCGAGGACATGATCGACCCCGCCATCCTGCGCCCGGGCCGCCTTGACGTGAAGGTCAAGATCCAGCGCCCCGACGCCGAGGCCGCCGCGGACATCTTCAGGAAATACATCACCCCGGACCTGCCCTTCCACGAGGATGACCTGGTGGAGCACGACGGCGATGTGCTGGCGACCGTCGATGCCATGGTCCAGCGGACAGTGGAGTCGATGTACTCGACGGAGAAATCCAACGAGTTCCTGGAAGTCACCTACGCCAACGGCGACACCGAGATGCTCTACTTCAAGGACTTCAACTCCGGGGCCGTGGTCCAGAACGTCGTGGACCGTGCCAAGAAGTACGCCATCAAGGACCTCCTGACTACTCAGCAGAAGGGCCTGCGCATCGACCACCTGCTGCGTGCCGTCGTCGATGAGTTCCGCGAGCACGAGGACATGCCCAACACCACCAACCCCGATGACTGGGCACGCATCTCCGGCAAGAAGGGTGAGCGCATCACTTATATCCGCACCATCGTCCAGGGCAAGGCCGGCCAGGAGCCCGGCAAATCCATCGAGACCATGCCCAACACGGGCCAGTACCTGTGACGGCCGGCTCCGAATCAGCGCTGGGAGGTGGCCTGCCGGCCGGTGGCGCCATGCGGGTCATGGGGTCAGAAACCGAATACGGGATTCACGCGCCGGCCGCTCCGGGAGCCAATGCCACCATGATGTCCGCACGGGTGGTCCAGGCTTACGCCCAGGTGACCCGGCTGCGGGCCGCCGGCGGCGCCGAAACCCGCTGGGACTACACGGACGAAGAGCCGCTGCACGACGCCCGCGGCTGGACTTTGGAACGCGGCCAGGCCCACCCGAGCCAGCTGACGGACCAGCCGCCGGTGCTCGACGCTGAAGCCGTGGCGCTTGCCTACGGCCGGGAGGAGCTTGAGCTCGACGGCGAGGACGAATCGGGCTCACTGCTGATGAACATGGTGCTCGGCAACGGGGCACGCCTCTACGTGGACCATGCCCACCCCGAGTACTCCAGCCCGGAGGTCACCAACCCCACGGCGGCAGTGACCTGGGACGCGGCCGGTGACCTCGTGGGCCTGGCTGCCGTCCGCAGGCTGGCCAGCGACACGGAACTTCCCGCCGTCAACCTCTATAAGAACAACACGGACAACAAGTCCGTGTCCTACGGGTCGCACGAGAACTACCTCATGCCGCGGTCCGTGCCGTTCGGCGACATTGTCCGCGGACTGACCCCGTTCTTCGTGTCGCGGCAGATCATCTGCGGCTCGGGGCGGGTGGGCCTAAGCCAGGACAGTTCCCGGCCCGGCTACCAGATGAGCCAGCGGGCGGACTTTTTCGAGGCGGAGGTGGGCCTTGAGACCACCATCCGGCGGCCCATTATCAACACCCGCGACGAGCCCCATGCCACGGCGGACAAGTACCGGCGGCTGCACGTCATCATCGGCGACGCCAACCTGAGCCAGATGTCCAACTACCTGAAGTTCGGGACCACCGCCATGGTGCTCAGCCTGATCGAGGCAGGCCTGGCTCCGCGGATCGAGGTCCACGAGCCGGTGGCCGCACTGCAGTCCATCAGCCACGACACCACCCTGACCACCAAGGTCAGGCTGGTGGACGGCCGGCGGGTGACTGCCCTGGACCTGCAGTGGATGTACCACGAGGCTGCCGCCAAACTCGCCCAGGACACCGGGGTGGGGGATGCCGTTGACGGTGACGGCCACACCCACGCCGTGCTGGAGCGCTGGGCCACCACCCTGACCCAGCTGGACAGCGACCGGGCCGCCGCGGCCACGTCGGTCGAATGGCTGGCCAAGCTCTCCATCCTGGAGGGCTACCGCCAGCGCGACGGGCTCCAGTGGGATGACGCCCGGCTGGGCCTGGTGGACCTGCAGTGGGCTGACCTCCGCCCCGAAAAAGGGCTCTACTACCGCTTGCTCTCCCGGAATCGGATGCAGCGGATCGTGGACGACGCCGACATCGCCGCCGCGGTGACCGCACCGCCGTCGGACACCCGGGCCTACTTCCGCGGACGCTGCGTCAGCAGCTTCAGCAAGGACGTGGTGGGAGCCAGCTGGGACTCGGTGATTTTCGACGTCCCGGGCTACGGACGGCTGCAGCGCGTCCCCACCCGGGAGCCGCTGCGCGGCACCAAAGCTTTGACCGGCGGCCTGTTTGACAGACACCGCGAGGCGGGCCCCTTCCTCGCCGAACTCCTCGGATCGGCACCGGCTCCGCCACCGGCATAATGCACCCCGAAAAGGCCCTTTGCGTGGCAATATGGGCATACAAGATGTCCTCCCGGAACGGGGGACTGGATAAAGGAGAAGGACATGGCAGGCCAGGAGCAACAGCAGCCACAGCCACGCGACACCGAGGTCGAGGAAGAGGTCCCCGTACCGCCGGCGCCCGCAGATGGCCAGGCCTCCGCGTCGACCCAGGGTGTTGACGATCTCCTCGACGAGATCGACGGCGTCCTGGAGTCCAACGCAGAGGAATTCGTCCGGGCATTCGTGCAAAAGGGCGGCCAGTAGACCGGCAGCGACCCACCCGCACCGGGCACGGAGGCCAGAGGGACCGGACAGCCGCTGAAGTATCACGTTGAAGGAGTGCACCAGTGCAGGAGACAACAGCCAACAAGGTAGCCGCCCACGCGACGTCGTCGTTCACTGAGCATCTCCAACGCGACCGTCCGGAACTGCTTCCCCAATACGCACCATTCACCACGGGCACGTCCGCCGGCCAGCCGCTCCCCGTGCCCCACGCCACCACCATCGTGGCCATGACCTACGCCGGGGGCATCGTCATGGCAGGCGACCGCCGCGCGACCATGGGCAACATCATCGCCAGCCGGCACATCGAGAAGGTCTTTCCTGCCGACCAGTATTCGGTCCTGGGAATCGCCGGCACGGCAGGGATCGCGATCGACCTGACCCGCCTGTTCCAGGTGGAACTCGAGCACTACGAGAAGATCGAGGGCACGCTGCTGAGCCTGGACGGCAAGGCGAACCGGTTGGGCGCCATGATCCGCGGCAACCTGCCCATGGCGCTGCAGGGCCTCGCAGTGGTCCCGCTGTTCGCAGGGTTTGACACGGCCGCCGGCGTGGGCCGGCTCTTCTCCTATGACGTGACCGGCGGCCGCTATGAGGAACAGGAGCACCACGCCGTGGGCTCCGGGTCAATGTTCGCCCGCGGCGCCCTCAAAAAGCTTTGGCGGCCCAACCTGCCCGAAGAGGAAGCCATAGCCGTGGCTGTCGAATCCCTCTACGACGCCGCCGACGACGACTCCGCCACCGGCGGCCCCGACCCCGTGCGGCAACTGTGGCCCGTGGTCTACGCCGTCAACCGGGCAGGTGCCCGGCGGGTCTCCGAGCGGGAACTCGCGGCCATGGCCGGAAACATCATCGAGTCCAGGGCAGCTGCCAGGAGGGAGGCCTGATATGACACAGCAGTTCTATGTCTCTCCCGAACAGCTGATGAAGGACCGTGCGGATTTCGCACGGAAAGGCATCGCCCGCGGCCGGTCCGTCATCGTGATCAGCTGCGAGGACGGAATCGCCCTGGTGGCCGAGAACCCGTCTCCGTCCCTGCACAAGATCGGCGAGATCTACGACAAGATCGCCTTCGCCGCCGTCGGAAAGTACAACGAGTTTGAGAGCCTCCGCCAGGCCGGCGTGCGCTACGCCGACGTCCGCGGCTATTCCTACGACCGCGAGGACGTCACCGCCCGGGGACTGGCCAGCGTCTACGCCCAGAGCCTGGGCGCCGTCTTCACCGCGGAACAGAAGCCGTTCGAGGTGGAACTCGCCGTAGCCGAGGTGGGTGCCAGCCAGGACCTCGACCACCTTTACCGCCTGACGTTTGACGGCTCGATCGCGGACGAGCACAACTTCATCGTGATGGGCGGCCAGGCGGACAAGGTGTCCGGTTCGATCGAGGGCGGCTGGCAGCGGGATCTGTCGTTCGCGGCGGCGATCCGGCTCGCCGTCAGGGGCCTCGTGACGGACAACGAGGCACCTGACCTGCCGGCCAGGGCCTTGGAAGTGGCGGTGCTGTACCGCAGTTCGGAAAGCAACAGGGGGACGCGGAGGGCTTTCCGCAGATTGTCCGACCAGGACGTTGTGGAACTGCTGGCTGAGGAGAGCTGACATGGACAAGAGGATCTTCGGCATTGAAACCGAATTCGGGATTTCCTATTCGAGCCCGGACTCCCGGCCCCTCGCTCCGGAGGAAGTGGCCCGCTACCTGTTCCGCAAGGTGGTCAGCTGGGGCCGGTCCTCCAACGTGTTCCTCACCAACGGGTCCCGCCTGTACCTCGACGTGGGCTCGCATCCGGAATATGCCACCGCGGAATGCGATGACCTCGCCCAGCTGATCGCCCATGACCGCGCCGGGGAGCTCATCCTGGACGACCTCGTGGACGAGGCCCAGTCCAGGCTCGCGGCCGAGGGCTTCAACGGGACTGTCTACCTGTTCAAGAACAACACCGACTCCGCCGGCAACTCTTACGGCAGCCATGAGAACTACCTCATTCCGCGCCGCGGCGAGTTCACCCGGCTGGCCGAGATCCTCATCCCGTTCCTCGTCACCCGCCAGCTCATCGCCGGTGCGGGCAAGATCCTGAAGACCCCGCACGGGGCCACCTACGCGTTCTCTCAGCGGGCGGACCACATCTGGGAAGGCGTGTCCTCGGCCACCACGCGTTCCCGGCCGATCATCAACACCCGCGACGAGCCGCATGCTGACGCCGAGTTCTATCGCCGGCTGCACGTGATCGTCGGGGACTCCAACATGTCCGAGACCACGGCGCTGCTCAAGGTGGGGACCGTGGACCTCATCCTGCGGATGATCGAAGCCGGCGTGATCATGCGGGACATGCGGATGGAAAACCCCATCCGCAGCATCCGTGAGATCTCCCATGACCTGAGCGGCCGCGCGCTGGTCCGGCTCGCCAACGGCCGCCAGCTCACCGCGCTGGAGATCCAGCAGGAGTACCTGACCAAGGTCACGGCCTTCGTCGAGGAAAACGGCGCCCACAACCCGCACGTCCCGCTGATCCTGGACCTGTGGGGGCGGACGCTGCGTGCCATCGAAAGCGGCGACTCCAGCACCATTGACACCGAGATTGACTGGGCAATCAAGAAGAAGCTGATGGACAGCTACCGCAGGCGCCACGGCCTGGGCCTGGACGCCCCGCGGATCGCGCAGCTGGACCTCACCTACCACGACATCTCCCGTTCCCGCGGCCTGTACTACCTCCTCCAGTCCCGCGGGGCAGTCCGGCGGGTGACCGAGGAGACAGCCATCAAGGACGCCGTGGACGCCCCGCCGCAGACCACCCGCGCCAAGCTGCGTGGCGACTTCGTCCGCAAGGCGCAGGAGCTGGGCCGGGACTACACGGTGGATTGGGTCCATCTGAAGCTCAACGACCGCGCCCACCAGACCATTTTGTGCAAGGACCCGTTCCGCAACGTGGACGAGCGGGTTGACGCCCTTCTGGACTCTATGGGCTGATACCCGGCTTTCCGCGTTACTCTGGAAGAGGCCGTTCTGCGGTCCTGACTGCCTTGCCGTGTGCGGCACCGCCACCGGCAGGGCATCCATCTTGCCCCGACGAAAGTTCTTACGTGCGCCGACTACTAGCAATCCTTCTTCCCGCGCTGCTTCTGCTGACCGCCTGTGGCGGCCAGGAGCCCGCAGCCCCGGAACCGACCAGCCAGTCCGCGGGTGAGACCGCCAAGCTCGATTCGCTCAAGCTGACGGACAAGGGCGACAAGAAAGCCCCGGGCGTCGAGTTCACCAAACCCCTCGAGGTGACCGAACCCACCGTCAAGGTTGTCGCTGAAGGCAGCGGCGACCGGGTGAAAGCGAACCAGGTCGCCGAGATTTCGGTACTGAGACTAAACGCCAAGGACGGCTCCACCATCGACGACGGCTTCCCCCGGGACCCCCAGTCGTTCGAGCTGAGCGAAGAAGTCAAAACCAGCAGCCCCATAATTTACAACGCATTCGTGGGCGCCAAGGTGGGCTCCCAGCTCGCCCTGGTTGCGCCGGGGCAAGCGGCTACCGCTGGTGCCGCCGCCCAGCCGTCCGAACTCCTGATCATCAAGGTCATCTCGGCCAAGGACGCGCCTAAGGCTCTGGAGAAGCCGGAAGGCGAAACGGTCACCCCGCCGGCCGGCCTGCCGACCGTCACCGAGAAGGACGGCGTCCCGGAGATCGCGGTCAAGGGCGTCGCAGCCCCGAAGAAGCTGATTTCCCAGGACCTGATCAAGGGCAAGGGCGCCGCCGTCAAGGCCACGGACACCCTGACCGTCAACTACGTCGGCGTGGCCCTGGCCAGCGGCAAGAAGTTCGACTCCAGCTTCGACCGCAAGCAGACGGCATCATTCGCGCTGAACCAGGTCATCAAGGGCTGGACCCAGGGCCTGACCGGCAAGACCGTCGGCTCGCGCGTCCTGCTCGTCATCCCCAAGGACCTCGCCTACGGCGATAAGGGCCAGGGTGACGCCAAGGGAGACCTAGTGTTCGTCGTCGACATCCTCGGCGCTAAGTAACGCCACAGCGTAAAGTAACAACGCGAATATCCAAGTTCCACCAGCAGAAGGAGCAACCATGTCATTTGGCCAGCGCAAGCTCGACCGCGAAAAGCCGGAAATCGACTTCCCCGAAGGCCCGGTGCCCACGGAACTCGTCATCACGGACATCATCGAGGGTGACGGTCCCGAGGCCAAGGCCGGCGACACCGTCTCCACGCACTACGTCGGCGTGGCCTGGTCCACCGGCGAAGAGTTCGACGCATCCTGGGGCCGCGGCGCCCCGCTGGACTTCCGCGTCGGCGTTGGCCAGGTCATCCAGGGCTGGGACCAGGGTCTGCTCGGCATGAAGGTGGGCGGACGCCGCCGCCTGGAGATCCCCTCCGAACTGGCCTACGGCTCGCGCGGTGCCGGCGGAGCCATCGGCCCGAACGAGGCCCTCATCTTCGTCGTCGACCTGGTGGGCGTCCGCTAGTCCCCACCCGCCCCCTCTCCTCGCAAGCTCGGACAGGGAACCCTGCGGGCGTGGGCCTATCCGTGCTTTAACTGCGCAAGCGCGGTAACAATCGAAGGATTTTCCGGATTGTTGCCGCGCTTTCGCGTTTTTGCCGGAACGGCTTTAGTAACGTAACGAAGGTGTCCGCCCAACGTACTGAACGCCTTCTGAACCTCCTGATCGCCCTGCTGAACTCGCGGTACGGCCTGCGGCGCAGTGAGCTGCGGGAGAGAATCTATGCCGGCGGCGCGGCCAGCGACGCCGCATTTGGCCGCATGTTCGAACGCGACAAGAACGACCTGCGCGACTTCGGCTTCGACGTCGAGACGGTCACGGACCTGGGCTGGAGTTCGGACGATCCCGGCACCACCCGCTACCGGATCGGCAAGGAATCGAACCGCCTGCCGGATGTGGAACTGACCCCGGACGAATGGACCGTCCTGCTGCTGGCCTCGCAGCTTTGGGAGCAGGCTGCCCTGGGCACGGCGGCGGGCAACGCCCTCCGCAAGCTTCAGGCGGCAGGCGGCCTGGCCGACGTCGAACTTCCGGCCGGCGTGCAGCCGCGCATCAAGCCTGCCGGCCAGGCGTTCGAGGATCTCGTGGCCGCCATGCACGCCCAGCACGCTGTCCGCTTCCAGTACCTCGCCGGCAGCACGGGCCGGGAAGAGGAACGCGTGGTTGAACCGTGGGGCCTGGGAAGCCGCTTCGGCCAGTGGTATCTCGTCGGCTTCGACCGGGGCCGCGGCGCCAAGCGCTTCTTCCGGCTGACGCGCTTCACGTCCGCCGTCACAGTTCTGGACCGGGAGGACTTCACGCCGCCGGCCGGCTTCAATGTCCGTGCCGAGCTGAACAGCCTTCCGGAGCTCCCGGTGAGCGCCGCCGTCGTGGACGTCCGCGCCGGCAAGCTGCTGGGGCTGCGCAAGCGTGCCGCCGGGGACACATCCCCGAAGGCCGACGCCGGCTGGGACCGGCTGACCGTTCCCTACCGTGACGCTGAGGTGCTTGGGGAGGAACTTGCCTCGTACGGGCCGAATGTCCGGGTGGTGAGCCCCGCGGAGCTTTCAGTTGCCGTGCAGCGGCGCCTGGCTGATGCCGCGGCGTTCATCGACGCTCCTGTGCCGTCCTATTCATTCGGTCACGCGGGGACGGGAAAGCGGACCCGCAAGCGGACCTCTGAGGACCAGCTCAAGCGGATGCTGCAGCTGGTCCCGTTCCTGGTCCGCAACCAGGGCCTCCCGATCGAGGAGGTCGCCGACAGGTTCGGGGTGACCCGCCAGGAACTGGAGGGCGATCTGCTGATCCTGATCTGCTCCGGCCTGCCGCAGGGGTACCCGGACGAGCTGCTGGACATCCAGTGGGAGGAAGGCCACGTTTTCATCAGCCAGTCCATGGAGCTGAACCGGCCGGTCCGCTTCACCGTGGACGAGGCGTGCGCCCTGCTCACGGGCCTGGAGACCCTGAACGGGCTGCCTGAACTGGCCGAGGGAAGTGCCCTGGACTCGGTGACTCTCAAGCTGATGGCGGCTGCGGGGGAGGAAGGGCTCCGGGCGGCGGCCCTGTCAGGGCCTGAGGTGGGACCCGGCAACTCAGCCAACCTCGAGGTCATCCGGAACGCGATCGAATCAGGGTCCCAGCTGCACCTCGTCTACCTCTCCCCGCAGAAGGACACCTTTTCGGAGCGGGACGTGGATCCGCTCCGCCTCTACTCGCTGGACAACACCTGGTACTTCGAGGCTTACTGCCATTCAGCGGCCGGCCTCCGGAATTTCCGGCTGGACCGGATCGAGGACCTCACCCCAACCGGCAGGCCGGTCTCGTCCGGAATAACGCCCGACGGCGGGTTCCCGGCAAAGCTGTTCACTCCGAACGACGACGACACTCTGGTCACCGTCCAGCTCACCGCCCGCGGTGCCGGGCTCGCTGACGACTACTATGCCGAGCGGACGGCACCGCTGCCCGACGGCGGCCTGGTGGCGGAAATCCGGTTCGGCAACACGGCATGGCTGCCCATGTTCGTTGCCCAGCACGGCGGAACGGCGCGGATCCTGGAACCTGAGCAACTTGCCCGTGCCTCGCGGGACTGGATTGAAGCGGCCCTCGCCCAGTACAAGAGCTAGCCAGTACAACAGCCAACCAATGCGCCCGCTAGACTACTCAGCATGCCTTGGTGGTCCTGGATCCTAATTTGGGTGGCGCTCGTGTCGCTGTCCCTGCTGTTCTTCGTAGTCATGGGTGTCCGCCTGTTCCGACAGTTCATGGCGACGGTCAAGGAGCTGGGTGAAGCGGGGGACAAGCTCACCAGCCTTCCGGTTCCCGTGGCAGCAGCCGGCGGCGCCGCCGCCGAGTGGCCCGGTTCCGCCGTCGTCGGGGTTGCACCCGCAGCCGGGGTTTCC
The DNA here is from genome assembly GCF_042674585.1 of Arthrobacter sp. NPDC057013. Lineage (NCBI taxonomy): Bacteria > Bacillati > Actinomycetota > Actinomycetes > Micrococcales > Micrococcaceae > Arthrobacter > Arthrobacter sp. NPDC057013. Next base: position 219,608 of record NZ_JBHUSE010000005.1, read on the forward strand.
CACCCAGCGGGGGTTGCACCGGGCACCGCCCCTTTTGCCTCACCACACCAGATGCGCCATGATTACCACGCATCCAAAGAGGCCCGCAGGGAGGCCCGGCGCCAGCGCCGGGTCCGCCGGAAGGCCGAGCGGGGCCAGCCCCAGTCGCTGCGCGACATCGAATTCAGATAAACGTAGGATGTTACTAAACGAAAGGAACACCCACCATGAGGCTTGAAGGCTGGCATCTCATCATCATCATCGTCCTGGCTTTGGTGCTCTTCGCTGCACCGAAGCTGCCCGGCATGGCCCGGAGCCTCGGCCAGTCGATGCGTATTTTCAAGTCGGAAGTCCGCGAAATGAAGAAGGACGGAGCGCCTGAAGCCAAGGACGGCTCTGATCCCGTTGAAGGCACCGTCGTCAACCACCCGCGTTCCGCCACGACGGAGAACCGCCCGGCAGACGGCAACGACGTTCCGCCCCCCAACCGCGCCTAAGATTACGTGGCACTAACCATGAGTCGTCGCTCCAACCCTGAGGGACGGATGGCTCTGCTGGACCATCTGCGCGAACTCAGGAACAGGCTGTTCAAGTCCGCCATCGCCGTTGTGCTCGCCACCGTTGCGGGTTTCATGGTCTATCAGCCCATGCTGTCGGCCCTGATCAAGCCGATCAAGGACCTCAACAACAACGCCGGCCGCCAGGCGTCCCTCAACTTCGACGGCGTGGCGAGCTCGTTCGACCTCATGATCCAGGTGTCAGTCTTCCTCGGCGTCATCCTGGCCAGCCCCGTGTGGCTGTACCAGCTGTGGGCGTTCATCGTCCCCGGTCTGCACAAGAAGGAGCGCCGGCTGGCGCTGTCCTTCGTGGCGGCCGCGGTGCCGCTCTTCGTCGGCGGCGTGGCGATGGCCTGGCTCGTCCTGCCAAATGCTGTCCGGGTCCTCACCGAATTCACTCCCGCCGGCGGCTCAAACTTCATCAGCGCGCAGGTGTATCTGTCCTTCGTGCTGAGGCTTCTGCTCGCCTTCGGCATCGCGTTCCTGCTGCCTGTTGTGCTGGTCGGGCTGAACCTCGCCGGGCTGCTGCGGGGGGCACAGCTCATAAGGAGCTGGCGCATCACCGTGTTCCTCGTCTGCCTCTTTGCCGCCATGGCCGCCCCGGGGGCGGACGCGATGAGCATGTTCTACCTTGCCACGCCCATGCTGGTGCTCTTCTTTGCAGCCATCGGCCTGTGTGTCCTGAACGACCGCCGTCGTGAGCGCAGGGCCGAGAAGCGGGCCGCTGAAACCGAGGCCACAGCCGATATCGCGACCCCGAGCAGTGAGCTGAAGAATCTCTAGTCGCGCCACCGCTAGGCTTGAGGCATGTCCACCACCACCCCGTCGCCCTCCGAACGGTACCGTGCCAGCGCCGAACGGGCCGCGGAAGCAAAAACCCACCTGGGTGCATTCGCCCGCACACTGAGCTTTGAACTGGATGACTTCCAGCGGCAGGCGTGCAAGTCCCTCCAGGAAGGCCGCGGGGTCCTGGTGGCCGCACCCACCGGTGCCGGCAAGACGATCGTGGGCGAGTTTGCCGTGTACCTGGCGCTGCAGCGGGGGCTGAAGGCGTTCTACACCACGCCCATCAAGGCGCTCAGCAACCAGAAATTCACCGAGCTGACGGAGAAATACGGCGAGGAGAACGTCGGACTCCTGACCGGCGACACCAGCATCAACGGCGACGCGCCCGTGGTGGTGATGACCACCGAGGTCCTGCGCAACATGCTCTACGCCGACTCCGACACCCTGTTCGACCTGGGGTTTGTGGTCATGGACGAGGTCCACTACCTGGCCGACCGCTTCCGCGGTGCAGTCTGGGAGGAAGTCATCATCCACCTGCCCAGTGAGGTGCAGGTGGCGTCCCTAAGTGCCACAGTCTCCAACGCTGAGGAGTTCGGCGCGTGGCTGGACACCGTGCGCGGCGACACCGACGTCATCGTCTCCGAACACCGCCCTGTACCGCTCTGGCAGCACGTCATGGTGGGCCGGGACATCGTGGATCTCTTCGCGGGCGAGACCGCCTTCGACGAAATCGCCCCGGCGGGCAATCCCGCCTCGGCTGCCGCGCTGCCCTCGGCACCTTCGGTGGACGAGGCCGGCCAGCGGGGATTCGAGGTCAACCCGGAACTGCTGTCCCTTTCCAGGGCTGAAAGCCAGCTCAACTTCCAGGGCCGCTTCGGCCACGGCGGCCGGAGCCAGCGGCGCCAGCAGCGCCAGCGATACGGCGACCGGCCCCAGCAGGAGACCCGCAGCGCGGTGCGCCGGGCCAGCCGGCCGCAGGTCATTGCCAGCCTGGACCGGCAGGACCTGCTGCCCGCCATCACCTTCATCTTTTCCCGGGCCGGCTGTGACGCGGCCGTCGCCCAGTGCGTGTCGTCCGGCCTGTGGCTCACCACGGAGCGGGAGCAGCGCATCATCGCCCAGCGGGTGGATGAGGCGGGCCAGGACATCCCGTCCGACGACCTTGAGGTGCTGGGCTTTTGGAACTGGCGCGACGGGCTCCTGCGCGGCATCGCGGCCCACCATGCCGGCATGCTTCCCACCTTCAAGGAAGTGGTGGAGAAGCTCTTCGCCGACGGCCTGGTGAAGGCGGTCTTTGCCACCGAAACGCTGGCCCTCGGGGTCAACATGCCCGCGCGTTCCGTGGTGCTGGAGAAGCTGGACAAGTTCAACGGCGAAGCCCACGTGGACATCACGGCGGGGGAGTACACCCAGCTCACCGGCAGGGCGGGCCGGCGCGGCATCGACGTCGAAGGCCACGCGGTGGTCCTGTGGCAGCCGGGCACCGACCCGGCTGCGGTGGCCGGCCTTGCCTCACGCCGGACGTACCCGCTGAACTCCAGCTTCCAGCCCACGTACAACATGAGCATCAACCTGCTCGCACAGTTCGGCCGGCCCAGGGCACGGGAAATCCTGGAGTCCTCCTTCGCCCAGTTCCAGGCTGACCGGTCCGTGGTGGGGCTGGCCCGGCAGGTCCGCAGCCGCGAGGAATCACTGGCCGGCTATGCCAAGTCGATGACCTGCCATCTGGGCGACTTCACCGAGTACGCCCGGCTGCGGCGGGAACTTTCCGACGCCGAGAATTTCAGTTCCCGGACCAAGTCACGTGCCCGCAAATCCCTTAACGAGGACTCCCTGAGCCGGCTTCTACCGGGCGACGTCGTGGATGTCCCGGCAGGCAGGGCGCCCGGCTTCGCCGTGGTGCTGAGCTCGGACCACAGCTCCCGCGAGCCCCGGCCTGCGGTCCTGACCCTGGAAAGCCAGCTGCGCCGGATCGGCGTCGACGACCTTGAAGGGCCCATCGCGCCGCTCACACGGATCAGGATCCCGAAGTCCTTCAACGCCAAGGTGCCCAAATCGCGGCGGGACCTGGCCTCGTCGGTCCGAAACGCGCTGCGGGAGAACCGGCCGCCGGCGCGGGGAAGCAGCCGCAACAACGACTTCGGGCTGGGCTCCGCCTCGCAAAACCAGGAGAAAAAGATCGCCGAGCTGCGGCGTGCCCTGCGGGCCCACCCCTGCCACGGCTGCAGTGAGCGCGAGGACCACGCCCGGTGGTCCGAACGCTGGTGGAAGCTCCGCAAGGAAACCGACGCCCTGGTCCGACAGATCCAGGGCCGCACCAACACCATCGCCAAGACCTTCGACCGGGTCTGCGATGTCCTCTCGGCCTACGGCTACCTCGAGTCCACCGAAGACGGACAGCACCGCATCAGCACCGACGGCCAGCGCCTGCGCCGGATCTACGGTGAGAAGGACCTGCTGATTTCCCAGGCCTTGCGGCAGGGCGCCTTCGATGACCTGGACGCGGTGGAGGTGGCGGCGTTCGCCAGCGTGCTGGTGTACCAGGCGAAACGTGAGGACCGCGGACTGCGGCCCCGCATGCCCAGTGTTTCGCTGGAGACTGCTGTGGACATCGTGGTCCGCGAGTGGTCGGCGCTGGAGGACGTGGAGGAACAGAATAAGCTCCCGCTCACCGGCGAGCCTGAATTGGGCCTCATCTGGCCCATGTACAAGTGGGCCCGCGGCCGGCATCTGCAGGAGGTGCTCAGCGGCTCCGATCTGGCCGCCGGCGACTTCGTCCGCTGGGTGAAGCAGGTGATCGACCTGCTGGACCAGCTAGCCAAGATTCCCGGCCTGGACCCCCGGCTGGCGCGGCTCTGCGCCGAGGCCATCCGGCTGATCAGGCGGGGCGTCGTCGCCTACTCCACCGTGGGCTAGGAACAGCCGGCCCGACATCCGTACCCATACTGTCTCGACATACCAAGGAGCGCCTCCATGGCCGATGCCCCCGCCCGCCCGCAGGAAGGGACCATACCGTCAAAGGTCACGCTGTACCGCAACGGTTCGGTCTACACCGCGGCTGACCCCTTCGCCACGGCGATGCTCGTGGACGGCGACACCATCGCGTGGGTCGGCTCGGAGCAGGCTGCCACCTCCATTGCCGACAGCTCCATGGACATCATCGACCTCCGCGGCGCCCTCGTTGCCCCGGGTTTTGTCGATTCGCACGTCCACCTGACCGAGACCGGCATTGCCTTGAACTCGCTGCAGCTGGGCGGTGTCCGGTCGGCCCGCGAGCTACTGGACGCCGTCGCGGCCGCGGGCGGCAACGGCGCGGTACTGGGGCACGGCTGGGATGAGTCCCTCTGGGACGATCCCACGCTCCCGGACGCCGCAGAGTTGGAGCGGGCTGCCGCCGGCCGTCTGGTGTATCTCTCGCGGGTAGATGTGCACTCAGCCCTCGTCTCGCCGTCGCTCGTGGCCAGTGCCGGCCTGGCGGAGCTGGACGGCTACAGACCGGGCGGCCACGTCAGGCGCCAGGCCCACAGTACAGCCCGGCAAGCCACCCGCAGTCTGCCTGCCGGTGCGCTGCAGGAATACCAGCGGCGCGCACTGGATGAGGCTGCGGCCAACGGCTACGTGGCGGTGGCCGAGATGGGTGCCCCCAAAATCAGCAGCGTCGATGACCTGCGGCTGGCCGCCGGCTGGAATGACGCGGCAGGCTCCCGCCCCGCTCCTGAGGTACTGCCGTACTGGGGACAGCTGACGACGACGGCGGCCGACGCCGAGGCGCTGCTCGCCGAGCTTGGGGTCAGGGTCCGCGGATTTGCCGGGGACCTGAACATGGACGGATCAATCGGTTCCCGCACGGCGTCCCTGCGGGAACCGTACACGGATGCTCCGGCGGAGACAGGGACGACGTACCTCTCCGTAGCCGAGGCGGCAGCGCACCTGGCGGCGTGCTCCGTGCTGGGCATCCAGGGCGGGTTCCACGTCATCGGCGACGCCGGTCTCGACGCGGCCCTGCAGGCCCTCGAGGAAGCTGCCGCCGAAGTGGGGGAGCAGCGGGTCCGGGCCGCGGGGCACCGCTTCGAGCACGTTGAAATGGCCGATGCCGATGCCATCGCCCGCTTGGCGAAGTATTCCGTGACTGTTAGCGTGCAACCTGCGTTCGACGCCGCGTGGGGCGGCCACGGACGGCTTTACGAGCAGCGGCTCGGGTCCCGCAGCCGGGGCATGAACCCGTTCGCCACGTTCTACTCGGCCGGCGTCCCCATCTGCTTCGGCAGTGACGCCCCGGTGACCCCGCTCCGTCCCTGGTCCAGCGTACGGGCGTGCCTCGAGCACCACGACGTCGACCAGCGGATTTCGGCCCGGGCAGCATTCCTCGGACACACCCGGGCCGGCTGGCGCGCCGCCCGCTACGAAAACCCCATGGCCGGGCAGCTGGTACCGGGCGCACCTGCAACCTTCGCCGTCTGGGAAGTGGATGAGCTCATGGTCCAGGTGGCCGACAACAGGGTGCAGTCCTGGAGCACGGATCCCCGCGCCCGCACGCCGCTGCTGCCCGCGCTGGACACGGGCAACGATCCCCGGTGCCTGCAAACCGTCCGGAACGGGCTGGAGCTGTTCTCCGCAGACGCCCTCCGCGCCTGACCCGCGGCCGGCTTAATTCGGCGACACATAGCGCCCGGCTTCGACGGGATTACCGCCGCAAACAGGCCTCTGACCTGCTGCGATACGTGAACAGGCAGGTCAGGGGGCTGTTGACAGCCCCCAGCCAGTCCGTAGCATGGAGCTTCCGGGGCGGGTCCAAAGCGCAGCAGAAAACAGTTCCTCCATCCGCTTATCGCGGCATCAGGAACTGGCCCGTGGCGCGTGGACCCGCCCGTGGCGGACGGAAGTGCCCCGCGGGGCCCGTATAATAGGGAGTTGCGCTTTGCGAGCCGGCGTTCCCGCCGGGCTCCCGCGTGCTGACCGCTCCCATCCAGGAAAGGCCTCCCTGTGCGTGTCCTCACCATCATCCCCACCTACAACGAGCTGGAGTCGCTTCCCAAGACCCTGGGACGCCTCCGGGCCGCAGTGCCGGCCTCAGACGTGCTCGTTGTGGACGACAACAGCCCGGACGGCACCGGACAGCTGGCGGACAGCATCGCGGCTGCAGACAACCAGGTCCACGTCCTGCACCGGAAGGGCAAGGAAGGTCTGGGCGCCGCCTACATCGCGGGCTTCAGGTGGGGACTGGATGCCGGCTACGACGTCCTGGTGGAAATGGACGCCGATGGGTCGCACCAGCCCGAGCAGCTGCCCGCCCTCCTGGAGGCCGTTGACCAGGGCGCAGACCTCGCCATGGGCTCCCGTTGGGTGAAGGGCGGAAGTGTCGTGAACTGGCCGCTCTACCGCCAGGCCATTTCCCGGACCGGCAGCACGTACGCGCGCATCATGCTCGGCCTTAAGATCAAGGACGTGACCGGCGGTTACCGCGCATTCCGGCGCACCACGCTGGAGAAGCTGAACCTGGACCAGGTCGATTCGGTGGGTTACGGCTTCCAGGTGGACCTCGCATGGCGCGTCGCCAAGATGGGGCTGAACATCGTGGAGCGGCCCATCACGTTCGTGGAGCGCGAACTGGGGGCGTCCAAGATGAGCGGCAACATCGTGGTGGAGGCCATGATCAACGTGACGAAGTGGGGCCTGACCGCCCGCTGGAAGAAGCTGACCGGCAAGAGCCCGCGCGGCTAACCGGCACGCCGGCCCAGGCTGATACCTAAAAGGCCGGACCCGCTGCATCGGTGGATGCAGCGGGTCCGGCCTTTTGGCTGTGGCTTTGGCTGTGGCGCCTGCCAGCTGGCTAGCAGCGGCTAGGCTGAACGCCGTTCGCCGCGACGCTCGCGCAGGATGGTGAGGCGGTCTTCGAGGATCTGCTCGAGCTCAGGAAGAGAGCGACGCTCAAGCAGCATGTCCCAGTGTGTGCGGACTGCCTTTTCGTTGCTGGTGTCGGGGCGTTCGCCATCAACGAGCAGCGCTTCCTTGCCGGTCTTGGAAACCCAGACAGGGGGAATTTCGGCTTCGGAGGAAAAGGTTACAAAAACCTGTTCGCCGTCCTCGCACCGGTACTCAACCCGCTGACGCGGAGCCGGCTCCACTCCGGATTCGGTCTCCATGCTTTGGGCGCCAAGACGCATGCCTCGCAGGCTGCGATCGCTCATGATTTCTCCCTCTAATCGGTTCGCGGAGCGGACTCCGCGCTAGTCGGAAGCCCTGATAAGGGTGCCTCCGGACTACGGTGTGGTTCACGTAGCATCACTAGGTGAAACGCTTCGCCAAGCATTGTTGTTCCGCACGGACTGATCCGGCCGGACAAATATCCTATTATACGGGTTCCGGCGGGCTGCAGCAATCCGGCGGGGTGCAGCAATCCGGGTGCGGCAGGCCGGCCCAACAACGCCGGCGCGTGCAAAAGCAAACGGAGGCAGGCCGTTGCGGCCTGCCTCCCGTTTGCTCACCTTGAAGCGCTACGACTGGGTCCGGGCCGCTGCCTCGCCGGGCTGGCCGCTGTCCTGGCTCCCGAACAGGTCGCCGGAGCGGGGATCGGGGTTGGTTCCGCCCAGAGCGCTGCCGATGCCCTTCAGTGCCTCGCCGACTTCGCTGGGGATGATCCACAGCTTGTTGGAGGAGCCGTCGGCGAGCTTCGGCAAGGTCTGCAGGTACTGGTAGGCCAGCAGCTTCTGGTCCGGGTTGCCCTTGTGGATGGCGTCGAAGACCTTCTGGATGGCCTGCGCCTCACCGTCGGCACGAAGGATGGCGGCCTTGGCGTCACCCTCGGCCTTGAGGATGGCGGCCTGCCGCTGCCCTTCTGCTGTCAGGATGGCGGACTGCTTGGTACCCTCAGCGGTCAGGATGGCGGCGCGGCGGTCACGTTCCGCCCGCATCTGCTTCTCCATCGAATCCTGGATGGAGTGCGGCGGGTCAATGGCCTTCAGCTCCACCCGGGAGACGCGGATGCCCCAGCGGCCGGTGGCTTCGTCCAGGACGCCGCGCAGCTGGCCGTTGATCTGGTCGCGGGAGGTGAGCGCCTCTTCGAGGTTCAGGCCACCCACCACGTTGCGCAGGGTGGTAGTGGTCAGCTGTTCCACGGCCTGGATGTAGTTGGCGATCTCGTAGGTGGCCGCACGCGGGTCGGTGACCTGGAAGTAGACCACTGTATCGATGGACACCACGAGGTTGTCCTCGGTGATCACGGGTTGCGGCGGGAAGGACACCACCTGCTCGCGCAGGTCCAGCAGCGGCAGGAGCCGGTCGACGAAGGGGATGAGGAGGGTCAGGCCGGGATTGAGTGTCCGCTGGTACTTTCCCAGCCGTTCCACGACGCCGGCCCGGGCCTGGGGCACGATCCGCACCGACCGGACCAGCACGATGATGACGAAAATAATCAGGACCACCATCACGAACGTGAGGGCGACTCCTCCTGGGCTATCCATACTTCTCCTTTGTCCCCAACTTTCAGTGAAGCTCTAACCTGGCGAAAAACTCGCCGCAATCTGCTGCTCCGCCGTGGCGGGAGCAGAAACCATGGGGAGAACGCCTACTGGACGGCGGTCTCAGCTTGTGGTGAGACGACCGCCGTCGCACCTTCAATGGCCGAGACGATCACGCGCTGTCCTTCGGCCAGGACGCCGGACTGCGAGCGGGCGCTCCAGATGTCGCCGCCGATCTTCACGCGTCCGCCAGTGGCCGTGACGGCCTCCAGGACCAGCGCTGATTCGCCGATCAGGCGGTCGATGTTGGTGCGCTGTTCGGGCGGCCCTTTGTGCAGGTGCTTGAGGGTCACCGGGCGGACGAAGGCGATCATGAGCAGCGAGACGACGCAGAACACGACGATCTCCAGCCAGAGGTCGGCGCCGGCGAAGTCGGCCACCAGGCCGGCCAGGGCGCCTCCGCCCAGCATGATGAAAAACAGATCAAGGGTCAGCATCTCCACGGCGGCGAACACCAGGAAGAGGGTGAGCCACAGTGCCCACCAGTTTTGGCCAAGCCATTCAAGCATCGCGTTCCCCCTTGATCCCGAGGGCTGCGGGGCAGACCCTCAGTAACTTTCTTCCATCGTAGACCGAAGCGGGAGCGCCCGGCAGGGGATTGGCGGGCAGCGCAGGAACGTGGCCAAGCCGTTATGGAGCGCGGTTTTCCGGGGGCACAGATACGGTCGGCACGAAGATGCTGATCCGGAACCGGGCGGACACTTCGGTGGTTCGCGGCAGGCCGGCCAGCCGCCCGCTCAGTGCGGCGCGGTCCGTGTGGTGGCCGGCGGGGCCCATGAGCGCAATGTTGGCCACGTCCTCCGGGGAAAGCGACAGGTCCACGTCTATGTCCTGCGTCGACAGCGGGGAGAAGCGGCCGGCGAGCGCCTCGGCCAGGCGCTCGTCCTTGGCGGGGTCGATGCCCAGCATCCCGGCCTCGCTGGCGATCTCCCCGAGGTGGCCGGCGCGTGGCGTCACCACGATGAGCCTGCCTGAGGGTTTGAGGACGCGGGCGAACTCGGCAGCGTTGCGGGGCGCGAACACCACGGTGATGACGTCGACGGCGGCGTCGGGCAGGGGCAGCGGCTGCCAGACGTCCCCCACGAGGTTGATGGCGTCGGGGTTGAGTTTGGCGGCGCGGCGCAGCGCAAACTTGGAGATGTCCAGCCCGACGGCGGCCACGCCGTCGGGCCCGGCAGACCTATTGACGCCCTCCGCATGTGCGCTCTCGAGATAATCCAGGATCGCCCGCAGGTAGTGTCCCGTTCCCGTGCCGGAGTCAAGGATGGTCGGGGCCGGCCCGTGCAGGGCCGGCGCGGCCGCGCGGGCCAGTGCGTCGGCCAGCGGGCGGTAGTGGCCACCGTCGAGGAAGGCTGTCCGCGCCGCAACCATCTCGGCGGTGTCCGATTCGAAGGCGGTTCCTTTGCCGACCAGCATGTTGAAGTACCCCTGCCGGGCGGCGTCGAAGCTGTGCCGCTCCCGGCACGCCAGCGCCCTGACCCGGCCGGTGCCGCCGTCGTGGACGGCCTGGAGATCCTGGCGGCAGACGGGGCAAAGAAGAACGGGCAGGCGCGAAAGCATGAGGACAATCCTAGGGCAGGTGTTTTGTGCCGCTGCCGTTCCGTGCATCTGCCCGACCCGCTAGGCTCACGTGGGTGAAGCCTGAACATTTGCCGCTGCTCAACTCCGTCTCCGCCCCTGCCGTCCACCCCGACGGCAGCCGGGCCGTGGTGTCCGTCGTCCGGCCGGACTTTGACGCCGACTCCTATGTCGGCCAGCTGTGGAGCGTTCCGCGGGACCCGGAAAAGCTGCCCCGCCGCGTGACCCGGGGTTTCCGCGACACGGCGCCGGCTTTTTCGCCGGACGGCCGGGTGCTGGCATTCCTCCGCTCCGCCCCGGGAGGCGCTCCGCAGCTCCACGTCGTGGAGGCCTCAGGCGGAGAACCGCAGGCACTGACCGACAGGAAGATGGGTGTCGGCTCCTTCGCCTGGTCGCCGGATTCCGCGCAAATCGTCTTCGCATCCAGGGAACCGGAGGCGGGCCGCTACGGAACGCTCGACGGCGTGGGGTCCGGCGCCGAGGACGCGCGGCTCATCACGGACTACAAGTACAGGATGAATGGCGAGGGCTACACGGGAGACAAGCCGCAGCAGCTTTTCCTGCTCGATGTTCCGGAACTCGGCGGGGAACCCTGGGTCAAGCCGGTAGGGCGCGCCGCCAAGCGGAGCGGCACCGGACAGGGCAAGGCCGATGGCAGGACTGAACATGACGGCGCAACTGAACATACAACCGGGTCCGGCGAGGATGCCGTGGGGTTCCCGAAGCCTCGCCAGCTCACAACGTCGGCGACCGACCACGCCGGCGCCACCTTCAGCAGCGACGGAAGTGCCGTCTACTTCGTGGCTGCCCTCCACGAGGACGCCGACCAGGACCTGGTATCGGGGATCTACCGGGTAGCGGCCGACGGCGGTACTCCGGCTCTCATGCCCGTCCCCAACCTGGGTGCCCAGACCGTTTCCGACGTCCGGGAATCGGCCGACGGGCGCTGGCTGTTCTTCACGGCCCAGGACCTGGGCAGCACCCGGCAGGACTTCGTTGCCAAGAACACGGTCCTCTACGTCATGCCCGCCGCGGGCGGCGAGGCTACCGCCCTGAGCGACGCGGAAAACATGGACGTCGAGGCGCCCGGTGCCACCATCGGCCTCCGCGGCCCGGACAGTGCGCTGGTGCTCAACCATGCGCAGGGAACGGTGGAACTGCTCGAATTCAGCGCCACGGGAGACCACTGCCTCCTCGTGCACGGTGACCGCGTGGTCGGCGGGGCCGGGGACGCTGCTGGCACCGTGTTCCTCAGCTACAGCGACGCCGCCACGGCAGGTGACGTGGGAGTCCTCGAGGACGGCCAGCTCCGGCTGCTCACCGACTTCTCTGCGGCACTGCGGACCGAAGCAGGCATCATCGAACCGCAGGAACTGACGTTCCCCGCCCCCGACGGCTACCCCGTCCACGGGTGGCTGGTTCTGCCGCCGGGCAAAGGCCCGCACCCGGTGCTGCTGAACATCCACGGCGGACCGTTCGCGCAGTACACCACCGCGTTCTTCGATGAGGCACAGATCTACGCCTCGGCCGGCTACGCCGTATTGATGTGCAACCCCCGCGGGTCGGCCGGTTACGGCCAAGCCCACGGCCGGAGCATCAAGGAGCGGATGGGCACGGTGGACATGCAGGACGTGCTTGCGTTTTTGGACGGCAGCCTCGGGAAGTTCTCCTCCCTGGACGCCGGCGCGCTGGGAATCATGGGCGGTTCCTATGGTGGTTACCTCACGGCATGGACCATCAGCCAGGACCACCGGTTTCGGGCGGCCATCGTGGAGCGGGGCTTCCTGGATCCCGTCAGCTTCACCGGCTCGTCGGACATCGGCTGGTTCTTCGGCGGTGAATACGTTGGCTCGGCAGCCGAGCAGGTGGCCGCCCAAAGCCCCATGGCAGCCGTGGCCGCCGTCCGGACGCCCACGCTGGTGATCCACAGCGAGGAGGACCTGCGCTGCCCCGTGGAACAGGGCCAGCGCTACTTCACCGCCCTCAAGCAGCAGGGCGTCGACTCGGCGTTCCTCGTGTTCCCGGGCGAGGACCACGAGCTGTCACGCTCGGGCACGCCGCATCACCGGCGGCAGCGGTTCGAACACATCCTCGACTGGTGGGCGAAGTACCTGCCGACGGACAGCAACCGCCGCGACTCTGATGCGGGCCGGCCTGATTCGCTTCGCTAATCGGCCAGGGTCTGCTGGCCGGCCGGGAAGCCTAGCTCCCGGCTGGCCGTGGCGATGCCCGGTTCGGCCCAGCGCTCGGCGTACTCGGTGTTGGTGCTGAGCGAGCGCAGCTCGGCCCGGTCGATGTAGAGCCGGCCGTGGAGGTGGTCGGTCTCGTGCTGCACGATCCGTGCCTGCCAGCCGCTGAAGTCCTTGGCAACCTGGCCGCCGTCGGGCGTTACATAATCCAGCCGCACGCTTTCGGGACGCTCCACCACAGCCTGCAGCCCGGACAGGGAGAGGCAGCCTTCGAAGAAGGCAGCCGTGCCGTTGCCCAGGGGGGAGTACCGCGGATTCAGCATCGCGAAAAACTCCAGCGGTGCCCTGCCCCGGGCCGCGGCCGTGACCTCGTCGATCTCGAACTGGTCTTCGAGGACAGCCAGCTGCAGCGGAATACCCAGCTGCGGGGCTGCCAGCCCCACCCCGGGTGCGGCGTGCATGACCTTCCGCATCAGCACGATCAGCAGGCTGAGTTCATCGGGGTCCAGCTGGCCCTCGAACGGAGCCGCGTGCTGCCGCAGCACCGGGTGCCCGGCCTGCACGATGGGCGGCAGGGCCTCCAGTGCCAGCAGTTCCTGCACTGTTTCCCTGATCCGGGCGGGGCTGTAGGTCGTTGGCGGCGATGTGTGGGTCATGGGGACAGCCTAGTGCCGCGCACCGCGTCACTGCGTGGGCCTCCCTGCATGGTGAAGCGCCGGGCCACCAGGGCGTTGAACGCGGGTATGGCTGCGACGCCGGCGATCGCGGCGTTCCGGGGCCGCAGCAGGCCGTCCGGCAGCGGCCTGCCAAGTGCCATATTCACCTCGGCCTGGCGCTTGGCGGCGGCGGCCGCCCGGCGTCGTGAGGCATCGAAAAGCCGCAGCGCTGGAGCGGACGGCTCACCGCGGACGACGGTGAGGATCGCGGGCAGCAGCGCCTCCGCGTCCAGCCAGCCAAGGTTCATGCCCTGCCCGCCGATGGGGCTGATCTCGTGCGCCGCGTCCCCGATCAGCGCCGTCCGGCCGGACACCATGCGAGCGGCCAGCCGTGCACGGACACTGAAGCTGCTGAGCATGGTGTTCGCACCGGCGTCCAGCGGCACGCCGGTTCTGCGGGCGACGAGTCCGGCCAGCTGCTCCGCATCGGGGCAGGCCGGCGGTCTGCCCAGCCGGACCACCCAGCGGCGGACGCCGCCGGGAAGCGGAAAGGACTCCACAATTCCATCGCGTTCCAGGAACAGTGCGGCGTCGCTGCCGAAGGCGCTGGACTCTGGAAAGTCACCCATCAAATAGTGGTCCGGATACAGTTTCTCCGGCGCCGGGACCCCCAGCAGGGAACGCATTGTCGAGTAGGCGCCGTCGGCACCCACCGCGAAAGCGGCGGAGTGGCTGGCGGCGCCACCGCCAGTGGTGACGCTGAGCGTGACCCGGCCGCCGTCGTCGTGCATTCCGGTGACCCGGGCGTTCCGGATCAGCGCGCCGGAGTCCAGCTCCCGGAGCCGCCGCTCCAGCACCTCCTCGGTCACGGGCTGGGGGACGGCCAGGACGAACGGGTACCGCTCGGAGACCGGAGCGAACTGCATGCGGGCGATCCTCCGGCCCTTGCTCACGGCGAAGCCCTGGCGGATCGGGACGCCACGGCCGATCAGCTCGCGGGCAACGCCGATGCGCTCCAGGGCGGCGAGCGCCGGCGGATGGATGCCGATGGCCCGGGTGTGGGCGTTGCGGCCCGTCCGCCGTTCCAGGACCCGCACCTCGACCCCGTGCTGCAGGAGCAGCGAACCGAGGAAGAGTCCCACCGGCCCGCCGCCCACGATCAGCGCATCGGTCATGCCTGGCGCTGCCGGTAGGTATCGTGCCGCCGGTAGGTGAGCAGGCAGTGGAAGGGTGCGTGCGGTTCCACCGTCCAGCCGGCGGGGACCACCGCTGCCAGCTCCGGGACCGTGTAGCTGCGCCTGATGGAGGTCAGCCCGTCCCCCCGGATGTAGGATCCGGTGAGCGGCAGGGCCCCGGCGCTGAACAGGGCATAGGCGGCCGCGCTCCGGCTGAGGTCGTTGTGCAGGGCAAGTCGGCGGGCGAGCCGGGCGGAATCGGCCAGGAACGACTGCAGTTCCTGCGCGGTCAGGTGGTGCAGCACGTGGTTGGAAATGACGACGTCGTACTGCCTGCCCTCGGCGAGCAGGTCACCGCTGCTCGCCTGGCGGAATCCGACGCCGGGTGCCGGCTTCCGGTCCACCGCGAACCGGAACGCCCTTTCGTCCGGGTCGATCCCCGTCACGTGGAGCCGGATCCCGTCCCTTGCAGCCCAGCGGGCGAGCATCACTGCCAGGTCCCCGCCGCCGCAGCCGACGTCCAGCAGGGTAGCCGGGCCGGTGCCGGACACCTGCGGTCGCACTCTGGTGCGATAGAGCCGGTGCCAGCCGGAGACCACGCGGTTGACCAATGCGAACTGTTGGTAAGTGCGCTGCAGCCGGTCCGGATCGCAGTCCGGCCGGTCCATGTCTTCGACGGCATCCGTGTCCCGCCGGCCGAGGATGCCTGGGCCCCTTCCCGGGATTCTCACCGGATCAGGCCAGGGACGGCTCGGTGTCGGATGGCTCGGTGTCGCCGGACCGCGTGTCCCGCAGGGCGGTGGTGCCCACCACCGCATCAGCGTCATTGGCCTGCTGCCTCACTTTGGTGAACAGCCCGGTTTCCACTGTCAGGCCCGGGCCGAACGCCATGGAGCAGATCCGTTCGTCCCCCTCCTGCGGCGGAAGGTCCAGAATGTGCTTGAGCACGAAGAGCACCGTGGCGCTGCTCATGTTCCCGTAGTTCCGCAGCGTTTCGCGGGCAGGCCGGAGCTGCTCGTCGGTGAGGTCCAGCCGGGACTGGACCTTGTCCAGGATGCTGCGGCCGCCCGGGTGGATGGCCCAGTGGGTGATGTCGCTGTACGCGAGTTCCCGCAGGGACGGGTCGCGTGCCAGCAGCGGCTCGAGTGCCCCCACGATGTGGTCGTCGATGATGTGCGGCACGTAGTTGCCGAGCACCATCTCGAAGCCTTCATCGCCGATGTTCCAGGCCATGGAGTCCTCGCCAACGGGCGTCAGGACCGTCTCGAAATGGTCCAGCTGGAGCAGCGGCGGGGATGCCAGGTCCCCGCGGGCTGTCACGACGGCGGCTGCCGCGCCGTCCGCAAACAGCGCGGACCCCATGATCGTGTCGGGATCGTTGGAGGTCCGGACATGCAGCGAGCAGAGCTCGGCGCACACCACCAGCACAACTGCCGCCGGGTCCGCCTCGCAGAAGGATTTGGCTGCCCGGAGCGCGGGAAAGGCCGCGTAGCAGCCCATGAAGCCCAGGTGGTAGCGCTGCACGGCAGGGTTGAGGCCGAGGGCGCGGACGATCTTGTAGTCGGGACCGGGGTTGAAAAAGCCTGTACAGGAGACGGTGATGAGGTGGGTGATGTCCGCCGCGTCAATGCCGTCACACTGGGATACGGCCGCGCCCGCCGCCTCTATGAAAAGCTTCGTTGCTTCTTCGGCGAAGAGGTTGTTGCGTGCCTTGGTGCTGGGGCTCCGCAGCAGGCCGGTCTGCGGATCGAAAAACTGGGGATTTTCGGCGGTGGAGTCCAGGGTCAGTTCGCGGACCGCCGTGTACCGGGTGTCGATGGCGGCCGAATCGAAGCAGGTGGACACGAGCCGCGACCCAAGGCGGGTCAGCCCCGGCTGGGCTGCGAACACGTCTCGGGCCTCATGCTGGATGAGGATAGTCGGCGGAACTGCAGTTTCGAGAGCTCTCACATAGACCGTCATTCGTTCATTCTTAACGAGAGCGCAGGGTTAAGACAATGGATTGGACTGGCCGCAACCGGACGGCCCCGGACTGGACAACGCGGTCAGGAGGTAGCACCATCACGACTGTGACCACAAGACCCGCAGCCGAACAGCGCCTGGACGATCTGGCGCGCCTGCGCCGCGTGCGGGACCGCATTGACAGGGAGTACGCCCAGCCGCTGGACGTCGAGGCCCTTGCCCGCGGCGTGAATATGTCCGCCGGGCACCTCAGCCGGCAGTTCCGGGAAGCCTACGGCGAGCCCCCGTACGCCTATCTGATGACGCGGCGCATCGAGCGGGCGATGGCGCTGCTCCGGCGCGGTGACCTCAGCGTCACGGAGGTGTGTTTCGCCGTCGGCTGTTCCTCGCTGGGGACGTTCAGCACCCGCTTCACCGAGCTGGTCGGCATGCCGCCCAGCTCGTACCGGGCACAGGCGGCGGGGGAGGCGGCAGGCATGCCGCCGTGCGTGGTGAAACAGGTGAGCAGACCGGTCAGGAATCGAGAAGCGGTCCCGTCCGGCCGTACCTAGACTGGCGTCATGAACCTCACCATTCACTACACTTTCCTTCCACACAACGACGCCGACGCCTCCCTGGCGTTCTACCGCGACACGCTCGGATTCGAGCTCCGCAACGATGTGGGGTACGGCGGCATGCGCTGGCTTACCGTCGGTCCGCCCGATCAGCCCGGCACCTCCGTGGTCCTGGAACCGCCGGCTGCCGATCCCGGCATCACCGACGAGGAGCGGCGCACCATCACCGAGATGATGGCCAAGGGCACCTACGCCCGGCTGGTACTCGGCACCCCGGACTTGGACGCCACCTTCGACAAGGTGCAAGCCAGCGGGGCCGAGGTGGTCCAGGAGCCCACCGACCAGCCATACGGCGTCCGCGACTGCGCCTTCCGCGACCCGGCAGGGAACCTGATCCGCATCAACGAGGTCCGCTAGGTACTTCCAATCACCACTGGCGGGCGCAGCTGTTGCGCCCGCCCGATGGCGTGCGGCGTTACGGATGCCGCCACCACGCTTGCTGTTGCCGCAGCTGTTGCCGCAGCCGCGCCGACGAACAAGAATCAGACATGGCGCGCGAAAGCCGGCGGGCTCAGCCCATTACCGCTGAACAGATGGAGACACGATGACCACCACGACGAGGACAGACACGCAGCCGTCCGGACTGCACACCGCCGACGGCCATGACCTGATCCGTGTGCAGGGCGCGCGTGTGAACAACCTCAAGGATGTCAGCGTCGAGATCCCCAAGCGCCGCCTAACCGTGTTCACAGGTGTTTCCGGCTCGGGAAAGAGCTCCCTGGTGTTCGGCACGATCGCCGCGGAATCGCAGCGGATGATCAATGAAACGTACAGCGCGTTCGTGCAGGGCTTCATGCCCACGCTGTCGCGGCCCGACGTCGATGTGCTGGAGGGCCTGACCACGGCCATCATCGTGGACCAGGAGCGGATGGGCGCCAACCCGCGCTCCACCGTGGGCACGGCCACCGACGCCAATGCGATGCTGCGCATCCTTTTCAGCAGGCTGGGCCAGCCCCATATCGGCTCGCCCAATGCCTACTCCTTCAACATCCCTACGGTGAAGGCCAGCGGGGCGATCACCGTGGAGCGCGGCAACAAGACCAAGGCGGAAAAGGCGACGTTCAACCGGCTCGGCGGCATGTGCCCGCGCTGCGAGGGCATGGGCAACGTCAGCGACTTCGACCTCACGGCACTGTATGACGACAGCAAGTCGCTCAGCGGGGGCGCCCTGACCATTCCGGGCTACAGCATGGACGGCTGGTACGGGCGCATTTTCAGCGGGGCCGGCTTCAACATGGACAAGCCGATCAACAAGTTCACCAAGAAGGAACTCCACGACCTGCTCTACAAGGAGCCGACGAAGATCAAGGTCGAGGGCATCAACCTGACCTACGAGGGCATCATCAACAAGATCCAGAAGTCGATGCTGTCCAAGGATGTGGACTCGCTGCAGCCGCACGTCCGCGCCTTCGTCGAGCGGGCCATCACCTTCACGACATGTCCCGACTGCGGCGGCACCCGGCTCAGCCAGGAGGCTCTGTCCTCGAAGATCAAGGGCAAGAACATCGCGGACGTCTGCACGATGCAGATCACGGACCTGGCCGACTGGGTTCGCGGCCTGGACGAGCCGTCAGTGGCTCCGCTGCTGGCCGGGCTGCAGCACCTGCTGGACTCGTTCGCCGAAATCGGCCTGGGCTACCTCTCATTGGACCGGCCGTCTGGCACGCTGTCCGGGGGAGAGGCGCAGCGCACCAAGATGATCCGCCACCTGGGCTCTTCTCTCACGGATGTCACCTACGTCTTCGACGAGCCCACGATCGGTCTGCATCCGCACGATATCCAGCGGATGAACTCCCTGCTGCTCCAGCTGCGTGACAAGGGCAACACCGTGCTCGTCGTGGAACACAAACCGGAGAGCATTGCGATCGCCGACCACATCGTCGACCTCGGCCCGGGCGCCGGCACCGGCGGCGGCACCGTCTGCTTCGAGGGCACGGTTGACGGGCTGCGGGGGAGTGACACCATCACCGGCCGCCACCTCGATGACCGGGCGCAGCTCAAGGACGCGGTGCGTGCAGCTTCCGGCGCGCTGGAGATCCGCGGCGCGTCGACGAACAACCTCAAGAATGTCGACGTCGACATCCCGCTTGGTGTGCTGTGCGTGCTCACCGGCGTGGCAGGTTCCGGCAAGAGCTCCCTGATTCACGGCTCGGTGGCCAAGCGCGACGGTGTGGTGGTGATCGACCAGACCGGCATCCGCGGTTCCCGTCGCAGCAACCCGGCCACCTACACGGGCCTGCTCGAACCGATCCGCAAGGCGTTTGCAAAGGCCAACGGTGTGAAGCCGGCGTTGTTCAGCTCCAACTCCGAGGGCGCCTGCCCCACGTGCAACGGCGCCGGCGTCATCTACACCGATCTGGGCGTCATGGCCACAGTCGAGACCATCTGCGAAGAGTGCGACGGCAAGCGGTTCCAGGCAGCGGTGCTCGAGTACACCCTGGGCGGCCGAAACATTGCCGAGGTGCTGGCGATGTCCGTGGCGGAGGCCGAGGAGTTCTTCGAGGACGGCGATGCGAGTACGCCGGCAGCCCACAAGATCCTCGACCGGCTTGCCGACGTCGGGCTTGGTTATCTCACGCTCGGCCAGCCGCTCACCACGCTGTCCGGCGGTGAGCGGCAGCGGCTCAAGCTGGCAGCACAGATGGCGGACAAGGGCGACGTCTACATCCTCGACGAACCCACCACGGGCCTGCACCTTGCCGACGTCCAGAACCTGCTCGGCCTGCTGGACCGGCTCGTCGATTCGGGCAAGTCGGTAATCGTCATCGAGCACCACCAGGCAGTCATGGCACATGCCGACTGGATCATCGACCTCGGACCAGGGGCGGGGCACGACGGCGGCAGGATCGTTTTCGAAGGATCGCCGGGTGATCTGGTGGCCGGCCGTGCAACGCTGACCGGCGAGCACCTCGCGGCGTACGTCGGCGCCAGCTGACGGACCCTGCATGAATAAACCGGAGGTAATCGTGGAATGCTGACGAGTCACACGTTATGTCAAGTTAATTGGGCGAATTCGTCTTAATTGGGCGAATGCGTCTCGCGGGAAGCGCGTTGGCGGCGGTCCGAATAGTTGGCGAGATCCCACCAGATGCTTGGCCAAAAGCTTCTTACGGGTCGATGCACATGATCGGCTGTGGGAAATGAATCGAGTACGCGACCAGATGCGGTCCTGGCCACGACGCAAGCTGCGGCTGAAAACTGTCCGGCCGATATGGAGTTGAACCGGGTGGTGTACGCCATGTGGATCCGCGATGCGGGACGTGTATGCCCCCACTTCTGCGCCCCGATCGTTAACGCCGATAATCAGCATTATGTAAAGTAACCGCGAGGAGCGCACAGCGGGTGCAGAAACGACCCCCCTTGGCGGTGGCGCCCTCGATGACGCTCAGAGGCTTACTGGCCAGCGCAACCAACGCTTCGCGGTAGGCAGATCCACGCGAGAAACACCGGCCGACGCGATAGCTTGCGGACCATGGATGAGCCCTTTGTGCTTCACCGCAAACTGAAGGAGGCCGGTCAGTCCAGCGGTTCCGTTGCCTCGATCATGGAGAGCTCGGACGGCGTTCCACCGCCGGGCTCAACCGGCACTGCGAAGCCCTCGACCGAGGCCCCTCCCCCGGCTCGATCGCCACTTATTGCTCAAGTCGTCATGGGACCCTGTGCGCCACTGTGCGGAACGCACGTTTCCCGCTGGTGCCCCTGGAGCTTCGAATTCAAGCGTGATGACTGCTGCGGACCGCCTGCGGTGCGCAAACAAAGAACATTGGCTGCTCGACCTGGGCGAACGGCACGACGAGCCACCGACCACCATAAAACTCGACATACGAGTCCGGCGTGCACCTGGCGAAGGCTTCTTCGCGTGTCATCGTCATTCCTTTCCCAAGTAGGCTTCTGCAGTTCAGGACTGTCGTCACTCCAAGAACTGTTTTAGCTGCGACACCGTCCTGAAGTCCGGGTGATACCCTTAAGTCTAGACCTTCATTGATAAAGGTCAATAGACATTCAAGGTTAAATGTCACTTCATCGGGAGCCGGAATGGTCACTTGGAAAGAGCAGCTCGCCTTTGCCCCGCTCGAGAACGCGGACCGCGGCGAGGAGGTCGGACGCCGGCTTAGGCATGCCATCGAACTGGGAGTGCTCGAGGACGGCTCCCAGCTGCCCAGTGAAAGCTATCTTGCATCGAGGATGGGCGTTTCCACCCTGACATTGCGGGCTGCCCTGGCCGAGCTGCGCGGACTGGGCCTTGTGGAGACCCGGCGCGGCAAGGGCGGCGGAAGTTTCGTGAAGGCCAATACAGGGGACATCGCCCGCGTCCAACGCCAGTCTCTTGCCGGCTACTCGCTGGAAGACCTGCGCGACCTGAGGGAGTACCGCGCCTTCCTGGCCGGCAGCGCCGCAGCCGCCGCCGCGACGGCCAACCGATCCCATCGACTTTCGATGGGACGCCTGGCCTATACATCCACCGAGATCCGGGACTGCGACCATCCGGCGGACGCTATCCGGGCGGACAGCAAGTTTCACATCGAGCTCGCGGCCAGCTCAGGCTCAGTGAGACTCACCCGACAGGAAGTGGCACTGCAGGCCGAGGTGGGGCCGCTGATCTGGGTGGACCCCGCCCGGCATAAGGACGCGGCCGCAGAAGACCACGCCAAGATCCTCGAAGCGATCAGGAACGGCGACGTCGTCGGCGCCCGAGCCCTCGCTGAAGAACACGTCAGACGGGACATGAACCTGGTAATCGACGAGCGCATGCAGATGGACCATGTACCAACCAAATTGCCGTACGGTCCAGCGTCCGGCGACGACGCTGTAGCCGCCATCGAATCACTCGCCGGAATGTTTTACGGAACGGCTGCGACATCGATGCACGAGCTCGAGCAAGCGGTGCGTGCCAGCATCGGGTCCGGAGTCAGCAGAGACAAAGCCGATGCGGACATCTACGGGGCGGCCCGAAGGGCAGTGGCAATCGGCGTTCCACTTCTCTACGGGACCGGCTTCATTGCCGAGCAGTCCTACTTCGGCGAGAGTTGGATTGCCTGGTGCTACACGCCAGCGGGTCCGGAGTCACCTCAACGGCTCTACATCGACATGGACCTCTACGATGTCGTCACCGCGCCCTGGCGCCCCGATGATGCCGCCGATGACACCACCATCCACACCAGTCACGCGTACCTGGATGCGAGTGGAACGAACGAAAACATCATCACCTTCAGCAAGCGGGTCACCATCGCCGGAGAATATGTGGGAGCAGTCGCTGCCGACATCCGCGTCGGTCAACTCCAGGACGCGTTCGAGCCCCTCCTGCGGCGCCTACCGCCGAACACCTGCATCGTGGACCAGCATGGGGCCATCATCGCGACCAACACAGGCCGCTTCGTAGGCGGAACCGTCTCAACAGCCGACCAGGTCACCCGGCGAGGCCTTCCGGGAGTCCCGTGGTGGCTCTGTACGGGACTCTCCGAAGAACACGCGGACCAAGCTCCATAACGACCCCGCAGGGAGCAGGCACCAAGGTGTGCCGCTGGCAGGGCCTGCCTGTTGAAGCTACAGGTGCGAACCGACCCACCGCGTGCCGCGTCAACGGATGTGGACCCAACCAATGCCGCCACCGAAGCGTATGCCACCGCCGCATACCGCGCACGACCACTTGCCATGGAGCCATCGGCGCTCGGTCGCGGTACGGCAGGCGCTGATTTCCCGAGTGTCGGCTCCGGCACCGGCCTGCACCATGGCGGCCAACATGATACGGACATCCGTCTCGTAGATGTCCATCGAGTGGAAGTCGCGCAACTCGCAGCCGGCACGTCGCAGGCACGCCCCATCGTGCAGCCTGCGGGCAATTGCAAGCACTGCCTGGTCGTTGACGGTGACAGACAGGACAGGCGCAGCGAAGTCTTCTGCGGGGCAGGTGGGCGGCGCGGGATGATCCGCAAACGAATCGTCGATGAGGTCGTTTAGTGTGGCAGTCATGGCGTGCTCCTCGGCGCTCCTGTGGTTGTAGTTGTATCCCCCTCATTTGCAGCACCTCGCGATGCCGTCATGTTCACGTGTTTCAGAAGCAAAGCTACGGCACTTTAAACATCTAGTCCAGACGTTTTTTTATTGCATATTAGGTTAGCTGAGTGAAACGCCTACCGAAGTCTGAACCGGTTGCCGGTACAGATAAAGGACAGGTGCGATAAGTGAGCGCCGCGGGGGCCGCACTAAAAGAGTCAGCTATGGGTTTTTAAAGACGGCGCACTCCCCTGCCCGTAAGGTTCGAGAACGAACCCCGCAAGGCGCCGTGGCCGCCGTCGTCCGCTGGCCGGAAGGAGAGTGGTCCACACGGGGTGCGGGACCTCGAGTTCCTGACACCGGCACTGGCCACCGACCGGGCGGACATCGCAAGTGTCACCAAGACCATGACAGCCGTGGCAGTGCTCAAGCTCGTGGACGACGGCCTCATCGGCCTCGATGAGGTGGTCAACCATGCCATCCCGGGGTTCACGGCCGCGCTCGAGCCTCCGGGTCCGATCACCGTGAGGCAGCTGCTCAGCCAATCTTCGGGGATGCCCGAGGTCTATGGTGCGCTGCCGCATAAATGTTGACTCCCGCCCTGTCTGTCCCGGACACGACAGTAGCAGTCAGACGACGGACTATACCCGGGCCGCCATGACTGTCACGACGCCACCGAGCCGACTGTGTTTGAGGACCCATCCAATGAGTATTGGCGTCACCTCGTGAATGGCCAGATCGAGTCCACCTCCACGAGACCCCGGACAGGCTCTGCTAAGGATCAGTGCCTGAGCGGTGTTCCCGCACTCGCCCGAGCCACTCGGTAACCAGGGCCCTGAGAAGGCCGGGCTGCTCGTGCGGCAAAGCGTGTCCGGCGCGGTCGAGCACGGCGAAAGTGGCCCGCGGATAGTGCTCGAGCAGATCCCATTGACCGGAGTAACCCACCATGGAGTCCTGGCGGCCGGTGACGATGAGGACGGGGCCGGAGTACGGCGGGCCCGTTTCAGGACTGCTGCTGAACTGCCAGTGTTGGCCGATCCGCTCAAGTCCGGCCTCGTCGACCAAACCAAGGGCGGGGACAACATATGCCTTGTATCGCTCCAGCGTTGCCTGGGTCTGCACGACAAAGTAGTCGCGGTACACGCTCTCGTCGGCCGGCCCAAGCATCTCGCCCGGATCGACCGAGGAGTGCAACACCTGATGCACCGGAAGTTTTTGGGCGTTCTCGCCCAACGGACAGATCACCGCGAGCCCCTTCACCTGCCCAGGACGCCTCCCGGCGATGGCACGGGCGTAGTACGCTCCGGCCGAATGGCCTATAAGCCCGAACTGACCATTACCGATCACACCATCGACAAACGCGAGTAGGAGGTCAAGAACCTTATCGCCACTGTCCAGCGTCGCCGCCGGCGTGCGCCCCATGCCCGGCAGGTCAGGGTAGACGCGCCGGTAATCAGATAGCTCGCTAAATATCGGCTCCATGGCACCGACCATCTCCCGGTGATCAACGCCGGCACCGTGCAATATCAAGACCGGAGCCCCGTCTCCGTGCTCGACATAATGGACGGGTATTTCGCGTGTGTTGTACTCCACAGCGTCAGCCTAGTCTTGGCCCTGGGTCACTGGTAACCGCCCCTGGGTGGCGACAAGCAACCGGCCCGCTTCTCCCCCTCCAGGACCGGTACTCCGCCCGGGCCACAGCGTCAGCCGATGGCCTCCATAGCTTTTGACGTCAATCGGGTCCTGCGCGGCGGGGCTGGTCAGCGTTTCAGCCCACGTCACCCCTGGCACGTTCCGGCAACTGATCAACGCGGTTCACCGCGGGAATCTGGCATATAACTAGCAGGTGGACTAATGGAACACGTCGTCGGGCCTGGCTGTGGAGGTCGCATACTCCGGCCGCCCGAGCGGCCGGTACGTCTGAATGGTGATGCCCCGGGACGTGGTTCGGGAGCTGGCCAGCTCGAGCGCCATGTCCGGACCGGAATCGGGGAACAGCCGTGTGCCCTGGCCGACGACGACAGGATAGGTCACCAGGTCGAGCCGGTCCACCAGGCCGTTGGCCAACAGCCACCGGACGAGGGCACCGCTGCCCGGTACCAGCAGCTCCCCGTCGCGTTTCGCCTTCAGTTCAGCGATCGCAGCGGCAACGTCGCCCTGCAGGACAGTCGTGTCCGCCCACTGGGGATCGGTAAGGCTGGTGGACACCACATACTTGGGCCGGCTGTTCAGCGCGGCGGCGATCGGGTTCGTTTCAGGATTGGGCATCACTCCCCAGTAAGCCGCGAAGATTTCGTAGGTCCGGCGGCCGAAGAGGAACGCGTCCGCCCCGCCGTAAACCTGGTTGAGGTAGTCCCCGGCTTCGGCGTCGATCAGCGGGATCGCCCAACCGCCGCGCTCGAAGCCGCCGCTGCGGTCCTCGTCCGGTCCGCCCAACCCCTGCATCACGCCGTCAACCGAGACGTTGGTCGTGGTGGTCAACCTCATGTCGTGTCACCTCGTCGAACAACGGCCGCAGACCCCTGCTGGATCTGCGCTCCCGGCTACAGACAAGCACACTTGCCGTGGCCACGCGAGGGAAAAATGGGCACGGACGCGCACTGTCTGTGGCTAGGATGTGCCTGTGAAACCGAGAACCCGTCAGTGGCAGGCCTCCGCCAGCACGTCCGAGCCGTCCCCCGGTGTCTTTTTCGTTGAGGGACCAGCGTCCAACTGGGTCGTGGTCCGCGACGAAACCGGATTCCTGGTCATCGACAGCGGCTACCCGTCAGACCGTCCCCTGGTCCTTGAGTCCATCCGCCATCTGGGCCTGCGGCCGGCTGACGCCCGGGCGATACTCATCACGCACGGCCACATCGACCACACCGGGTCGGCGGCCTACTTCTCCGAAACCTACGGAACGCCCATACTGTGTGCGCCGGAAGAGCTGGCCCACGTCCAGGGCAGGGAAAAGCACCAGGTCACCTTGGGCCAGGTCGTCGTCCGCGCCTGGCGGCCCCGCGTGTTCCGCTGGATGGCCCATGCCATCAAGGCGGGAGCCCTCAAGGCGAAGCCGGCAGCGGATGCCCGGGCCTGGAGCGCCGACACTCTTAAGAAGCTTTCCGGCAAGCCGGAGGCCGTCCTGCTGCCGGGCCACACCCCGGGCAATGTCGCGATCCTGTTTCCCGAAGCCGGCGCCATAGCCGTCGGTGATTCCTTCGTCAGCGGCCATCCGCTGAGCGGGACACGCGGACCCCAGATGCTGCACCCAATGTTCCACACCGACCCCGTCCAGGCGCTCGCCGCCACGCACCGCCTGGACGGCATCGACGCCTCGGTGGTGCTGCCGGGCCACGGCGCCGCGCTCCGCATGCCGCTGGCCGACGCACTGGCAGCGTCGCGGGGCTAGGAATAACGGCTCCCGTCGCATAAAATGAATGACGTTCATTTATATTGGTCCTGCCCCGCACAGGGGTGGGCCCGACGCCGTTCCAAACCGAAGGAGCCACCGACAGTGACGCCGGGGACAATTACAGGGAAAAACCATGATGCGCGCGACCTGATAGGGACCGAGGTGCGGGTGGAACGGGCAGGAACGGTCATCCGTGTGGGCTACGTGGAAACCGCTACCCCGTCCGGGGAACTGTTCTGGATCAGGGCCAACGGGTGCGAGCCCCGTGAACTGTTCGGCTCGGCGCTGGGTCACACGGTTGTTCCTGTGTCCGAACCTGACCGGGTGGCCGGCTGAATTCCTG
Source organism: Arthrobacter sp. NPDC057013 (assembly GCF_042674585.1). Classification (NCBI taxonomy): domain Bacteria; kingdom Bacillati; phylum Actinomycetota; class Actinomycetes; order Micrococcales; family Micrococcaceae; genus Arthrobacter; species Arthrobacter sp. NPDC057013. The sequence goes on from NZ_JBHUSE010000005.1 coordinate 246,349, forward strand.
CCCACACTAGAGAGGGAGCCTAGGAACCGGAGCCGCCACTGCCGGAACGGTGGTTCACCTCGGCGGTCAGCCGGTCAATCCGGTCAACTGCGGCGTCCAGTTTTGAGACAGTCGACCACAGGGCAGGCTGCTCTTCCCGGACCTGTTCCGGGGTGCGGCCTGCAGAGGTGAGCGCAGCCAGGTCGAAACTCACGTTGGTCCGCGCGCCGGTCACCGCCGCCCTGAGGGCCCCGAAGGCGACGACGACATCGGCAACCAACGCCGGGTTCCCGTTGGACGCCAGCCACGCCAGATCCGCAATGGCATCGATGGCGCGCTCCCCGAGCACGGCAGAGGCCTTGGCAGCGTCCACGGATGCCCGGTGTATCGCATCCTCCCGTGCCGGCCCCGGATCCAGCCGGAAGGCGGCGCCAAAAGCCTGGGACGCTGAAGCGTCCTCATCGGCCAGCCGCAGTGCCGTTTCCCGCAGCGACCGCACCCGCGCGTGAACATCGGCCAGTTCCTGCCGCTGGCGCCCGTCAGCCTCCGTATATCCGGCCACCATGGACGCCAGTGATGCGGCGATGGCAAGCATGACGCCCGCGCCGGCGCCGCCACCAGGGGAACCGACCGACTGCGCCAGGGCCTGCGTCCAATCCTCAACTGTCGAATGCTGGGTCGTCACCGCCATCGAATCATCACTCATGGCACCAGTCTGCCCCACGCCGCATTTCGTGACCGGCCCAAAACGCCTTGGGAACAACGCTGACAGAAAAAATGGACGACGGCGGGGCCTCCCGCCGTCGTCCCCCGGAGACTTTCCCGGCCGGGTGCTACCGGTAAACGCGTACCCAGTCGACGATCATCTGTGTTTGGTTGGTGATGGTTCCGTCCGGGAACCAGTCAAGCTGCAGTGTCTGGTGCATTCCCACAGTCGGCAGGTGGGACGGGTTCGTGTCGATGTACCACGGGACACCGTCGATGTAGCCGGTGATTCCGGTCCGGGTCCACTCGACGGCGTAGTTGTGCCACTGCGTAAGGTCGATGGCCTTGGCCGCCCTGGTCTGATAGTTGGACTTGGTGCAGGCGTAATGCAGGCTGAACTTGATCACGTTGACATTGCCCAGCGCCTCCGCGTAATCAACTTCGGCGCAGTTCGGCGACTTGTTGTCGTTGGGCCAGAGCAGTACTACGGGGTGGTATTCCACATCCCGGACGCTGGTCCTCATCCGGGTTTCCCAACGACCGTACTTCTGTTGGGCGAACTTGGCCGATACCCCGCCCGTTGTGCCGTGTGAGTCGCCCGTGATGAAGAGCGCCCCGCTGGCAACTTTCACTGCTTTAGGGCTGCGGATCCCGTTGCCGGCGTGGCCTACACTGTCGTACACCTTCCACTTCAGCGGGTTGGGCGGTCCCAAATAGTTGAACTCGTCGCCGGCAACCACCGGACCCCAGTTGCGCAGGACTGCAGCCTGCACATTCGGCACGACGGTGGCGGCGAACGCGCCGCCCCCATGCCCGGCGGAGAAGTTTTCGTCCAGATTAACTGCCGCCACATTCAAAGCAACGGCCGCGATGATTGCCGTTGCCAGCTTTCGCCTCCACAGCATGTCCTCACCTCGGTTTGCAGCCCTCGCAGCGCCCCGCCCAACGCATCCTGTTCAGTACCTTGCCGACAGGGTACTGACAGTAACTTGGGAAAACCTTGGGGTGGCGGCAGGCGGCCCGCCGGGTGACTACCCGCCGTCGTAAGCCCGCTGGAGGTCAGCGATATCCAGCTTCTGCATGCCCAGCATGGCTTGGACGGCGCGCTGGGCCCCGGCCGGGTCGGGCCCGTTAACGAGCTGGCTGAGGACTTTCGGGACTATCTGCCACGAGACGCCGTACCTGTCCTTGAGCCAGCCGCACTGGCTCTCGCTCCCGCCGTCCGTGAGGGAGTTCCAATAGCGGTCAACCTCTTCCTGGGAGGCGCAGTCCACCACGAAGGACACCGCCTCGTTGAAGGAGAACGCCGGTCCCCCGTTCAATGCCTGGAACCCCTGGCCCTGGATTTCAAATTCGACGACGACGGCCTGACCGTCCGGGCCTGGGCCGCCCTCGCCGAAGCGCGAGATGCCGGTGATCGAGGCGTTGTCGAAGACTGACACGTAGTATTCGGCTGCTTCCTCCGCCTGGGTGTCGAACCACAGGCAAGGTGTGATTTTCTGCACGCCGTTCTCCTCCTTCGTGGCGCCGGAACCCTCCGTTCAGGCGTGGGCGCCTGGACAGCTCCTGCCCATTCCGCCCTGAGACTAGTCCGGCCATGGGCCGGGGACAACGGGCCCGGGACAGCGGGCCGGGGACGGCTCAGGCGGGCGTCACGGCGTCGGGCGAGTGGCTCACCAGCCCGACGGTGTTTCCTTCACTGTCCCTGATGAACGCCATCCATTCGTCCGTGCCTGCGGGGCCGAGCCGGGCATCATCGTGGTGGAAGATCACGTGCGGTGCGCCCACCACCTCCACTCCCCTTGCTTCCAGCTCCGCGACACGTGACCGGACGTCGCTGACGTTGAGGTAGATCAGCGACGACGGCGCTCCCCGCTCCAGCAGCAAACGGACGCCGTCGAGATCGAAGAACAGCAGCCCCGGCGGGTCGAAGACCGCGGCCGGGGCAGCGCCCAGGAGGGCGGAGTAGAACTCCGCCGCACGCTCAAGGTCCTCGGCATGCTGTGCGATCTGGGTGAGCTTCACCAGGCCTCCTTCAGGGGTGCACACAGGTTCTGCCTGACATCGTCACGGCATAATCGCGCCGGGGCAAGAGCCGCCAAAAACGGATAGGCTCGGAAGCATGCCTTCCACAACAGACCGTTCCGGAACACGGGCAGTTCCGGCCGTCACAGCAGCCGCAGCGGCGGCCGATGCCATCCTCATCCTGATTTTTGCCGCCATCGGCCGCGATGCCCATGCGCGCGGTGAATCGGTGACCGGAATCCTTTCCACCGCGTGGCCCTTCCTGGCCGGGGCAGCGGTCGCCTGGCTGCTGCTGCGTATCTGGCGGCGGCCCCTGGCGCTGTGGCCGGCCGGGGTGGCCGTCTGGCTGGGCACCGTGGCCATCGGCATGGTGCTGCGGGCGCTGACGGGACAGACGGTGGTCCTGCCATTTGTGATTGTGGCCCTGCTGAGCCTGGCCGTGTTCCTCCTCGGCTACCGCCTCATCGTCGCCATAGTTCTCCGTCTGCGCCCACGCCCCCGCGCCTGACTCCATCCGGCCCGCCCGGCGGGTGGCCACCCATGTACCGGCCAGCCCATGTATTAGGCTGGCAGCACAGCTCAACAGATCCGGAAGGGTTCACAGTGATCACCGCATTCGTCCTGATCAAGACAGACGCCTCGCGCATCCCCGAAACGGCCGAGGAGATATCTGCCATTGAGGGCATCAGCGAGGTCTACTCCGTCACCGGGGAATGGGACCTGATCGCCGTTGCACGCGTGGCACAGCACGAAGATCTCGCGGACGTCATCGCAGACAAGCTGTCCAAGGTGCCCGCCGTCGTGCACACCACCACCCATATCGCTTTCCGTGCTTACTCACAGCACGACCTCGATGCCGCGTTCGCGCTGGGATTCGAGGAGTAGCCGTCCTGTAATCAACCCGGTTGGGAACGTCAGAGGGCCGGGCACCCGCAGGTGCCTGGCCCTCTGACGTTAATGCCTTGGGATGTTGGGAGTCCTACGCCTGCGAGAGGCTGACCCATTTGTCGAGAACCGCAGCGGCGGCGCCTGAACCAATGGATTCCGCAGCCCGGTCCAGCGCAAGCTTCATGCGGTCTGTGAGCGTGCCGTCCGCCTGAAGGTCGTAGGCAACCAGGCCCGCCGCCGCGTTCAGCAGCACCGCGTCCCTGACCGGGCCCGTTTCCCCGGCCAGGACATTGCGAACGACCGCGGCATTCGCCTTGGCGTCGCCGCCGCGCAGCTGCTCCACGGTGGCCTGACGGATCCCCAGGTCCCGGGGCGAGAATGTCTGTTCGGTCACCTCGCCGCCGCGGATTTCCCACACGGTGGACGGCCCGGTGGTGGTCAGCTCGTCCAGGCCGTCGCTTCCACGGAACACCAGGCCTCGGCTGCCGCGCCGCGCCAGGACGCCGGCCACCAGCGGCGCCATGCGGGCGTTCGCCACGCCTACTGCGGAGGCCTGCACCCGGGCGGGGTTGGTGAGGGGCCCCAGGAAGTTGAACGCTGTGGGGATCGCGAGTTCACGCCTGGGCACTGCGGTGTGGCGGAAGGACGGGTGGAAGACCTGGGCGAAGCAGAACGTGATGCCCGCTTCCTCGGCGTTCCGGGCAACGTTGGCGATGGGGAGATCAAGCCTCACACCCAGCGCTTCCAGGACGTCCGCGGACCCCGACGACGACGACGCCGCCCGGTTGCCGTGCTTTACGACCTTTGCGCCCGCCCCGGCACAGACCAGGGCAGCCATGGTGGAGATATTAACGGTGTTGAGTTGGTCACCGCCGGTGCCAACGATGTCCAGTTTTTCGCCGGTGATGGAGATCGGATTGGCATGGGACACCATGGCGTCCACCAAGCCGGCAATCTCCTCCACCGTCTCGCCCTTGGCGCGCAGCGCAACCAGAAAACCGGCGATCTGGACGGGCGTGGCGGCGCCCGACATGATGGTGTCCATGGCCCATGCCGTACTGTCCGCGCTCAGGTGGTCGCCGTTCAACAGTGCCGAGATGAGGCGCGGCCAGGTGTTGCCTGCCGGTGCGGATACCTGAGAAGTCACCTCCTGATGCTATCGAGGAGCCCGTCGCAAAGACCAATGTGAACGGCGCCGGGAACTTTTCAGCGCGATTTCGCGTCTTTGTAGAAAAAGTCTCCGCAAAAGGCGGTTTGCGTTGGGCAAGCCGAAGTTTTACAGACATAATGTCTATGTGACATCTGCGACCCATGCCCCCAGTACCCCTGCGCACCCCACGCTGAACCGCCCGAATATGGTCTCCGTCGGGACCGTCGTCTGGCTCTCCAGCGAGTTGATGTTCTTCGCCGGCCTCTTCGCCATGTACTTCACACTCCGGTCCACTTCCGGCCAGTTGTGGGCTGAAGAGACGGCCAAGCTCAACTTCCCCTTTGCGCTTGTTAACACCATCGTCCTCGTGGCAAGTTCCTTCACTTGCCAGATGGGCGTTTTCGCCGCCGAAAGGCTCCAGCCGCGACGCAGCGGCGGGCCCCTCCAGTTCACGCGCTGGGGCATGATCGAATGGTTCACGCTGACCTTCCTCATGGGCGCATTCTTCGTTGCCGGCCAGACCACGGAATACGCCATGCTGGTCTCCGAGCACGTGTCGCTGTCCTCGAACGCCTATGGCTCCGCCTTTTACATGACCACCGGCTTCCACGGCCTGCACGTCATCGGCGGCCTCGTGGCCTTCCTGCTGATCATGGGCCGCGCCTTCGCCGCCAAGAAGTTCGGCCACTTCGAGGCGACCTCGGCCATTGTCACCTCTTACTACTGGCACTTCGTGGACGTCGTGTGGATTGGCCTCTTCCTGGTCATCTACGTCCTCAAGTAGTCCGACTTTCCTCTCTCTTCTCCAAGAGAACGTATTTCAAGAAGCGGCTCACGGAGCCGACGCACGATCGAATAAAGGAACCACCACGTGAAGGCACTCTCGCAGAAGCGACGTCACCCACTGGCAGCAATAGCCCTGCTGTTGATGGGCCTCCTCCTCACTGGTGGGCTGTACGCCGTTGCCACCACCGTCAACGAGGCCAAAGCCAGCACTGCAGAGTTCACCGCCAGCGATACACAGGAAGGCCAGAAGCTCTTCGAAGCCAACTGCGCCACCTGCCACGGCATGGGTGCCAGCGGAACGCAGGATGGTCCCTCACTGGTCGGCGTCGGCGCCGCCGCTGTTGACTTCCAGGTCGGCACCGGACGCATGCCCATGCAGATGAACGGCCCCCAGGCCTACAAGAAGCCGGCCCAGTTCAACGACACCCAGACCCACCAGCTGGCCGCCTACGTTGCTTCGCTGGGTGCAGGTCCGGCCATCCCGGCCGAGGAATACCTCGACGAAAAGGGCGATGCCGCTAAGGGTGGCGAGCTGTTCCGCACAAACTGCGCCATGTGCCACAACGCTGCCGCTGCCGGCGGTGCACTGACCCGCGGCAAGTTCGCCCCCGCGCTGGCCGATGTCTCCGGCAAGCACATCTACGAAGCCATGGTCACCGGTCCGCAGAACATGCCGGTGTTCAGCGACTCGAACATCACGCCCGAAGGCAAGCGCGACATCATCACCTTCCTGAAGCAGATTGAAGCGAACGGCTCCCCGGGTGGCGCAGACCTGGGTGCCCTGGGCCCCGTCTCGGAAGGCCTGTTCGTGTGGATCGCGGGCCTGGGCGTCATCATCGCCTTCACGATCTGGCTGACGTCCCGTACGTCCTAGCCAACCCGGCACAAAGAATGTCCTGCTGATCACTCAGCAGGTTTGGAACTGAACATTAACTCGGCAAAGGCCGAGACGAGAGAAGGATGAGGCGAATCATGGGCAACCATAGTGACGGCAGTCCGAACCACTCGGGCACCGTAGCTACGGCTGGTCAGCATGAGGTGGAGAAATTCCAGGATCCTGGAATTCCCCCGCACCGCTTGCGCCTGGCTGACACGGACCCGAAGGCCGCCAAGCGGGCAGAACGGCAGGTTGCTGCACTGTTCGCAATCTCAGTCGTTGGCACCATCATCTTCCTGGTGGCGTACTTCGCCATCGATTTGGGAGACGACTCCAGCGTTGCGACGATCCGGCTGCAGAATGCGCTGCTGGGCATCGGAACGGCGTTCGCGATGCTCGGCATCGGTACCGGCATCGTGCACTGGGCCAAGGCCCTCATGCCGGACCACGAAGTCTCCGAGGAACGCCACGCGATCCGCACGGAGGACGACCGCCAGGCTGCGGTCCGCATCGTCGACGACATCGTGGAGGAAACGGGCATCAAGCGCCGTCCCCTCATCCGGAACACCCTGCTTGGCGCAGTCGCACTGGCACCCCTGCCGGCCCTCGCCATCTTCGGTGACCTCGGACCGCGCCCGGACGACAAGCTGGCGCACACCATGTGGGCTCCGCAGGACGGCAAGCTCAAGCGCCTGACCCGCGACCCCGATGGCACGCCCATTAAGGCCTCGGACGTCACCATCGGTTCCGCCTTCCACGTCATCCCGGAAGGCCTCAACGAACTGCACGAAGGCAAGCTCAACGAGAAGGCCAAGGCCGTCGTTCTGCTGATGCGCCTCAACCCGCAGGACCTCCACATCTCTGCGGGCCGTGAGAACTGGAGCTACAACGGCATCGTTGCCTACTCCAAGATCTGCACCCACGTCGGGTGCCCTGTTGCCCTTTACGAGCAGCAGACGCACCACCTGCTGTGCCCGTGCCACCAGTCAACCTTCGACCTGACCCAGGAATGCAAGGTTATCTTCGGCCCGGCCAGCCGCCCGCTCCCCCAGCTGCCCATCGCAGTTGACGATGAGGGCTACCTGGTCGCCACCAGCGACTTCAAAGAACCTGTAGGACCAAGTTACTGGGAGCGTGATGAGCATGACCGCCGCATCAACAGCTGAAGCCCCCGCCTACGTAGCCACCACTAAAACCGGACGCTTTACTGACTTCGTCGACGAGCGCGTCGGCGGATCCGGTATTCTCCGCGAATTCGGCCGCAAGGTATTCCCGGACCACTGGTCCTTCATGTTTGGCGAGGTGGCGCTGTACTCCTTCGTCATCCTGCTGATGTCGGGAACCTTCCTGACGTTCTTCTTCGATCCGTCCATGGCGGAGACGCACTACGCCGGCTCCTACACGCCGCTGAAGAACGTCGAAATGTCCGTGGCGTACAGCTCCTCGCTGGACATCTCCTTCGACGTCCGCGGCGGACTCTTCATGCGCCAGGTCCACCACTGGGCAGCACTGCTGTTCGTGGCCTCCGTGGCAGTGCACATGCTCCGCGTGTTCTTCACCGGTGCGTTCCGCAAGCCGCGTGAAATGAACTGGGTAGTTGGTGGTGTCCTGCTGATCCTGGCCATGGCTGCCGGCTTCACCGGCTACTCCCTCCCCGATGACCTGCTGTCCGGCAACGGCCTGCGCATCATCGACGGCGTGATCAAGTCGATCCCCGTGATCGGCACCTACATCTCGTTCTTCCTGTTCGGTGGAGAGTTCCCCGGTACGGTCATCATCAGCCGCCTCTACACGCTGCACATCCTGCTCGTGCCGGCACTGATCCTGCTCATGATCGTCATCCACCTCTTCATGGTGGTTGTCCACAAGCACACGCAGTACCCCGGCCCGGGCCGCAACGACCACAACGTCGTTGGCTATCCGCTGGGCCCGGTCTACGCTGCAAAGGCCGGCGGCTTCTTCTTCATCGTGTTCGGTGTCATCGCGCTCATGGCTGCGTTCTTCACCATCAACCCGATCTGGAACTACGGCCCCTACGACCCCTCCCCCGTGTCCGCAGGCACGCAGCCTGACTGGTACATCGGCTGGGTTGACGGCGCACTGCGCCTGATGCCCGGTGTGGTCAGCGGCTTCCACTTCGAGTACATCATCTTCGGCCACGTCCTGACGCTGAACGTCCTGCTTCCGGCACTCGTTCCGGCAGGCGCTGTGTTCACCGTGCTGTTCACCTACCCGTGGATCGAACGCTGGATCACCAAGGACAACCGCGAGCACCACGTCCTGGACCGCCCGCGCAACGCTCCCACGCGTACGGCTATTGGCATGGCCGGCTTCACGTTCTACTGCGTCATGTGGGCCGCCGCTAGCTCCGACCTCATTGCAACGCACTTCCACGTGGCACTGAACGACGTCACATACTGGCTGCGCGCGCTGTTCTTCCTCGGACCGATCATCGCGTTCGTCGTCACCAAGCGCGTCGCCCTGGCCCTGCAGCGCAAGGACCGCGAAATCGCCCTCCACGGCCGCGAGACCGGACGCATCGTCCGCCTCCCGCACGGCGAGTTCATCGAGGTGCACGCCCCGCTGGACGAGTACAAGCGCTACAAGCTGGTTGGCTTCGAGTCGCCTGCACCGCTGCCCGCACAGCCGAACGAGCACGGCGTGGTGACCCGCAAGGAAAACCGCCGCGCCAAGCTCTCCCGCTGGTTCTTCGAGGACAGGGTCGCCCCGGCAACGCCTGCCGAACTGGAAGCCGGCCACGGCCACCACGAAGCGGTTGAAGCCGGCGAAGGACAGAAGACCCTGAGCCACTAAAAAGCCAGGCTTCTAGAGTCTTCACCCGAGCAGCACACAGAGAAGGGCCCGGCCGCCCCGGCCCGGCCGGGGGTTTGGTTTTGGGGCCCCCGGGTTGGAGTAGAAATATTTTAGCAGGGGCCAGCCCCCCAAGGCGCCGATATACACGCTACAGCAGGCGGTGAAAC
>NZ_JBHUSE010000005.1:255749-292299 GCF_042674585.1 Arthrobacter sp. NPDC057013
CCCTCGCCCCGCACCCCACCGCCCCCCGCGCCCCCCCGGCCCCCCCGCCCCGCCCCTTCTCTGTGTTTAGGGACCCCATGTGTTGCAGAAGAAATTGTTCCGCAGGGACCTGCCCCGAAGGGCGCAGATAGCCAGGCTACTGCTGGCGGTAACCCGACGCGTAGTTGCGCGTAGGCCGGACACCGGGCCGCTGCAGCGGCACCCACAGCTTGTACCGGTCTGCACGGTAATAGGACACCGAGTAGTCCACCATCGCCCGGGCCACGAACGCATGCCGCTGGATCTTCAGCAGCGGCGCCCCGTTCTCGACGTTGAGCAGGCGCGCGATGGAGGGGGACGCAGCCGTGGCTTCGATCATGTCCTCGCCCCATTCCATGACCAGGCCGAACTGTTCGCTGAGGACGTTGTAGAGCGAGGTGGGCGGCTCGCCGTCGAGCAGCCCCGGCACCCGGTGGGCGGGGATGAAGTTCTCATCCACGCTCATTGGCTCGTTATCCGCCAGCAGAAGGCGCCGGAAGCGCACCAGGGGCGTTCCCTCCTCCAGCTGGAGTTCGCGGGCCAGGAAGGCGCTGGCGGCGATCTGCTCGAAGCTCAGCACCTTCGCGGCCGGCACCATGCCGCGGCGCTGCATCTCCTCGCTGTAGGAGGTCAGCTTGACCTGCAGGTCAAGCTTCGGTTTCCGGACAAAGGTACCCAGCCCGACCACCCGTTCGATGACCTCCTCCCCCACCAGGGCGTCGATGGCCTGGCGGACAGTCATCCGGGCCAGGCCAAACCGTTCGGCCAGGTCCCGCTCCGAGGGCAACGCCGAGCCTGGCGGGCACGACGTCGCGATGTAGGTCCTGAGGATCTCACGGAGCTGGACGTAGATCGGGGTGCCGTTGGTTCTGTGGATTTCACCGGCTATGCCGGCCACGTTAGCGGCCACGGCGGCCGCCCCTGTATTGCGTTCTCACAGTTCAAGGGTAAGCCACCGCGGCCGCAGGTCTAGACCAGGCCGGCCCCTGCCGACGGACGGCATGGAGGCCGATATTCTTAAAGGCGAACAAATTAGAGAGACGGCGGAGGCTTCCCCCAAATGTGCCATCCCGTCCACGACGAAGGAGTCCAGTTGCCCGTTCGTAAGGCAATAGTTTCTGCGGCCATCGGCCTGCACGCCAGACCGGCAGCGGTGTTCGTCCGCGCGGTCACGGAGACAGGCTTGCCGGTGACCATCCGCAAGGACGGCATTGACGCCGTAGACGCCCGCTCGCTGCTCGAGGTCATGACTGCGGATTTTAACTACGGCTGCGAGGTTGAGCTGGCAGTCAAGGAATCAGCCCTCCCTGCAGGCAGGAGCCTTGGCGAGGCCGAGGCGGCACTGTCGGGTCTCGTGGACCTGTTGGCGGCGCAGAAGGCCAGCTAACGCAGGCTGAAACAGCGAATCCGGCTTAAACGCAGAACGACGGCGGGCCCCACCGAAAAGGTGGGGCCCGCCGTCGTTCTTGCTACCGCAAACTCTTAGTGCGCGTGGTCTCCGCGGCTGTACTCGTACACCCAACCCACGAGGGCTACCAGAGCCATCCCGCCGGCGATGAAGACGATCCAAAAGCCTACGGCCAGGCCGAGGAATCCTGCTGCGCAGGAAAGGCCCAGAACCAGCGGCCACCAGCTCCAGGGGCTGAAGTGGCCCTGCTCGCCGGCGCCTTCGTGGATTTCGGCGTCCGCACGGTCCTCGGGACGCATGCCCACGCGCTTGCCGGTGAAGCCAAGGTAGGCACCGATCATGCCTGCGAGGCCACCCACCAGGAGGATTCCCAGGATGCCGACCCACTCAGACCAGTTGGTGAGGAAGCCGTAGATGATGGAAACCGGAACGAAGAAGAAGACTCCTGCTCCAAAAATCCAGGACTCGATTCTCATTGCGCGTTGTCCTTCTGATCGGCGTTGCCCAGCACGCTTGCTGCAGGTGCCGGCGATTCAACGGTGTGTGACTGGGAAAGCTCAGGGTGGTGCAGGTCCAGTGCAGGACGCTCCGAGCGGATGCGCGGCAGGGACGTGAAGTTGTGACGCGGCGGCGGGCAGGAGGTTGCCCACTCCAGCGAGGCACCGAAGCCCCAGGGATCGTCAACCTGCACCTTCTCGGCGCTGCGTGCGGTGATGTACACGTTCCAGAAGAACGGGATCAGGGACGCACCCAGGACGAACGAGGCGATGGTGGAGAACTGGTTCATCCAGGTGAAGCCATCCTCCACCAGGTAGTCGGCGTAACGGCGGGGCATGCCCTCGACGCCGAGCCAGTGCTGGATCAGGAAGGTGCCGTGGAAGCCCAGGAACAGGAGCCAGAAGTGGATCTTGCCGAGGCGCTCATTGAGCATCTTGCCGGTCCACTTGGGCCACCAGAAGTAGAAGCCGGCGAACATCGCGAACACCACGGTGCCGAACACCACGTAGTGGAAGTGCGCCACCACGAAGTAGGAGTCGGAGACGTGGAAGTCCAGCGGCGGGGAGGCCAGGATGATGCCCGTCAGGCCGCCGAAGAGGAACGTGATGAGGAACCCGATGCTCCACAGCATGGGTGTTTCGAACGTCAGCGAACCGCGCCACATGGTGCCGATCCAGTTGAAGAACTTCACACCGGTCGGGACCGCGATGAGCATGGTCATGAAGGAGAAGAACGGCAGCAGCACGGAGCCGGTGACGTACATGTGGTGTGCCCACACGGTCACGGACAGGGCAGCAATCGCGATGGTGGCGTAGACCAGGCCCTTGTAGCCGAAGATCGGCTTGCGGCTGAAGACCGGGAAGATCTCGGACACGATGCCGAAGAACGGCAGGGCGATGATGTACACCTCGGGGTGGCCGAAGAACCAGAACAGGTGCTGCCACAGGACGGCGCCGCCGTTCTCCGGGTCGAAGATGTGGGCGCCGAAGCGGCGGTCCGCACCGAGGGCGAAGAGTGCAGCTGCCAGCGGCGGGAACGCCATCAGGACCAGGATGGCCGTCACCAGGGTGTTCCAGGTGAAGATCGGCATGCGCCACATGGTCATGCCGGGGGCACGCATGCAGATGATCGTGGTGATGAAGTTGACCGCGCCAAGGATGGTGCCGAAGCCGGACAGTGCCAGGCCGAAGACCCACAGGTCACCGCCGACGCCGGGGCTGAAGGTGGTGTTGGAAAGCGGCGCGTAGGCGAACCAGCCGAAGGAGGCAGCACCCTGCGGGGTGATGAAGCCGGAAACGGCGATGGTGGAGCCGAACAGGAAGAACCAGAAGGCCAGCGCGTTCAGTCGCGGGAACGCGACGTCGGGTGCACCGATCTGGAGCGGCATGATCACGTTCGCAAAGCCGGCAAAGAGCGGCGTTGCGAACATCAGCAGCATGACGGTGCCGTGCATGGTGAACAGCTGGTTGTACTGTTCCTTGGTCTGCAGGATCTGCATACCCGGCTCGAAGAGCTCGGCACGGATGAGCAGGGCCATCACGCCGCCGAAGCAGAAGAACACGAAGGACGCGATCAGATACATGTACCCGATGGTCTTGTGGTCCGTGGAGGTGATCCAGTTGACGACGATGCGCCCCTTGGATTTGGGAACTACGGGAGCCTCAAGGATCCCGGGGGTCTGGGTGTAAGTAGCCACTTCGCTTCCCTTACTTCGTTGCGTTCAGGTTCGGGTTGCGGTCGTACTCGTCACCAAGCAGGCCCGTGTTGCCGTCCTGGCGAAGCTGGTTCATGTGAGCCTGGAATTCAGACTCGGAAACAACCTTGACGCGGAACAGCATTTCGGAGTGGTACTCACCGCAGAGCTCGGCGCACTTGCCGTCGTAGGTGCCCTCTTTGGTGGGGGTGAACCGGATGTAGTTGGTCTTGCCGGGGATCATGTCCCTCTTCTGCAGGAACGCAGGAACCCAGAAGGAGTGGATGACGTCGCGCGAGTTCAGTTCCAGGTCAACGGACTTGTTGACGGGCAGGTACAGGGTGGGCAGCTTGTCCTTGTTGATGGCTTCACCCGTCAGGTGCGCCTGGACGCCTGCCTCGTGGAGGTCTTCGGTGATGACCTGGCCCTTTTTGTAGTTGAAGTCCCATGCCCACTGCTTGCCGCGGACGTCCACTACGACGTCGGCCGGCTGCGAGCGGTCATCGATCGCCTGCTGGTCACGGTCGGTGAAGTAGAAGAACACCAGGACCATGAACAGCGGGATCGTCAGGTAGAAGACCTCGAGGGGCAGGTTGAAGCTGGTCTGCCGCGGGAAGCCCACGGTGCCCTTGCGGCGGCGGTAGGCCACAAGGCACCAGACGATCAGGCCCCAAGTGATGATGCCCACCACGAGGGCGGCAATCCATGAGTTGACCCAGAGGTCCATGATGCGGTCAGTGTGATTGGTGGTGCCACGCTCGGTGGGCAGCCACCCCTTCTCTACCTCTGGCGAACATCCAGTCAAAACCAACGCGCCGGCAGTTGCCAAGCCAGTGATCAAAGTGATCGTTTTGCGTCGGCTGCCGGTTCGGTTCTGCGAACTCACAGACGGCCCTTCCTACTTGTTGCTGTTGCCAGGGCGGCAAAAAGCTTCCCGGGCACACTAAAAGTTTTACTACTCGGTGTAGAGCTTACCGCTCCCCGCAGGTTTTCGCCCACATGTCCCCACCGTGTGGCGGCGCCGTTTTTCACCGGCGCCGCCAAGAGGTTCAGGAAGGGCTTTACTTACCCTTTAGTGGAACGAGTCACCGCAGGCGCATGAGCCGCCCGCATTCGGGTTGTCGATGGTGAAGCCCTGCTTGGAGATGGTGTCTTCAAAGTCGATGCTGGCACCGCTGAGGTACGGCACGCTCATCTTGTCGACGACGACCTCGACACCGTCGAAGTCGCGTACCGCGTCACCTTCAAGGAGGCGCTCGTCGAAGTACAGCTGGTAAATGAGGCCGGAGCAGCCGCCCGGCTGCACAGCTACGCGGAGGCGAAGATCGGTACGGCCTTCCTGCTCCAGGAGGCTGCGGACCTTGCCTGCGGCAACGTCCGTCAGCTGAACCTCGTGGCCAGCCAGTTCCTCACTGGCCGTGCCGGTGGGTTCGGTGCTGTTTTCATTGGTCGTAGTGCTCATTGGCCTACCTTACTAACGACGGTTATGGCTGCCCCGCTTGCACGGTGCCTGCCCCTACGGAAACGGTACGGGCTATAGCTACATGCTACGTCGATCCGGCGCGGAGCTCTAACTTAGGCGTAACCCTCCAGGGCCCCCCGTTGTTCCCTGCCCGGCCCGCTAGCGGAGACCCTCTGAGTTCAGCCGTGCCAGCAGCAACGCTTCGGCAACCACCGCGTTGCGGAAGTCCCCAAGGTGGAGCGATTCGTTGGCGGAATGTGCCCGCGAGTCGGGGTCCTCTACGCCCGTTACGAGGATCTGGACTTCGGGGTACAGCTCGGTCAGGTCGCTGATGAACGGAATCGAACCGCCAATCCCCATTTCCACGGCCGGTACGCCCCAGGCCTCGCCGAGCGCCCACATGGCCAGGCCGGCAGCTGCTGAACCCGTATCCGTCTGGAAGGCGTTGCCGCTTTCCCCCGGCGTGAAGGTCACCCTGGCGCCGAACGGCGCGTGGGTTTCAACGTGCCTTCGAACGGCCTCCATGGCCTCCGCCGGGTCCTGGCCCGGTGCCAGCCGCAGGCTGAACTTCGCGCGGGCACGGGGCAGCAGGGTGTTGGAAGCAACGCTGACGGCCGGCGCATCGAAGCCGATGATCGAGAGAGCCGGCTTGGTCCACAGGCGCGAAGCGATGGTTCCCGTGCCTGCCAGCTGCACGCCGTCGAGCACTGAAGCATCCGCACGGTATTCGGCCTCGGTGAGGTCCACGGCCGTTTCGTCCCGGCCCACGAGCCCCGCAATGGCCACGCTGCCGTCGTCGTCATGCAGTGTGGCGATCAGGCGCGAGAGCAGGGTGGGTGCATCGAGCACCGGCCCGCCGAACATTCCCGAATGCACGGCGTGGTCGAGGACCTGCACCTCGATGGTTCCGTCGACCAGTCCGCGCAGGCTCGTGGTCAGGGCCGGCACGCCCACCTTCCAGTTACTGGAATCGGCCACGACGATGACGTCGGCGCGGAGCAGCTCGCGGTGCGCTTCGAGGAACGTCCGGAACGTCGGCGAACCGGCCTCTTCCTCCCCTTCGAAGAACAGGGTCACGCCTAGCCCGAAGTCATCACCGAGAAGCCGGGTTACGGCGCCGTAGGCAGCAATGTGGGCCATGATCCCGGCCTTGTCGTCGGCCGCGCCCCGCCCGTACAGGCGTCCGTCGCGTTCGACGGCGGTAAAGGGCTCGGACTCCCACAGCGCCGGGTCACCGGGCGGCTGGACGTCGTGGTGGGCGTAAAGAAGGATGGTCGGTTTGCCGGGCGCGGCCTCGCGGCGTGCGACGACGGCCGGGCCGCCAGGGGTGCCGTCCTCCTTGTCGCAGCGCAGGATCCGGACATCCCCGATACCCGCCGCGCGCACCAGGCTGGCCACGGCCTCGGCGCTGGCATCCAGCGGGGCGGGGTCAAAGCTGGGCCAGGCGATGCCGGGTATGGCCACCAGGTCCTTCAGCTGCGCAACCGTGGTGTCGAAGGCGGCGTCAACGGCAGCCCGCAGGACGTCGGTGTTGATACCGTCCACCGTCCCTGCATCCTGCTGGGCGTCGTACTCTTGCGGGGTCGCCGCAGGAAATGTAGTCATGGCCAAACACTACCTGTGTCACACGCCACAACAAACATCGCCGCTGGGGCCGCGCCGGATGCCACCGCGCGGCACTCTGCGGGGAGCCGGGCATGACCGGCGGCACAGTCCGCCAAGGTATTCTGTTGTGGTGTTCGGACGTAAAAAGGAAGCGCCAGCGGCGCAGGAACTAGTTGACCAGCAGGCTGCCGAGGCAGCCGCAGTAGCAGGCAAAGGCGCGCCCACGCCCAAGCGCAAGGCACAGGAAGCGGCCCGCAAGCGCCCCCTCGTGCCGGAGGACCGCAAGGCCTCCAAAGAGGCGGAACGTGCCGCCGCTCAGGAGCAGCGCCTGAAGATGCGCCAGGCACTGGACACGGGCGAGGAAAGGTTCCTGCCTATCCGTGACAAGGGCCCGCAGAAGCGGTTTGCCCGCGACTACGTGGATGCCCGCTTCAGCCTGGGCGAGTACCTCATGTTCGGCGCCCTGGTATTCGTCATCATTTCCCTCGTCGTGCCGGCCAGCAGCAACATGATGGTTTACGTGCTGGGTGGCTTCTGGGTAATGTTCCTGGCCGTTTTCGTGGACGTGTTTATCCTGTCCCGGAAGCTCCGCAAGCGCCTCGCCGAAAAGTTCGGCGAGGTTGAGCGCGGCACTGTCTGGTACGGCTCAATGCGTTCGCTGCAGTTCCGGAAACTCCGCCTGCCCAAGCCCCTGGTCCGCCGCGGTCAGTACCCGTCCTGATTCCTCATGATCCTCCTCCGGCGCAGCCGGCCAGGAGGCGGTCCCGGACCTGAACACAGCAGCCCGGCGGTGGAACCCGCCGGGCTGCTGTGTTTAACGCGCTGCTGTGTCCGCGCCGGTATTAGCGCTTCTTCGCCAGTTCCTTATTGATCCGGGCGGCCCAGAACGGCCCCTCGTACAGGAATGCCGTGTAGCCCTGGACCAGGGTGGCTCCGGCGTCCAGCCGGTCCTGGACATCCTTGCCGGTCTCCACGCCGCCCACGGAAATCAGCGTCAGCCGGTCCTGGGTGACGGACTTCAGCCGGCGCAGCACCTCCAGCGAACGGCCCTTCAGCGGGGCCCCCGAGAGGCCCCCGGCGCCGCAGCCCTCCACCTTGTCCGCCGCGGAGCTGAGCCCGTCGCGGCCGATGGTCGTGTTCGTGGCGATGATGCCGTCGAGCCCGAGGTCCAGTGCCAGCCGGGCGACGTCGTCAATATCCTCATCGGTGAGGTCGGGTGCGATTTTGACCAGCAGCGGGACGTGCCGGCCCGCGGACTTGTCGGCCTCCTCCCCCACTGCCTTCAACAGCGGGCGAAGGGTTTCCACATTCTGCAGGAGCCGGAGTCCGGGGGTATTGGGCGAGCTGACGTTCACCACGAGGTAGTCGGCCGCTGGGGCAAGGCCACGGGCGCTGATGAGGTAGTCCTCCACGGCGTCCTCGAGCTCAACAACCTTGGTCTTGCCGATGTTGACGCCGATCACGGGACGCACCTTGGGGTGGCGCCGCTGCAGCGCTGCCCGGGCGGACTTCAGCCGGGGAGCCACGGCAGAGGCGCCGTCGTTGTTGAATCCCATCCGGTTGATGACGGCGCGGTCCTCAATCAGCCGGAACAGCCGGGGCTTTTCATTGCCGGGCTGGGCCTGGCCGGTGATGGTGCCCACCTCGACGTGGCCGAATCCGAGCTCCGTCAG
The DNA here is from genome assembly GCF_042674585.1 of Arthrobacter sp. NPDC057013. NCBI lineage: Bacteria > Bacillati > Actinomycetota > Actinomycetes > Micrococcales > Micrococcaceae > Arthrobacter > Arthrobacter sp. NPDC057013. The sequence continues at coordinate 264,107 of NZ_JBHUSE010000005.1, forward strand.
GGCCTCGATCCCGTGGCCTTCCTTGTCAAAGCCGGCGGCCAGCCCGAACGGCGACGGGAAGGTCAGGCCAAGCGCGCTCGTCTGCAGGGACGCCGGCGGGGCCGTAAACCGTTCGAGCAGCCGTCCTGCTCCCACGGAATGGACCAGCCGGATTCCTTTGAAACCGATCTTGTGGGCGCGTTCGGCGTCCATCCATGAAAAGGCCAGCCTGAAAAAAGTGGGGTATACGCGCATGCCTCTAGTTTTCCGTCTTCGGGGGTGCAGACCAAATTCCCACAGTGCAGACCAATTTCCTCCAGTGCAGACCAATTTCCTGCCTGCGGACCAAACCCGGCCAACACAACACTCCCCGTGCCGAAACCGGAAAGCCTACGCTGGTGCCATGGAGTGGCAGGGCGACATCCTGGGACCGGGCTTCGAGTCCTGCGCCTTCGACGCCATGGGCGCAGACGGTATCCGGCGCCGGGCGACGCTGATCCGCTTCACTCCCCCGGACGTCCCGGACGCTCCGAATGCTCCGGACATCCCTTCTGCCGGGCCGCGCCGTGCGGTGCTGTTCCTGCACGGCTGGAGCGACTACTTCTTCAACGTGGAGCTGGCCCGGTTCTGGGACGCGCAGGGCTTCAGGTTCTTTGCCCTGGACATGCACAACCACGGCCGCAGCCTGCAGCCGGGCACCCCTGGCGGCTACGTCGCGGATCTGGGCAACTACGACGCCGAGATCGGCACCGCAGTGGGCATGATCGCCGAGTCCGGCGCTGCCGGACCCGTGCAGCTCGCGCTCATGGGGCATTCCACCGGCGGGCTCGTCGCAGCCTTGTGGGCCAGCCGCAATCCCGGCGCGGCATCCCAGCTGGTCCTGAACAGTCCATGGCTGGAAATGCACGGCAGCCCCCTGGTCCGGCGCGCTGCCTGGACCGTGGTGGAGCCGATCGCCCGCCTGCGTCCGGAGGCGGTGCTCAGGCTGCCGGAGCGCGGATTCTATTGGCGGAGCATCAGCAGTGCCGCAGAAGGAGAGTGGGCCCTGGACACTGCCTACCGGCCGCCCCTGGCCTTTCCGGTGCGCGCCGCCTGGCTCAGTGCCATCCTGGCCGGGCAGGCCAAGGTGGCCCGGGGCCTGGGCATCGCCATTCCCATCCTGGTGCTGCTGTCCGCGGCGAGCGAGAACGGGATGGTGTGGAACGAGGAAATGCGCCGCACGGACGCGGTGCTGGACGTCAACACGATCGCAGCCCGCGCAATGTCTCTGGGCAGCAGCGTCACCGTGGAGCGCATCGACGGCGCCCTGCACGATGTGTTCCTTTCCAGCGCGGACGTGCGCGCCGACGCCTACGGGCGGCTTGCCACGTGGATCAGGGGCTACGCCGCCTGAGCCGGCGCAGGTCTCCGGGACTTAAAGGGCCTTGGCGGCGTCCACTGCCCCGCCGTACCGGCGGTCCCGCTGGGCGTAGATCTCCACCGCATCCCAGAGGGTCCGGCGGTCGACGTCGGGCCACAGGGTGTCCAGGAAGACGAACTCGGCGTACGCCGACTGCCACAGCATGAAGTTGGACAGGCGCTGTTCGCCTGAACTGCGGAGGAAGAGGTCGACGTCGGGAAGGTCCGGCTCGTCGAGGTACTTCTGGATGGTCTTCTCGGTGATGGCACCAGGCTTGAGCCTTCCGTCGGCCACATCCCGGGCAATGGCGGACACGGCGTCGGCGATTTCCGCCCGGCCGCCGTAATTCACGCACATGGTCAGCGTGCACGTGCTGTTTCCGGCGGTGTATTCCTCCGCCTCCTCGAGTTCGCGGATCACCGAGCCCCAGAGCCGGGGCCGCCGTCCCGACCAGCGGATCCGCACGCCCCACTCATCCAGCTGATTGCGCTGCCTGCGCAGCACTTCCTTGTTGAATCCCATCAGGAAGCGGACTTCCTCCGGGGACCGGCGCCAGTTCTCCGTGGAGAAGGCGTAGACGCTGACGTATTCGATACCCAGCTCAATGGCGCCGGCCACGACGTCCAGCAGGGCCGGCTCCCCCGCTTTGTGGCCTTCGATCCGCGGCAGGCCCCGCTGGTTGGCCCACCTGCCGTTGCCGTCCATCACAATGGCCACATGCCGCGGCACGAACTCCGCCGGAATGGACGGCGGAACCGCGCCCGAGGAGTGCGGGTACGGGGCCACCACCGGGGAGGTTCGGCGCCGGGCAGGACTGGTCTTCTTTCCCAAGGACACTGTTAGGTACGCTCCACATGTTTGAGGGATTTCAGGACACGCTCCAGGTGCCACTGCAGATAGCTTGCCACCAGGCCCGCGGATTCGCGGCGGTGGAGCGGAAGGGAGGCATCCGCCGTCGTCCAGTTCCCGGTGAGCAGCGCACCCAGCAGGGACACCGTTTCCGGTGCCGGCGCCGGCGACCCCGGCGGGCGGCAGCCGCCGCAGACCATGCCGCCCAGCGGGGCGGAGAAGGCGGTGTGCGGGCCGGGCGCGCCGCAGCGCGCGCAGTCGGTGAAGCTTGGCGCCCAGCCGCCGGTGGAAAGTGCCCGCAGGAGATAGGAATCCAGGATCAGTTCCGGCGCGTGATCCCCGCGGCTCAGCGAGGCCAGGGCGCCGACCAGAAGGTTGTACTGCGCGGTTCCGGCTTCACCGTCGACGTCGGTCAGCTTCTCCGCAGTCTCGGTCATGGCCGCCGCCACCGTGTAGCGCCCGTAATCGGCGGCGATGCTGCCCCCGTACGCACCTTTCGCGACGGCCTGCGTCACGATGTCGAGGGTCTTGCCGGACACGAGCTGCAGGTCTGCCACCATGAAGGGCTCCAGGCGGGCGCCGAAGCGGCTGGTGGTCCGCCGGACTCCCTTGGCCACCGCCCGGACCTGGCCGTGGTGCTTGGTCAGCAAGGTGATGATGCGGTCCGCCTCGCCCAGCTTGTGGGTGCGCAACACCACGGCGTCGTCGCGATAGCTGCGCGCTGCAAATGATGATTGGACCACGCTTTATCTTCCCACTGACTCCGTGAAAACAGCTCCGCCGCCGAAACAGCTGCGCCGCCGGTGCGGACCGGCGGCGCAGCTGCAGGAAGCTCAGGCCTGGGCGTCCCGGATGGCCCGGTTCACGGCAGAGATGACTGCCTTCAGTGCCGAGGTGCTGGTGTTGGCATCGATGCCGACGCCCCACAGGACACGTTCCCCGACGGCGCATTCGACGTAGGCCGCGGCGAGGGCGCTGCCGCCTTCAGACAGGGCGTGCTCGCTGTAGTCCAGCACCCGCACGTCCACGCCGTCCTGGCCCAGGATATCCAGCAGCGCAGCGATGGGACCGTTGCCGGTTCCGGTGCGGCTGGCGTGGGTGCCGTCGACGCCCAGTGAGGCGTGCAGGGTCATGGCACCGTCCTCGTCCGATTCGGTTTTCACCGAGCCGAGCGAGTACCGGCCCCACTGGCTTTCCGTCTTGGCGGAGGGCAGGTACTCGTCCTGGAAAATCTGCCACAGCTGGGCGCCGCTGACTTCGCCACCGACAGTGTCCGTGCGCTTTTGGATGACACCCGAGAATTCGATCTGCGCGCGCCGCGGCAGGTCCAGGCTGTGCTCGTTCTTCAGCAGGTAGGCCACGCCGCCCTTGCCGGACTGGGAGTTGACGCGGATCACGGCCTCGTAGCTGCGCCCGAGGTCCTTCGGGTCCACGGGCAGGTACGGAACCTGCCAGGTGAAGTCGCTGACGTCCTTGCCCGCAGCCGCCGCGTCCTTCTCCAGGGCTTCGAGGCCCTTCTTGATGGCGTCCTGGTGGGACCCGGAGAACGCGGTGAAAACGAGGTCGCCGCCGTAGGGGGCACGTTCCGCGACGGGCAACTGGTTGCAGTACTCCACGGTGCGCCGGACGTCGTCGATGTCGGAAAAGTCGATCATCGGGTCGATGCCCTGGACAAACATGTTCAGGCCCAGGGTCACCAGGTCCACATTGCCGGTGCGCTCTCCGTTGCCGAACAGGCAGCCCTCGATGCGGTCGGCGCCGGCCTGGTAGCCCAGCTCGGCTGCGGCCACGCCGGTGCCGCGGTCGTTGTGCGGGTGCAGGGAGAGGATGATGCCTTCGCGCGGGTGCAGGTGCCGGCTCATCCACTCGATGGAGTCCGCGTAGACGTTCGGGGTGGCCATTTCCACGGTGGCGGGCAGGTTGATGATCACCTGGCGGTCGGCGGATGCCTCAAAGACGTCGGCGACGGCGTTGCAGACGCGGACAGCGTACTCCAGTTCGGTGCCGGTGAAGGACTCCGGTGAGTACTCGTAGGTGATGTGGGTGTCGCCCAGAGTTTCCTCGTACTTCTTGCAGAGGCGCGCGCCCTGCAGGGCGATGTCCAGGATGCCGTCCTCGTCTTGGTTGAACACCACGCGGCGCTGCAGGACGGAGGTGGAGTTGTACAGGTGCACGATGGCCTGCTTGGCGCCCACCAGGGACTCGTAGGTCCGCTCGATGAGGTGTTCTCGGGCCTGGGTCAGCACCTGGATGGTGACGTCGTCCGGGATGTGGTTGCCTTCGATCAGCTGGCGGACGAAGTCGAAGTCGGTCTGCGACGCGGAGGGGAAGCCGACTTCAATTTCCTTGTAGCCCATGCGGACCAGCAGGTCGAACATCTTCATCTTGCGCGCCGGGCTCATGGGATCGATCAGTGCCTGGTTGCCGTCCCGCAGGTCCACTGCGCACCAGCGCGGCGCCGTGGTGATGATTTTGTCCGGCCAGGTGCGGTCCGGCAGATCGACTTTGATCTGGTCCTGGAAGGGGATGTAGCGGTGGACCGGCATTCCCGAGGGCTTCTGTGCGTTTCGCATTAATCTGGCCTTTTCTGTGATTCCTGAGTGAAAGGGTGGCCGGGCAACGCAAACTCCGCGACGAGGGTGGGCCTTGCGCTAGATCGCGTCTGAGGCCTCGCCGCGGCAGCTAAGAAGAAGGAGTTCTGCACGCACCATTTCACAGTAACACGGGTGCGTAAGATGAAGGTGCAACACCTCCAGCAACGTCCACCATGCAGACGCGGCACCGGTGATAGTGCCGGCCGCAGCCCGTCATCGAAGGAGCTCCTGTGCCAATTTCGGGGATCGCCCTGTCAAACATCGACCGCAGCGTGAGGCCACAGGACGACCTCTACCAGCATGTGAACGGCGCCTGGCTGAAGGACACCACCATCCCCGACGACCGTCCGCTGGAAGGCACTTTCACCGCCCTTCGTGACGGCTCCGAGCTGGCAGTCCGGGAAATCATCGAGGAGGCCGCGGCCAAGGGTGCAGAGGCCAGCGGCATCGAGCGCAAGATCGGCGACCTCTACAGCAGCTTCATGGATGAGGAAGCCGTCGAGGCGAAGGGCATGGACCCCATCCGTGGACGCCTGGCCGAGGTCTTCGCCACGGCCAGCATTTCCGAGCTGCTGGCACTGGCCGGCCGGCTCTTCCGCGCCGACGTGTCTGGTCTTTTCTACATCTACCCCGCGCCCGATGCCGGCAACCCCGACCGCGTTCTCCTGTACACGGGCCAGGGCGGCCTCGGGCTCCCGGACGAGTCTTACTACCGTGAAGAGAAATTCGCCCCGGTGGTGAAGTCCTACCGGGAGTACGTGGGCACCATGTTCGGCCTGGCCGGCGTGGCCGATCCCGAAAACGCCGCGGCCCGGGTGGTGGCCCTCGAGACCTCCCTCGCCTCGCACCACTGGGACAACGTCACGCTCCGCGACCCGCAGAAAACCTACAACCTGAAGTCGGCGGACGAGGCACGCGAGCTGTTCCCGCTGCTGGACACGTGGTTTGACGCAGCCGACGTTGCCGCCGAGAAGCGGCAGGAGATTGTGGTCAGCACCCCTGACTTCTTCGTTGGCGCGGCCGCGCTGCTGGCCTCGGAGTCGCTGCCGGTGTGGCAGGAGTGGCTTGCCCTGCGGGTCATCAACTCCGCGGCACCCTACCTCTCATCCGCATTCGTGGACACGAACTTCGCCTTCTACGGCACCACCATCAGCGGCACCCCGCGGAACAAGGACCGCTGGAAGCGGGGCGTCGCCGTCGTCGAGGCCGGACTCGGCGAAGCCGTGGGCCAGATCTACGTGGCCCGGCACTTCCCCGAGGGCCACAAGGCCCGCATGCAGACCCTGGTGGGAAACCTGATCGAGGCCTACCGGCAGAGCATCAGCGGCCTGGAATGGATGGGCGAGGACACCAAGGCCGAGGCGCTCCGGAAACTTGGGGCTTTCCGGGCGAAGATCGGCTTCCCGGACGAGTGGATCGACTACTCGGCCGTGGTCATCGACCCTGCTGACCTGCTGGGCAACGTCGAACGCGCGCACAACGCCGACGTCGACCGGCACCTCGACGAGGTCGGCAAGCCTGTGGACCTCAACAAGTGGCTCATGACGCCGCAGACCGTCAACGCCTATTACCACCCGATGCTGAACGAAATCGTCTTCCCGGCGGCCATCCTCCAGCCGCCCTTCTTCACCGCCGAAGCGGACGACGCCGTGAACTACGGCGGCATCGGGGCCGTGATCGGGCACGAAATCGGCCACGGCTTCGATGACCAGGGCTCACAGTTCGACGGCAAGGGCGAGCTGCGCAACTGGTGGACCGAGGACGACCGCAAGGCTTTCGAAGCCCTGACCGGACGCCTCGTGGACCAGTTCGACGCCCTGTCCCCATACGCCGCACCCGGCCACAACGTCAACGGCAAACTCACGCTGGGCGAGAACATCGGCGACCTGGGCGGACTGACCATCGCGCACAAGGCCTACCGCCTGAGCCTCGACGGGCAGGAACCTCCGGTGCTGGACGGGCTGACGGGGGAACAGCGCTTCTTCGCCTCGTGGGCGGCTGGCTGGCGCCAGGTGATCCGCACCGAGGAGGCCATCCGGCGCCTCGCCACGGACCCGCACTCCCCCAACGAGTTCCGCACCAACGCCATTGCCAAGAACCTGGACTCCTTCCACGCCGCGTTCGGCGTCACGGAGGAGGACGGCATGTGGATGCCGCCGGAGGAGCGCGTCAGCATCTGGTAGGTGCAGAAATGCCGGGCCTCCCCCTTCGGGGCGGCCCGGCATTTTTGTGCCCGGCTGTTTGCGGCCGGCCGCGTCAGGCGCGGCCTGCTGCCGGTTACTGCCGGACGATCAGTTCCGGGTTTGCCTGCTGGCAGACGGTGTCGCCCGCCGTCTGGTTGACGACGTCCTTGGGAACGGTGGTCTTGCCGTACTTGGTCCCGGACGGGAAGTCGGAGCCGAGGTACAGCTGCACGCCCGCGACGCCGGACGACGGCGCCACCTGGGCGGCCGGAATACCGAACAGGGCCGCCACGTCAGCGGCGACGTCCGCGAACTCGGGCCCGTAGTACACCATGGTCTTTGCCGTGGTGTCGGCCTCCAGCTGACCCACCTGGGTGAAGCCGCCGGCCACAAGGGCGTCCACGATTTCCTGGGTCCGGCCGGCTGAGCCAGTGCCGTTGGCCACGGTGATGGGCTGCAGCGCCTTGTCATACGGCGCCGCCGTGGCGGTGGGCTTGGGGGTGGCCTTGGGAGTGGAGCTGGCCGACGGTGTGGGCGTCGCCGACGGTGACGGGGTTTCCTTCCCGTCCGGGTCGGTCAGGTCGACGTCCTTGCGCAGGGCAGCAAACAGCTGTGCGGCGGCAGGCGCAGCTTCCAGCCGGTTGGGATCGCTGGTGGCAGGGACGGTCGGCATCGCCACAAAGGCGACCTTGCCGACGTCGATCGTCTTCAGCCGGTTGGCGATGGTGATCATCGACGGCACGGAGGCGAGTCCGTCGTCGACCGTCAGGTTCTTGGTGATGACGTCGGCGATGTTCAGCAGCTTCGCCGGGTTGGAAAGGGTGCCGTCGTCCTTGATCTTCCGGGTCAGGGAGGACAGGAAGCCCTGCTGCGCCTTGATGCGGCCGAGGTCGCCGCCGTCGCCGAATGCGTGGCGGGTGCGCAGGAACGCGAGGGCCTGTTCGCCCTGCACCTGGGAAGTGCCCTTGGGCAGCCGCAGCCGCGAGTCGGGGTCATAGACGGCGTCGCTGATGCACACCGAGACGCCGCCCACGGCGTTCGACAGCTCCTTGACGGCATTGAAGTCGGCCATCATGAAGTGGTCCACCTCCATGCCGGTCAGCTTGTTGACGGTGTCCACGGCGCAGCCGATGCCGGCCTCCTTCATGGCCTCATTGATCATGATGCCGCTGCGGGCCGGGTACTGCTTGCCGGTCTTCTGGTCAGTGCACTTGGGGATGTCCACCAGCAGGTCGCGGGGGAAGCTGATGACGTTGACCCGCTTGTTGTCCTCCGAGATGTCCATAAGCATCATGACGTCGGAGTTGCCGTACCCGGTGGAATCCTCCGTGCTGCCGTAGTTGGAGTTCTTGCCGTCGCGGGTGTCGGATCCCAGGATCAGGATCTGCAGCCTGCCGGTCGCGTCGTCCGTGGTGTCCGTGCGGCTGCTGCCCGCCCCCAGGGCGGAGGTGGAGATGTTGGACTGCAGCCTGAAGTACCAGTAGCCGGCGAAGGCAAGGCCGCCGGCCAGGACCACGGCGACGACGGCGGTGGTTACCTTAAGCCACGCGGGCATGTGGCGGACATTCAGGTGCCGGGCAGCGCCCAGCCGGGCGTCCTCGGCATGCCGGGCAGCTGGCTCGGAACGGGCGGGCGTGCCCGGTCCTTGGGCGCGGTTGTCGCGGCGTCGCACCACAGGGTGTACCTTCCTCGAAAAAATGGGATCCGGCCTATTTTAGTAGCCGTTTCTGGGAAAACCCCGGAAATCCGGCGTTCGCGGCCCGGCGCGCTGGCGTTGGCCGCCTGGGGAGCAGGCCTTCGCCGCACGGCGCGCGGGCAGAAGGCCCTGAAAGGCAGGGGCTGCGGGGTCAGAACCCGAGCTTCACCAGCTGCTTGGGGTCGCGCTGCCAGTCCTTGGCCACCTTGACGTGCAGGTCAAGGTAGATGCGGGTGCCCAGGAGCGCCTCGATCCCCTTGCGGGCGTTGGTGCCGACCTCGCGCAGCCGGCTTCCGCCCTTGCCAATGATGATCGCCTTCTGCGACGGGCGCTCCACGTAGAGGTTCACGCGGACGTCCAGCAGCGGATTATCCTCGGTCCGGCCCTCGCGCGGAACGATCTCCTCGACCACCACAGCCAGTGAGTGCGGCAGCTCGTCCCGTACGCCCTCCAGTGCAGCCTCGCGGATGAGTTCGGCCACCATGACGGCCTCCGGCTCATCGGTCAGCTCACCGTCCGGATAGAGCGGAGGCGACGGCGGCATGTGGCTGATCAGGACGTCCGCGACCGTGCCCACCTGGAACCCGTCCGCCGCGGAGACCGGAACGATGTCCTTCCAGCCGTCCTCGCCCAGCACTTCCCTGCCGAGTTCCGCGACGGCCAGCAGCTGCTCCGTCAGGGCCTGCCGGTCCACCAGGTCTGCCTTGGTAACGAGGGCAATCACCGGCTTCCGGCCCACGGCGGCAAGCTGGGCGGCGATGAACTTGTCACCGGGGCCGATCTTCTCGTTGGCGGGGATGCAGAACCCGATCGCATCCACCTCGGAGAGGGTGTCGGCCACGAGGTCGTTAAGCCGCTTGCCGAGCAGGGTGCGGGGCCGGTGCAGGCCCGGGGTGTCCACCAGGATCAGCTGGGCATCCTCACGGTGGACGATCCCGCGGATGGTGTGCCGCGTGGTCTGCGGCTTGGCGGAGGTGATGGCCACCTTCCTGCCCACCAGGGCGTTGGTGAGGGTGGATTTGCCCGCGTTCGGCCGGCCCACCAGCACCGAGAATCCGGCATGGTACCCGCCGAACGGTTCGCCGCCGTCGGCCTTATTCTGCTTGCTCACGTGGAACTCCCTGTTGCATTGATTTGGCCTCGTCGAGAAGTTCTTCAAGGTCAGTCTGTTCTTTCGGCGCAGCGGCCGCAATGATGTGGCTGACGCGGTTCCGGCGGCCCTCCAGCCGCTCGGCGCGCAGCGAAACGCCGTCGATATCCACGGCGCTGCCCACGATCGGGACCCGGCCCAGGGCCTTGGCCAGCAGGCCGCCCACGGTGTCCACCTCGTCGTCCTCCAGCTCGATGCCGAACAGCTCGCCGAGGTCGTCGATCCCCATCCGGGCGCTCACCCGGAATGTTCCGTCGCCCAGATCGACGACGGCGGCACTCTCCGAGTCGTACTCGTCGACGATTTCGCCAACCAGCTCTTCGATCAGATCCTCGAGCGTCACCAACCCCGCAGTGCCGCCGTATTCGTCGATGACGATGGCCACGTGCGTTGACTCCTTCTGGAGCTCCCGCAGGAGGTCGCTCACCGGCTTGGAATCCGGGACATAGCGGACCTCGCGGGCCAGCACGTCCACCACAGGCGGTTCTGCCTCGGGGTCCATGCTGTGGATCGCGGCGGCCACGTCCTTCAGGTAGATGATGCCCAGGATCTGGTCGGTGTTTTCGCCGATGACCGGGATCCTGGAGTACCCCGACCGCAGGAACAGCGCCATCGCACTGTGCAGGCTCGAGCCGGCGTCGATAGTCAGGATGTCCGTCCGCGGCACCATGACGGCGCGGACCAGGGTGTCGCCGAACTCGAAGACGGACTGGATGAGTTCGGCCTCGTTGTCCTCGATCATGTCCGACTCGGTGGCGCGGTCAACCAGTTCGCGGAACTCCTCCTCGCTGAAGTAGGAGTCGTCACCGTTGGGCGAACCCGGCGCCACGGCGCTGCCCAGCCGGACCAGCCAGGCGGGGATGGGCCCGAGGATCCAGGCCAGGAACCGCACCAGCGATGCCGAGTTCCGCGCCACGGCGGCCGGATGCGAGCGGCCGATCTGGCGTGGCGAGACGCCTACCAGCACAAACCCGAGAACCGCCATGATGCCTGTGGCGGCCAGGCCTGCCAGCCAGACGTTGTCCAGCAGGCTGTAAAGCAGCACGGCGACGGCCACGGCGGAGGCCGACTCGAACCAGACCCGCCAGAAACGCAGGGCACGCATATGCGTCATCGGCTGGTCCAGGATCCTGCGCAGCGCCCGGCCCTGGCTCCCCTGCACGGCCTGCTCGGCGTCGTGGCGCGGAAGGAAGCTGAACGCCGCCTCGGCAGCCGTCAGCAGCGCTGCGGCGCCGAGAAACGCCAGCGCCATGCAGACAAGGAGCAGGGAGGTCACTGGGTGGTCTCGGCCGGTGCTTCTTTGCCGGTGAATGCCGTCAGCAGTTCGCGCTGCAGGCCGAACATTTCTGCCTTCTCCTCGGGTTCGGCGTGGTCATAGCCGAGCAGGTGAAGGATTCCGTGCGTGGTCAGCAGCAGCATCTCGTCCTGCGTGGAGTGCCCGGCATTCCGGGCCTGGACCTCGGCCACCTGCGGGCAGATGGCAATGTCGCCAAGCATCCCCTGCGGTGTCGGCTTGTCCGGGGTGCCCGGGGTCAGCTCGTCCATGGGCACGGACAGCACGTCGGTGGCGCCGGGCTCATCCATCAGTTCGATATGCAGCTTTTCCATGGCCGGCTCGTCCACGAGCAGGATGGACAGTTCCGCCTGCGGGTGGATGTACAGCTGTTCGAAGATGAAGCGCGCCAGCGCCACCAGGCGGGCCTCGTCCACCTGGATGCCGGATTCGTTGTTAACTTCGATGCTCATGCGTGCTCTCCCGTCGTTCCCGGGGAACGGAATGCTTGACCCGGTTGCGTTGTGCTTCGTCCCAGATGCTGTAGGCGTTGACGATATCGCCCACCAGGCGGTGGCGGACGACGTCGGCGGCGTCCAGGACAGAGAAGCTCACATCGTCGATTCCGGTGAGGATCTCTTCGACGATGCGCAGACCGGAGCGGGTCCCGAACGGAAGGTCGACCTGCGTGACGTCGCCGGTGACCACCATCTTGGAGCCGAAGCCGAGCCGGGTCAGGAACATCTTCATCTGTTCCGGCGTGGTGTTCTGAGCCTCGTCAAGGATGATGAAGGCGTCGTTCAGCGTCCGGCCCCTCATGTAGGCCAGCGGCGCGACCTCGATGGTGCCGGCGGCCATCAGCCGGGGAATGGACTCGGGGTCCATCATGTCGTGCAGCGCGTCGTACAGCGGCCGCAGGTACGGGTCGATCTTGTCGCTGAGCGTACCGGGGAGGAACCCCAGCCGTTCGCCCGCCTCGACGGCGGGGCGGGTGAGGATGATCCGGCTGACTTCCTTCTGCTGCAACGCCTGCACCGCCTTGGCCACCGCCAGGTAGGTCTTGCCGGTACCGGCAGGCCCGATCCCGAAGATCACCGTGTTGGCGTCGATGGCGTCCACGTAGTTCTTCTGGTTCAGCGTCTTGGGCCGGATGGTCTTGCCGCGGCTGGAGAGGATGTCATGCGTCAGCACCTCCACAGGATTCTGCAGCGACTGGCTGCGGAGCATTGAGACCAACTGCTGGAGAACTGCCGGCGTGATAACTGTGCCGCGGGCCACGAGACCCCGGACCTCGTTCAGCAGACGCATGATGCGCGGAACATCGGCCGCAGGGCCGTTGATGGAGAGCTCGTTGCCGCGGACGTGGAAACTGACGGCCGGGAATTGGTCCTCGATGAAGCGGAGGGCCTCGTCGTGGCTACCCAGCGACTGCACCATCTGATCAGAGTTATCGAAGATGACCACCTCCGTCCGGACACCGGGGAGAGTATGGGGGAATTCGCCCGTGGTTCGGTCCCCCGTGTTGAGGCGGCGCTTTCCGTTTGCTGATTCAGTCATGGTGACGGCCCTCAGGCCTTAGGTTCCCTCCAGTTCGGAATATAACTCGTTTGCGTCTTTACATCTTACGCCAGCGCACGCCCCGGCCTGCCTTCCAGGAAGGTCACGGCGGACCGTATTTCTGTAACGCGTTCCCGCAATTAGGTATCAACTTTGTATCGGCCTCATATCGTTCCCGTTGCAGTTCGGCCGCCTGCCGCGAAAGGCGCCCGGCGCTGCAATGTCTCGTGTAATGCTGGAAACGGAGCTCGCCGGCAACGGTCCGGCGTGCCCGCACGCAACTGCTCACTTGAAGGGATCGCCAGCATCAGTCAGCCAGGAACCCCGGGCCGGAAAGTACCGCGGATGCGCTCCGTGCTGCTGTCCGCGCTGCTTCCGGCTGCCCTGCTGCTGTCCGGGTGCATCGCCGACCCCGATCCTTCGGTGACCTCCGCGAACTCCCCGACGTCCTCGTCGCGGCGGGCAGCCGGCACGGATGGTGTCCCCACAACCAGCGCGCCGCTGGAAACAACCCAGTCATCCAACAAGGCGCCGGTCTATTGGATCGGGCGGAGCAACAGCAACGTCTTCCTGTACCGCGAGTTCCGCGACGTTCCTGACGACGAGAACCCGATCACCCGGGCCCTGCGCGCCATGATGTCCGAGACGCCGCTGGATCCTGACTACTTCACGCCGTGGCAGAACCCCAAGAACCTCGCCACATCGATCTCGGGCACCAATGTCATCACGGTGGACGTTTCCGCGGATGCCTTCAACAGCAACCTTGATGCGGACATGGCCCAGCGGGCCATCCAGCAGCTCGTGTACACCGCAACGGCCGCCGGTGCCAGCTCCGGCCTGATTGACGCGGGCCAGCAAATCGAAGTGGTCATCCTGGTTGACGGGCACACGGACTATCTGGCGTTCAAGCACGTCAAGCTCGGTGCCCCCACTTCCCGCAGCGCCGGAATGGTGGCGCCGGTGTGGATCATTGATCCGCAGGAGGGCACCGAAGTCGGCGACGGCCGGGTCAAGATCTCCGGGCGCAGCACCGTCCCCAACGGCAAGCTCCACTGGCGCATCCTCAGAGTCCAGGACAACGGCGACAAGGAAAGCTACCTGACCGGGGAAGCCAGGGCCGCGGCTGATCCCGGCGCCTCGGGGGTCTTCGGCATCACGGTGAACCTCGCGCCCGGGAACTATGAGGTACGGGTCTCCCAGATCGACCCCGGCAAGCCCGAGGACGAACTCAACGTGGACTCGCGCGGGTTCACCGTCCGCTAGGCTGGCCGGCTGTCCCCGCCAGCTGCGGCCGCCGGCGCTGAGCGCGCTGGACCTACCAGCGGCCCAGGACGTCGCTGGCAACAACGACGCCGGCCGGTCCCGCCGTCGACGACCGCAGCACGTGCGGTCCCAACAGTGCCGTGACCGCCCCTGCGCTGCACAGCCGGGTGACCTCGCGCGGACTGATGCCCCCTTCGGGGCCAACGATGAGCAGGATCTCGCCGGGGCCGGACGCCTCCTGGCGCTCCTCGGACCATTTGCCGAGGACCCGCCGCAGCGGCGTGACCGCGTCTTCGTGCAGGATCACGGCAAGGCCGGCGTCCGCCACTTCCCTGGCCAGGGCCTGGGTGTCGACGGCGGGGCGCACCTCGGGAATCCAGGCTCGGCGCGCCTGCTTGGCGGCCGCCGTTACGGCGGACTGCCATTTTCCGTGAGCCTTGGCGGCCCGCTCACCCTTCCACCTGACGATGGAGCGCTCGGACTGCCAGGGGATCACGGCGTCGATGCCCAGTTCGGTGGCGGTTTCGATCGCGAGCTCGTCCCGGTCCCCCTTGGCGAGGGCCTGCACCAGGACCAGACGAATGTCCGGCCGCGGTTCAACCCTGACGGAGCTGCATTCAACCGTCAGTTCGGCGGGTGCAGCATCAGTCACGGTTCCGGTGATGCGTTTCCCCGCGCCGTCGGCTATGTCCACCTGCTCCCCCACGGACAGGCGCTTGACGGTGACCGCGTGCCGGGCCTCGGCGCCGTCAAGGACGAACAGCGATCCTGGAGCGGCGCTGTCCAGCGCGCCGGCCGGGGCGAAGAATACGGGGTTGCTCACCGCTACAGGTTACCGAGGCGGTCCCGCAGTTTGGCGAAGACGCCGCCGCTGGCCGCAAGCTTGCCCTCGGAGAACTGCTCGCCGCGGAGCTTGGCCAACTGCCGGAGCAGGTCCTCCTGGGCGGGATCCAGCTTCGACGGCGTTTCCACCTGCAGGTGGACCTTGAGGTCGCCGCGGCCGTAGCCGCGCAGGTGGGTGACACCGAGGCCCCGGAGGGTGATGATCTCGCCGGACTGGGTGCCCGCCTTGACGTCGATCTCCTGCTTGCCGTCGAAGGTATCCAGGCTCAGTTCCGTGCCGAGCGCGGCGGCGGTCATGGGAATGTTCAGGGTCGCGTGCAGGTCGTCGCCCTCACGGACGTAGGTGGAGTCGCTGTTGACGCGGATTTCCACGTAGAGGTCGCCGGAGGGGCCGCCCGCGGGACCTGCCTCGCCCTGCCCGGATAGCTGGATGCGCGTTCCGGTGGCCACGCCTGCCGGTACCTTGATGGTCAGGGACCGGCGGCTGCGGATGCGGCCCTGGCCGCTGCACTCGTTGCAGGGATCCTTGATGACCGTGCCGAAGCCCTCGCACGACCCGCACGGGGCTGCGGTCATGACCTGGCCCAGGATGGAGCGGACCGCCCGCTGGACCTGGCCGCTGCCGCCGCAGATGTCACAGCGCTCGGGATGCGTGCCAGGCTGGCAGCAGGAGCCTTCACACGTGGGGCAGGTGACGGCCGTGTCCACTTCCAGCTTCTTGTTGACGCCGAAGACGGCGTCGCGCAGGTCGATCCGGACGCTGATGAGCGCGTCCTGGCCGCGGCGGACCCGGGACGCCGGCCCGGAGGTGCCACCGGCGCCGAAGAAGGTGTCGAATATGTCCTGGAACGCGAAGCCCTGCCCGGCGTAGCCACCACCGCCGAAGCCGTTGTCGGTGCCGTTCTCATTGCCGGTGGTGTCGTAGACCCTGCGCTTCTGCGGATCGGACAGCACCTCATAGGCGTGGGTGACGGCCTTGAACCGCTCCGCAGCATCCTCGCCCGGGTTAACGTCCGGGTGGAGTGAGCGGGCCAGCTTGCGGTAGGCCTTTTTGATCTCTTCGCCAGTGGCTTCGGCGGAGACTCCGAGAACGTCGTAGTGGCTGCTCAAAGTTCGTATCTCTTCCTGGTTGTACTGCCTGTGGTCAGAGGATATCCGGGGCGTGCGGTCACGGTCCCAGAATCCTCGAAAGGTAGCGGGCCACCGCGCGGACGGCCGCCATGGTGGTGGGATAGTCCATCCGGGTAGGTCCGAGGATGCCCACCTTGGCGCTGGCGTCAGGACCGTAGCCGGTGGCCACCACCGAGGCTTCGGCCAGTCCGTCGTAGGGGTTTTCCCGGCCGATGCTCACCGCCACGCCGCGCGGGTCCTGCGCCATGTCGCTCAGGAGCCGCAGCATCACCACCTGCTCCTCGAGCGCTTCCAGCACGGGCCCAATGCTGAGCGGGAAATCCACGTTGGACCGCGCGAGGTTGGCTGTTCCGGCCAGGACCATCCGGTCTTCCCGGCTGTTGTGGGCGAGGCCCTCCAGTCCCTTGCCGAGGGCCATGGCCACCGGGCGCTCGGCCGGAGTGCAGCCCGCCACGACGGCGGCCAGGTGCTGGGGCAGGATGGCCACCGGCGTTCCGGCCACACCGGTCAGGAACCGGGTGCGCAGAGCGGAGAGCGTATCGTCCGACAGGTCCTGTCCGGCGTCGACCACGCGCTGGTCAACCTTGCCGGAATCGGCGATCAGGACGATCAGCACCTTCCGCGGCGCCAGCAGCACGAATTCGATATGGCGGACCACCGCACGGCTCAGGTGCGGGTACTGCACGACGGCGACCTGGTTGGTCAGCTGGGACAGGAGCCGCGCGGTCCGGTCCAGGACGTCGTCGAGATCCTCCGACCCCTCGAGCAGGGTCTGGATAGCGCGCTTCTCCGCCGGGGAGAGCGGCTTCACCGCGGAGATCTGGTCGACGAACAGGCGGTAGCCCTTGTCGGTGGGGATCCTGCCTGCGCTGGTGTGCGGGGCCGTGATGAGGCCCTCATCCTCCAGCGCCGCCATGTCATTGCGGATCGTGGCGCTGGAGACACCCAGATGGTGCCGTTCCACCAGGGCCTTGGAGCCGACGGGTTCGCGGGAATGGACATAGTCCTCCACGATGGCGCGCAGCACCTCAAGCTTCCGTGGTTCGCTCACAGTCCACCTCCTTTTGGCCTTACCGCGCCGCGCGTTGATCCTGCCCGCAGACGCTGTTGTTAGCACTCGACATGCCTAAGTGCTAACAAGTCTAATATGAGTCGCTGCGTTGTTAGCATTGGTACCGCTCCGGGCGAAATCCCGGGCGCCTGTCCCCCGGTGGCATCCCCGCCTCCGGAGCGGCTCTTTCCTGTGCAATTTCCTAATGCAAAGCGGTGAACAAATGCAGTACCAGAACTGGGGCCCGCAGGAGATGGCCGCGCCCGCCAAGAACAGCCTGCCGGAGGTGCCGGTGGAGCGCGGCATGGTACTCGAGGACGTCCAGTCCGGCTGGGTGGGCGCGGTAACCCGGGTGGAGAAGTCCGGCGGCATGCACGTGGTGGCGCTTGAGGACCGCCGCGGAAAGTCCCGGTCCTTCAAACTGGGCTTCGGCTTCCTCCTCGAAGGCCAGCCGATCCGGCTGATGCCCCCGGCTCCCAAAGCGCAACCCGCAGGGTCAGGCACGACCGGCCGGACGGCGTCGGGTTCGGTGCGTGTGGAAGGGCAGCGGGCACAGGTGGCCAAGGCCAGTCGCATCTGGGTTGAAGGCAAGCACGACGCCGAACTGGTGGAAAAAGTCTGGGGCGACGACCTCCGGGTGGAGGGCATCGTCGTCGAACCTCTCCATGGCATCGATGACCTGGCGGCGGCCGTTGCTTCGTTCCGCCCCGGTCCCGGCCGCAGGCTGGGCGTCCTGGTGGACCATCTGGTCCCGGATTCCAAGGAGTCCAGAATCGCCGACGCTGTGATGGCGTCCCCCGGGGCCGCCGGGAACGTGCTGATCGTCGGCCACCCGTACGTCGACGTCTGGCAGGCCATCCGGCCGTCGGTGCTCGGCATTCCGCAGTGGCCCGTGGTGCCGCGCGGCACGGACTGGAAAACCGGCATCCTCACCGCCTTCGGCTGGCCGCACGAGACCAAGGAGGACATTGGCCTCGGCTGGCAGAAACTCCTCGGTGCCGTGCGCACCTACGCTGACCTCGAGCCCGCCCTGCTGGGCCGGGTCGAAGAGGTCATCGATTTCCTAACGGTGCCCTAAATTTTCATCGCTACGCCCCCGGGTTCGGCGTTGAGCCCGCGATTGCGCGTACGGCCCGGTATCCTTGGTACGGCGTCACCGCACCGCGGGCCGGCGCCGCATCAAAGCACCAAAGCACCAACGCACCAACGCACCAACGCACCAACGCACCAACGCAAGCTAAAGGAAGACACCGTGGCAGAAGACGCTCGCGACCGCAGGGACACCCAGTCCGGCCAGGACCTGCCCCAGTACCATGGCGTTCCGGCCAACGCACTTCCGCTGACGGCCAGCGAGGACCGGCAGTGGGCCACCCTGGCACACTTCGGCGGCATCCTCGGCTGCGTTCCGGCGCTCCTGATCTACCTCATCTTCCGCGACCGCGGCCCGTTCACCGCACAGGAGTCCAAGGAAGCCCTCAACTTCA
Organism: Arthrobacter sp. NPDC057013; assembly: GCF_042674585.1. Lineage (NCBI taxonomy): Bacteria > Bacillati > Actinomycetota > Actinomycetes > Micrococcales > Micrococcaceae > Arthrobacter > Arthrobacter sp. NPDC057013. Next base: position 282,559 of record NZ_JBHUSE010000005.1, read on the forward strand.
CCCTGCCACCCACGATTGCGGCCTTCGTGGCCAACCTGCTGGTGCTGCTTCCGGTCGTCGGCAACCTGTTCGCCGTCGTGGCCACACTCATCTGGATTGCGCTGACATGCTTCGCGGTGTCCGCCGGCGTCCACGTCAACAAGGGCCAGCCGCACCGGTACCAGTACAACCTGCGCTGGATCAAGTAACGCCTCAACAGAACAATGCGGGGTCAGATACAGCCCAATCCAGTAAGGATTTTGGGCGGTATCTGACCCCGCATTGGCTTTAAGCGGTCAGTCCGGCAGGAGCCTGCGGACCACGGCGTCCGCCAGGAGGCGGCCTTTCAGGGTGAGGACCAGTCGGCCCCTGAAGGCATCTTCCGGCACCACGAGGCCGTCGGCGATCAGCCCGGCCACGGCCTTCCTACCGGACGGCGAGAGTGCGGCGGTTTCAAGCCCCGAGGACAACCGGGCTTCCAGCATCACCTTTTCGACGCCCCGCGTTTCCGCGTCGAGCGTTTCGCGTCCGGCTGCCGGCGAGGCACCTGAGCCGAGCCGGCCGGCATAGGCGGTGGGGTGCTTGACGTTCCACCAGCGCACCCCGCCCACATGCGAGTGCGCCCCCGGGCCGATGCCCCACCAGTCGTCCCCGCGCCAGTACGCGAGGTTGTGGCGGCACGCCTGTTCCGCCGTCGCGGACCAGTTGCTGACCTCGTACCAGTGCAGGCCGGCGTCGGAGATCATCCTGTCGGCGAGTTCGTACTTGTCGGCATGGTCGTCGTCGTCGATTTCCGGAACTTCGCCGCGGCGGATCTGGGCGGCAAGCTTGGTGCCGTCCTCAATGATCAGCGCGTAAGCGCTGATGTGGTCCGGCTTGTAGGACAGCGCGGTCTCGAGCGAAAAGCGCCAGTCCTCCAGGGATTCGCCCGGCGTGCCGTAGATGAGGTCCAGACTGACAGCCAGTCCGGCGTCACGTGCCCACTGCACCACGAGCGGGACGCGGCTTGGGGTGTGGGTGCGGTCCAAGACCTTCAGCACGTGGGGTACCGCGGACTGCATCCCGAAGGATACCCGGGTGAAGCCCGCGTCCGCCAGCAGTTGCAATGACTCCGGCGTTACGGAATCCGGGTTGGCCTCGGTGGTCACCTCGGCACCGGGTTCGATCCCCCAGGTGTCAATGGCGGCACGGAGGATCCGCGCCAAGTCCTCGGCAGGCAGCAGAGTAGGCGTGCCGCCGCCGAAGAAGACGGTGCTCAGCCTGCGGGCAGGCAGGCCCGACTCCTCCAGGACCCGCGCGGCAAAATCCACTTCCGAGATGGCGGTGGAGGCGTACGCGTCCTGGGACGCACCGCCTCCGAGCTCGGTGGCGGTGTAGGTGTTGAAGTCGCAGTAACCGCAGCGCACCGCGCAAAACGGGATGTGCACGTACAGCCCGAAGGCCCGGTTGGCCGCACCGTCCGCCGCCTGCAGCGGCAGCAGTCCGTCCGACGGCGCGGGGTCACCCAGGGGAAGGACGCTAGGCATGCGTGCGGCCTCCGGAGGTTCGGGCCACGGTCATCACTACTTCTTGGCCTTGTCCTTGGATTCGTCGGTGGTGAGGGCGGCGATGAAGGCCTCCTGCGGCACTTCCACGCGCCCCACCATCTTCATGCGCTTCTTGCCTTCCTTCTGCTTTTCCAGCAGTTTGCGCTTACGGGAGATGTCACCGCCGTAGCACTTGGCCAGGACGTCCTTGCGGATGGCGCGGATGGACTCACGGGCGATGATCCGGGAACCGATAGCCGCCTGGATGGGCACCTCGAACTGCTGGCGGGGAATGAGTTCGCGCAGCTTGCCGGTCATCATCACGCCGTAGGCGTACGCCTTGTCCTTATGGGTGATGGCACTGAAGGCGTCCACCTGTTCGCCCTGGAGCAGGATGTCCACCTTGACCAGGTCGGCAACCTGTTCGCCGTCGGCCTTCCAGTCCAGCGAGGCGTAGCCGCGCGTCTTGGACTTGAGCAAGTCGAAGAAGTCGAAGACAATTTCGGCCAGGGGCATCCAGTACCGCAGCTCAACCCGGTCCTCGGACAGGTAGTCCATGCCGCGCATGACGCCACGGCGGCCCTGGCAGAGCTCCATGATGGCGCCGACGAACTCGTTGGGGGCCAGGATGGTGGCAGCCACCATGGGTTCGCGGACCTCGTTGATCTTTCCGGAGGGGAACTCGCTGGGGTTCGTCACCGTGACCACGTTCTTGTCCTCGAGTGTGACCTCATAGACCACGTTCGGTGCGGTGGAGATCAGGTCCAGGTTGAATTCGCGTTCGAGGCGTTCACGCACGATCTCCAGGTGCAGCAGGCCAAGGAAGCCCACGCGGAAGCCGAAGCCCAGTGCTGCGGAGGTTTCCGGTTCGTAGATCAGTGCTGCATCGTTCAGCTTGAGCTTGTCCAAGGCGTCGCGCAGCACCGGGTAGTCGGTGCCGTCGAGCGGGTAGAGGCCTGAAAACACCATGGGCTTGGGATCGGCGTAGCCGCTGAGTGATTCCGAGGCAGGCTTGGCAAGGTTGGTGACGGTGTCGCCCACCTTCGACTGGCGGACGTCCTTCACACCGGTGATGAGGTAGCCAACCTCCCCGACACCAAGGCCTTTGGAGGGTATTGGCTCCGGGGAGCTGACGCCGATTTCCAGGAGTTCATGGCTGGCCCTGGTGGACATCATCTGGATGCGCTCACGCGGGTGCAGCATGCCGTCCACAACGCGAACATAGGTAACCACGCCACGGTACGTGTCATAGACGGAGTCAAAGATCATGGCCCGGGCAGGCGCGTCCGGGTCGCCGACGGGTGCGGGCAGGTCGCGCACGATCTTGTCCAGGAGGGCCTCAACGCCCACGCCGGTCTTGCCGGACACCAGCAGCACGTCTTCCGGATCGCCGCCGATCAGGCTGGCGAGTTCGGCGGCGTACTTCTCTGGCTGGGCTGCCGGCAGGTCGATCTTGTTCAGGACCGGAATGATGGTGAGGTCGTTTTCCATGGCCAGATACAGGTTTGCCAGCGTCTGGGCCTCAATGCCCTGCGCGGCGTCCACCAGCAGAACGGCGCCTTCGCAGGCAGCCAGGGAACGGGACACCTCGTAGGTGAAATCCACGTGGCCCGGAGTATCAATCATGTTCAGGGCGTAGCTCACGCCGTCCAGTTCCCACGGCATGCGGACAGCCTGGGACTTGATGGTGATACCGCGCTCCCGCTCGATATCCATGCGGTCCAGATACTGGGCCTTCATGTCGCGGGACTGCACGACACCGGTGAACTGCAGCATGCGGTCGGCCAAGGTGGACTTACCGTGGTCAATGTGCGCGATGATGCAGAAATTCCGAATAATGGCCGGATCTGTCGCGGCGGGCACCGGGGCGGTGCGGGCCATGGGAGACACGCAGGGTCCTTACTGTTGGCATTTCAGCGGCGTTGTTCAGGCTGAACTCTGGCCATCCTGCTGCCTGCCGCAATATCTGAACCTCTAGTCTCCCACGTCCCGGGCGCTGGCAGTACATTTTGCGCGGCCCGCACACCCGGATGTCGGGCTGCCGCGGAGCCCGCGCCGGTATGGTGGCCCGCATGGCCCTGAACTTCTCCTCGATCGGCTCCGCCCTCCGCGCCTCGCTCCGCTTCCTCGGCGTGCTGAGGCAGCCGGCGGTCCGCACTCCGGCACGAACGCGTACTGCCGCGGCCGCCTGCACCCATTCGGCCACGCGCGCTCCTGCGGCCGCCTGCGGGAGGGCCGGAGATGCAGCCCGGCTCCCGGCCGGCGTCACGGGGACTTACCCGGGCGACTTCACCGGCACGGCGACCCTGCGCTACTCCCCCTCTCCCGACGGGCGCCCGGACCCCGGCGAGATCGTGTGGACCTGGGTTCCCTTCGAAGAGGACTATTCGCGCGGCAAGGACCGGCCGGTCCTTCTGGCGGGCAGCCACGGCAGATATCTGCTGGGCCTAATGCTGACCGGCAAAGACCATGATGGCCGCCCGCGTGCCCGCCTCGATTACGTGGACATCGGCACCGGGCCGTGGGACAGGCAAGGCCGCCCCAGCGAGGCCAAGCTGGACCGCGTCCTGCAGATTCACCCGGCCGACATCCGGCGCGAGGGGTCGGTGCTGGAGCGGAATAAGTTTAGGCTGGTGGCGGACGAGTTGCGTCGGCTGCACGGCTGGAACTGATGCGGGCGCGCCGTCCCTGCGCGGAATGGCCACACATGCCTCCGACCTGCTAACATTTATAGTTGTGTGTCCGTGCAGGTCGACGGTCACTGATGGCTGGCCGCCATAGGTATCCCCACGCCGCTCAGTCAAGGCCAGCTTGAAAGCCCTCTAGACCATTTCCGCATTACAAAGAGAGTTCACACGTGGCAAATATCAAGTCCCAGAAGAAGCGCATCCTGACCAACGAGAAGGCTCGCCTGCGCAATAACGCAGTCAAGTCCGAGCTGAAGACGGCCATCCGCGCCGTCAACACCGCCGTTGAGTCCTCCGACAAGGAAGCTGCTACTACTGCGCTCGTTTCTGCCAGCCGTAAGCTGGACAAGGCTGTCAGCAAGGGTGTTCTGCACAAGAACAACGCTGCAAACCGCAAGTCGGCGATCTCCAAGAAGGTCAACGCACTCTAAGGTTTTCCAGTTCATCTGAACTGATGCTTGTGGCCGGCACCATTGGTGCCGGCCACTTCTCTTTTAAACTTCCGACGGCGGGACTCCCGGTTTGATTTCCGACGGCAGGTTCCGGCGGCGGCTTCTGCCTACTGAGTCCGGTGACTTCCGAGTCGTTCCGCGTCCGCCGGCAGCCGTCCTGCTGCCGCCTCGCCGGGCTAACGCCCGCGGGCAGCAGCCGCTATCACCGTCACGGCGTGCTCCACCGCGTACACCGGATCACGCGATAGTCCCTTGACCTGCGCGTCAGCTTCGGCCGTGACCTGGATGGACCGTGCCAGACCCTCCGGCGTCCACCTGCGGACGTCACGCTGGGCCTGCTCCACCAGCCACGGCTGCATGCCCAACTGCTTGGCGATCTGCGCTGCCGAGCCCTTGGCGCCGGCGACCTTGGCGACTGTCCGCAGCTTCGCCGCCAGGGCCGCCACCAGCGGCACCGGATCGGCGCCGGTGGCCAGCGCATGCCGAAGGGTGGACAGGGCCACAGGCCCGTTGCCTGCCATCGCGGCGTCGGCCACCTTGAAGGCTGTCGCCTCGACCCTGCCGCCGTAGTAGCGGTCGACCATGTCAGCATCAACGGCTGTGGAGGCGTCCGCTATGAGCTGGCTGCACGCGGCCGCCAGCTCGGACAGGTTGGCGCCGACGGCGTTGACCAGGGACTGCACTGCCTCCGGGGTGATCCGCCTGGCGGCGGCCTTGAACTCCGCCGTAACGAAGGCGGTCTTTTCCGCATCCTTCTTCAGCGGCTGGCAGTCGACGGTCGGCCATCCTCCGGCTTTCACGGCATCGAGGAGCTTCTTGCCGCGGGTTCCGCCGCCGTGACGGAGCACGAGGACAGCGTCCTGCTCCACGTGCTTGAGATAAGTCAGTGCGTCTGCAAGGAAGGCGTCGTTCATCGCTTCGAGGCCGTCCACCTCGATCAGCTTGCTTTCGCCGAACAGTGACGGGCTGACATTCATGGCCAGCGCACCGGCCTCATACGAGCCGGCAGTGAGCCTGGTGACTTCCACGTCCGGTGCAGCGGCACGTACCTGTGTCCGGACACGGTCCATCGCACGGATGCCGAGATACTCCTCGGGACCCGTGATCAGGACGACCGCCGCAGGGGCTACGTCCCGCCACGACGCCATGTTAGCTGCCGGCGTCTTCGGTCGTTGCTGGGCAGCGGCCACTGGTGATTCCTCCCGGAGTTCAGATTGCAGACTCTAAGTCTCCCATGATCGTTGGGGCCGGCGCGGCGGAGCCTCACCTCGGGCAGCCGGTCGAGGATGCGGGCAGCGCCGGCGTGCGCGGCGAAGACCAGCCTGACGGTCCGGCCGGGATGGGCAGCCATCCACACGGCGAGCAAGGTCACCACAGAGAAGAGCAGCATGGTCAGCAACCCGAACGCGCCCTCCGGCCAGGGCGGCGCGGCGCCGGGAAGTCCGGCGGTGAACCGGGCGACGGCTGCCACCCCGCCAGCAAAGAAGCCGGCAACACCGATCAGGACGGTGGCCAGCCACGGCGCGATAGGCAGGAGCGCCACGGCAGCGGTGCCCATGATGGTGACTGGTGCTACGAGCGGGGCAACAAGCACGTTGGCCAGCAGTGAGTAAGTGGAAAACTGTGGCTGCAGCATCACAATGACTGGTCCGCACAGCACCTGGGCTGACAGTGGCACGGCAACAGCTGCAGCCGCCCAGCGCGGCACCCTTGCTGGAAACCAGCCCATGACGCAGCGGCCCAGCACGATAATCCCCAGCGTGGCGAGGACGGAGAGCAGGAACCCGAAGCTGACGCCCAGTTCCGGCTGCAGGAGCAGCAGGGCAATCACGGCGAGGCAAAGGAAACTCAGTCCACGGCCGGCCCGGCCACCTGCCAGGGATGCCAACGCAATGGCACCCATCAGCGATGCCCTGAGGACGCTCGCATCGGGACCCACCATGAGGACGAACAGGCCGAGGCCTGCGAGGGCGAGGGCTGCGGCCGGAATCCTGGCCACGCGCAGCGAGCGTGCCGCCAACAGCAGAGCACCAAGAATCAGGCTGCAATTGGCACCGGATACCGCTGTCAGGTGCGTGAGGCCCACGGTTTTCATGGCTGTCTCGAGTTCCTCGTCGAGGCCGCCGGTATCGCCGGTAACCATGCCGGGCAGGAGTCCCCTCGCGTCGGGATCCAGCCAATCGGCGGCAGAGGCGAACCGCTTGCCCAAGGCGGCCGGCGCCTGCTGCCAATCCTGCGATGCTGCGAGCCGGACAGGCGGTGATGACGCAGTCAGGATCGCAGCCTCCACCCTGCCAGGGTCCGGGGACCGGAGCTTTCCCGTGACGCGCAGCAACTGCCCGGCGCCTGCCTGCTGCCACTCCTCCCCGCCGATAATGACCACCGGCAGATGGGCATGCGTGACCTGACCTCCAGAGGTTAACGATCGGGCCATCGCCCCGATGGCCCATCGTTCGGCTCGGCCGGAGGGGCCGGGCGTCTTGAGTGCCCGCGGAGACCCGGTGATCTCGGCTTCCGCAACAACTGACGCCCGCCCGGCGATCAGTCCTGCCACCTGCTCGTCGTGACGCTGGGCTGCTGACACTGCAGAGTGGGCAGTCGATGCCGCTGCAAGCATGAGAGCCGCCGTGAGGGTGGTCAGGAAACTGCGCCGCCAGCGCCCTCCGGCCTTCTTCCTGCGCAGGATGATCGCCAGCAGCACTCCGGCACACGCGGCAAGACTGCCCCACATATGCAGAAGGCTGACTGGCGTCAGCCATGGCCCCGCGACAGTGGCGGCCCACACGAGCAGCGCGGCCGGGGCAAGGCGAAGATCGGTCCGGCGCCGGTTCGGTTCGGATGCGGCCGCGTCCTGTTGCCCTGAGAGCAGACGACGGCGGATGGACGCACGGATTTTCTGGCTGAGGCCATGAGCAGGACCGGGCCCGGACGGAGCCTGTGAGGGCAGGGATTCGATGGCGGCAGAATCACCGGACGCGAAATCCTCTGGCGCGAAGTCGTTAGCCCTGGGGAAATCAACAGCCGCCTGGACATACCGCTGCCAGCGGCTGGGCGCCCGTGCGGTCCTGCCTTCCATGTCAGACGGTCACCAGCGGAAGCAGTGTTTCCAGCATTTTAGGACCGACTCCGTCGACGGCGTCCAGTTCCTCGGGCGACTTGAAGGGGCCCTGCTGCGTCCGCCAGTCAACGATGCGCTGGGCCAGAACCGGGCCAACCCTCGGCAACTCGCCGAGTTCCTCCACGGTGGCGGTGTTGAGGTTGATCTTCCCGCCGGCACCGTTCCCTGCAGGCCCGCCGGTTCCATCGGCGGGGGCACCTTCCGGTCCTGATGTGCCGTCCGCTCCTGATGTTCCGGCCGTGCCGGATTTGTCCGCAGGCGCGGCACCGGTCGTTTCAGCCGGTGCCGCCTCGCCGCGGCGCGGCACGTAGATTTTCTGGGCGTCTTCCAGCGGGGAAGCGAGGTTAAGGCGGTCGAGGTCGGCCTCCGGGCGGGCGCCCCCGGCCGCGGCGATGGCCTCATGCACCCGGCTTCCGCGCGGGAGCCGGACCACTCCGGTTTTCTTCACCGCTCCCGCGACGTGCACCACGACATTCGCGGCTACCCCATCGCTGTTCGTCCCGTCAGAGCCAGCCCCCTCACCGTCTTTCCCGGAGGTGTCTTTACCCGCGGTGTCTTTCCCGTCGCCGGTTGGCCCGGTGCTTTCCGTGCCGCTGCCGTCCGCGCTACTGCCCTGTCGATCAGATGCGCCGGTGGCCGGCGTCCCGGTCGCATCGTGGGTCACCGAGCTGAGCGGAAGGACTACAGGTCCGTTGGCAGCCACCTGCCACCAGAGCAACGCCCCGGCAATCAGGGACAGCACGCCCACCAATGCTGCGGCGCGAATGCCAAGGCGCCAGCGGAACCGCGGTTCGGCCACTTCCCCGGACACCGCGGACCCGGCGGAAGTGGACTTCTTACCGTATGCGAATCCGGCTCCCGTGCCCGCCTCCAGCAGTCCGATGGCGTCACTGCGGGGCTGCTGGTCGGGCTCTTCATCGACGGTGAAGCCGGCATTACCTGTAACGCCGGGTGCAGGCGGCCCGAGTGAGGCCGCCAGCCTTCTGGCTGCCCGCCCATCTGTTTCCCTTCCCTGCATGGAGCGGCGTCCACCACCTGAACGCCCCGGGCCTGGGCTCTCCTCGCCAGCGCGCGGCTCAGCGCTGGCTGAAGCTCCAGCGATCCGGCGTGACATATCCACCACGCTAGGGAACGGTCAGCCCTCCCGACAGTCCCGTAATGCCCTATGTGGATTGCGACATGTGGATAGCCGCCGCTACCGCTGATAGGTGATGTACGCCTCGTACTGGACGCGCCACTTCTCCGGCTCCTTGGGATCGGGGATGGTGGTGGTGAGGAACTGGACGCTGGTCACCTGGCCCTTCAAGTATTTCAGCCATTTTGTGACTTCCTCGGCCACATCCCGGTCCAGCTGGGCGACGTGGTGGACTTGCATGGACATGGGAGCCTCCTTGCTTGGTGGGGAGACTGTACTACCGGCTGGCGGGCACTGCTAGGGCATGAGAAGTGGGCAGCGTCTTGGGCGCCCCGACTAGGGCAGGCCCTGCGGGGACACGTCAAGTGGCAGCGGGTTGCGGCGGCGCGATAGTGGCAGGCGTTTTCCTAGGCCGCTTTGGATGACCAGTAGGGCCATGGACCAACCGGCAGCGGTGGTTCAGGGACGGCGAAAGCCATCGGGCTCCCGACCCCGTCAAGGTCCTCGGGGGCTTCAAGGGATTCGTGGCCCTGATCCCGCGCGAGTCCGAACTGGCCATCGAACTCGTCGAAGCCATCGGAACCGCCTGGCCCCTCCAAAGGGTCGGGCCAATCACCCGGCTCCTGATAGTCCTGGACTGGTGGTGGTTCCTGCCAGCCGGGCGGTGGTTCTGGCCAGGTGGTTGGTTCCCAGTCCTGGTACTCGGCCTTGTAGTACCGGCCCGACGGTGAGATCCAACCCGGTGGGGCGTCGCGGGTGGCGCCGGCTGGTTGCCAGGCCGTGTTGACCCTTCTATGGGTGTCAAGCGCTGCAGGGGGTAGGGTTTGCTGCGTTGAGTGTTCGG
>NZ_JBHUSE010000006.1:0-261010 GCF_042674585.1 Arthrobacter sp. NPDC057013
GACCATGGGTCCGCGGCCGTCGCCTTTTGCTTTGTGTCCGGGTTAGGAAGCGCGGCGGGCCCTGGCGGCCCGGCGCTTCAGTGCACGGCGCTCGTCCTCGCTCATGCCGCCCCACACGCCTGCATCCTGTCCGGACTCCAATGCCCACTGCAGGCAGGTGTCAACGACGGGGCACCGGCGGCAAACGCTCTTCGCTTCTTCGATCTGCAAAAGAGCGGGGCCGGTGTTGCCCACGGGGAAAAACAGCTCCGGGTCCTTGTCGAGGCAGGCCGCGCGATTACGCCAATCCATGCTGATCAGTCACTCCATTCCTGGGAAGTCAATGCCCTTTGTGAAAATATTCACTAGGGCTTACATAGGAAAGGGGCCCTGGAGGGCCCCCTTGGTCATCTGGATCAAGCGTTTCATGTTAACGCTGTGTAAACAAGGGGTAGTGGGCCACGAAATCGCCAAGAAACGTGAGCGATGCATCACATCAGCTGGCCGCCCCGCCGTGTGTCGACTATGTCGGGTAGTGTGCCAGTGTGTCAAGACCCCCAAAAGACCCGTCCGGACCAGTCGCTGACGCCGGAGACGGTGGAACGCCCGAGGGCCGGGGCTCAGGCGGAACTGAGCCATCGACTCGGGTTCGTCCCGGTGCCGTCCCCGTGATCTCCGGGATCGTGGCAGCCGAGGCCACGGCCCTGCTGGCCGCAGCAGGCTGGTACGGATTTCAGCTGGCCAGCGGGGCACCCGTCATGTCGTTTTGGGGTGCCGTTTTCACGCTCGGCCTGCTGCTGGCGTTTGCGGCGTGGCTTTATGCCGTTGCTGTGTTCCTGTTCCGAGGTTTCCGCTGGCCGAGAGCCGGTGCCCTGGTGGCCCAGCTGTTCGTGCTGACCATCGGCTTCCCCACGCTCACCGGCGGACTCCCGCTGGCGGGCGCCGCAATGCTGATCCCTGCCGCCACGGCCATCGTCCTGCTGTTCGACAAGCGTGTGATTCGTTTCGCCTCCCGCGCCGCGTCCGATCCGCCTGCACTCTAGAGCCTTCTGACATCCTCGGCCACAGCCAGCTGGACGGGCACCGCCGCGCCGTCCGCCACGAGCAGTCCGCGTCCTGGCGGGGGATGGGAATCCGGGTCTATCCGCAGGCCGAAGATGTCGCCGTCAAGGGGACTGCGCGGCGCAATGAGGATGCCTCTGCCGCCACTGCGGGCTGCCAGCGCGAGCGGAACACGCTGCATCAGTGACTGGCTGAACGCGGCCGAGAAGATTACTGCCCAGCCGCGGCTGTTCAGGTCCATGAGGTTGTGCTGTGGGGCGGGAGGCAGCATGTCGGCATCATCGACGAGGAGTATGGCGTCCTTCGGCAGGCGTCCTTCCACAGCGTTGCGGTGGACCTCGCTCCAAAAGTCACCAGGACCCGGCACCGGACCCGGGTGCTGCCATCCGGACACCGACGGGTTAAGCGCCGGCAGGGATGCCAGGAACGAGGACTTGCCCGAACCGGCACTGCCCAGCACGGCAAGGACAGACCCCGGCGGCAGGCGCACCGCGGCAGGGGCGGGCTCGTCCCCGCCCACGCCGACCACCAGGCGCCGGGCTGTGCGCACAGGCTGAGCTGAACTCCCGGCCCTAGGCATCCGGGACAGCACGTCCGCTACGGAGAGGCGCACCGGAAGGGGGTCCACACGGAAGGGCCTGACCCGCACAGGACCCTGCATCCCGCCGCCGAGGGCCGGGGCTTTCCCTGGACCGGCACCTCCCTCCTCCGGGGCATAGAGCTGGCAGACCGCCTGGCGCCCGGCGGACAAGGCACCTGATGCGACCGCGCGGCCCGGAACCGGCGGAAGGTCGGGCATCTTGGGCCACACCAGCCTGCTCTCGGCGCTGGTGCCCCGCGGGCAGTAGACGCGGTTGGGGATGGCCGGAAAGAACCGCGACGTCACGAGTTCGCGGTCGCCGGAGATCACGACGGTGATGCCGGCAGCGCTGCCGTCCCGGATGATGTCCTGGAGATGCTCTTCGGCGCGGGTCAGGGGGCCGGCGCGGAGGGCGGACAGCCACGAGCCCCAGCCCGAAATGACCAGAATCAGCGGCGGACCGGAGGCTGCCGGGAGCCGGCTGAGCCGACGGGACATTTCGGCCGCCAGGCGTTCCAGGAGGCGCACGCCGCGGCGGACGTCGTAGAGGTTCACGAAAGATCCGGTGCATTGCGTACCGGCAAGGCCAGCCAGGGAACCATCCGCGTCGAGGACGTAGAAGTGGCATTCCGCGGGATGAGACAGGAGCTGACGCATTGCCGTTGACATTGCATGGGCGGCATCACTGGATCCCGCGCCGATCAGCGCGAGATGCCCATCGGCTCCCGGCCGCCAGGTGAGGGCTGCAAGCCGCTGCTCCTCAGGCAGGTCCAGAACGCCCATCCCTACCGCCCAGTCTGGGTCCGCTCCCGGCATGGTGCCTGCTGCAACGGGGTCTCCGGAGAGGGTGCCTGCCGGGACGGGACCTTCCGGGACGGGACTTGCAGGGACGGGACTATCTGCGGTGAGTGCGGCTACGTCAGAGGGCCCCGCCAGCACATCCGGTAGCGGCGGAGCCACCGGGCGGTGCGCCGCGGAACCGCCCATCCCGGCCCACAGGGAGTCAGTCAGCTCCACCACGGGCCTGGCGGCGTCCGACGGGGACACCGGCGGAGGTTTGCTGTCACTCACAGAAGGCTGCGTCTCCAGGGCCGCCGTGGTCTCAAGCACCCTGACCCGGCAAGAGGCAGAATCCTCGTTGCTGGGGCCGGCAATTGATGCCGACTGGAACTCTTCGGCAGCTTCGGTGCCCCTGGCCAGGTAGGCTCGGCCTGGCCGGTGGACGGGTATCGCCGAAGCCGCATTGCTGCCGATCACATCGGCCGATTCGTGCGTGGACTGCACGCGGAGGGCGATGCTCGTTGTGACGTTCGCACGGATGTCCGCCGTAAGAGCCCCCTGCGGGCGCTGGGTGGCCATGATCAGGTGAATGCCCAGCGACCGGCCGATGGACGCGATCCTCATCAGCTCGGTCAGGGTTCCGGAAGCTTCCTCGACGAGCATTCGGAACTCATCGATGATGAGGACCAGCTGGGGGAGGGGCGGACCGCCGGACGGGGACCGACGGTAGGCGCCCAGGTCCGGGGCGTTGGCGGCGGCCAGCAGCTGCTCACGCCTGTGAACTTCTGCCCGCAGTGAAACAATCGTGCGCTCTAACTGGCCGCTGGCAAGGTCCGTCAGCATGCCGACACAGTGCGGGATGCCAGTCAGCGGGCTGAGTCCGGACCCGCCCTTGAAGTCGAAGAAGAGGACATTGACGCGGTCCGGCGGATAGCACAGCGCGAGCCCGGCGGTGATGGTGCGAAGCAGCTCCGACTTCCCGGAACCTGTGGTGCCCGCAACGAGGACGTGCGGACCATCTGCTTCCAGGTCGAGGACGCGCACGCCCCAAGCAGTGCGGCCCAGGGGAATGGTGAGTCCCGGCTCCAGCCTGCCTGCCGCCCACCGTTTGGCCGTTGCACCGGCCGACTGGTCAAGGAGATCGCCAAGCCCGCAGCGCACAGGCACCGATTGGGCGTCGGCCGGCACGTCCGGGAGGTACTGCCGGTACGCCCGGCAGTACCGGTCGAAAACGCCCGACGGCACCAGGTCTGCCATGAAGCGGGAACATGAACCGCGGCTCCGAAGCACGGCCCCGCGCTCGCCGAGCTCAATATCGGCTTCCGATGGCTGCTGTTCCCGATCCGTGAGATGAATTACGCGCCAGCCCAGCCCCCGCGCAGTTGCGATGATGCCGGACTCGGGGGCGCCGTCTGCTGTTCCGGCGAACGCTCTTTCGTAGGATCCTGTTTCGTCGGATCCCGCTTCACCGAAGAGCAGCAGGATGCGGGGCAGGCCCGTACCGCCGGAAGTGTCTGTCAGGGCTGATATGGCGTCAGGAGTCCTCGAATGGAGTGAGACGCCGGGAAGGAACCGCGCCGCGAGCGGCAGGACGGAAGCCGGCCCATGGACCGCGATCCGGGTACCCCAGGCCAGCGGATACCCAGTGAGCTGCATGAGGAACGAGCGGGCCAGGCCGTGAACCTCGGGCTCCGGCCCCCGGATGGAAACCACCGCATGGCCCGGGTCAAGGAGCAGCGGCACCGGCCCCAGCCGAGGGGGTTTGAAGCCCGGCTGATCCGGCGCGAGACGTATGTTGGCCGGTTGATCGGCCAGGCCGAGGCGGAGCCAGACGCCGGGCGCACGTCCCGGCCCTGGCTCTTCCGCGGACATTGACATTTCCCGTTCGGCCGCCCCGCCGGTTGCGTCCGGGCTCCCGCGGGTTGCGGCATTGCTCCGGCCGGTGCCGGCAGGGGAACGCGCGTCAAACGCAGCGCACAGCGCGAGGACGGCAGCGGACGGTGCCGACCGTCGTCGTCGATCCAGATCCTGGGCAGCTGCTGCCGCTACCGCCGCTCTGAGTTCACGGCGCTGCCGGGCGCCCGAGACCACGGGGACAAGGAACGTCGCGGCAGATACAGCGGTGAAGGCCAGAAACATCCATGACCCCGTCACCAGTGCAAGCCCCACACCCATGACCACGGGGAGGACGGCCCCAAGAATCAGCGCGGACCGGCCCGCCGGCCCGGCCGCGCGCGAGACGGTCAGGGGGTCCACCACGGGGCTCCCCGCAAATCCCAAGTCAGCATTCCCTGCCTCTGGCGGCGCAGCCAGCACAACTGACATGGAGGAGTTGCCGCAGCGGATGCGGGAGCCGATCGCGACGGCCTTTTTTGACACCCGTTCGCCGTCCACCTCGGTCCCGTTGATGCTGCCAAGGTCCACAAGGGTCAGAGCTGTGTCCGAAACCTCGATTCTGGCGTGCTCCCGGGACAGATCCGCATCAGGAATGGTCAGCTCGGCGTTGGTCCGGCCGATCCGGTAGCTTCCCCGGCGCAGCGGCAGGACAGTTCCGGCGGCCGGGCCGCTGTCCACCACGAGGAGCACAGCCGCCGGCGGCTCGCCGGCAGCTCCCGGGGCGGACCCGGCGCCATGGCCGTCGACCAGGACAGCCCCATTGACCAGCGGCGGCCTGCCCAGCGTCAGCCCCCTGAGTGGCAGGCCGGCTACGGTCAGCCCGCGCGTGAGGAAGCGGCGCGAAAGCTCCGCGTCAAGGTCGGCCCCCGGGCAACCGTCCGGCGCTGCGACCGTAAGCTCTACCGGCCGGGCAGAGGAACCGGAGACGGCGGAAACGGCCCCGGGGCCGCGGACGAGCGTGCACTCCAGCTGCACCGGCGACCTCCGTTCTTCGGGAAAACCTGGGCACCACGCTAGTGACGGCGCGGCCGGAATGGCTGCGATGAATTCGTCCATGTGGATAACCCGGACGCCTTCCCCCAGCACAAGGGACTGCTACGCCTAAGCGGTCGCCGAATCGGCGTAAGGTCCGGTCAGCGGATAGTGTTAAGCAAAACCGGGTGTGGCAGCGTGGCTGCCGCCTGCCAGTCCTGAGAGAAAAGGCTTCTGACTCGTGAAGATTGCTGTAATTGCGTTGGGAAAAATCGGGCTGCCGCTGGCCGTCCAGTTTGCTTCCAAGGGCCATGACGTCGTCGGCGTCGACGTCAACCAGCAGGTCGTGGAGCTTATCAACGCGGGGACCGAGCCGTTTCCGGGCGAGGCCCACCTGCAGGAGAAACTTTCTGAGCTGGTGCCGTCGGGCAAGCTGCGGGCCACCACGGACTATGCCGAGGCTGTCCCCGGCGCCGATGCCGTCGTACTGGTAGTCCCGCTGTTCGTGGACGCCGACGCCAAGCCGGATTTCGGCTGGATGGACGGCGCAACCGCCGAGCTGGCCAAGCACCTGACCCCTGGCACTCTCGTGTCCTATGAGACAACCCTGCCGGTCGGAACCACCCGCACGCGCTGGAAGCCTGCGCTCGAGGCGGGCTCCGGGCTGGTTGAAGGCCAGGACTTCCACCTCGTCTTCTCCCCGGAGCGCGTGCTCACCGGACGGGTGTTCGAAGATCTGCGCAAGTACCCCAAGCTGGTGGGCGGCCTGTCCGAAGCAGGGGCGGCCAAGGCCGTTGAGTTCTACGAAGCCGTGCTGGACTTCGACGAGCGTGCCGACCTTCGCCGGCCGAACGGCGTGTGGGACCTGGGTTCGGCTGAAGCCTCTGAGCTGGCCAAGCTGGCCGAGACCACGTACCGCGACGTGAATATCGGGCTGGCCAACCAGTTCGCCCGGTTCGCCGGAACTGCGGGCATTGACATCTACCAGGTCATCGAGGCCTCCAACTCGCAGCCGTACAGCCACATCCACCAGCCGGGAATCGCCGTCGGCGGCCACTGCATCCCGGTTTACCCGCGCCTGTACCTCTGGAACGATCCCGAGGCGACGGTGGTCCGGGCTGCCCGTGCCGCCAACGCAGACATGCCGGACTACACCGTGGGCCTCCTTGAAGGCGCCTACGGCGACCTCACCGGTGCCCGTGTGGTGGTGCTGGGCGCAGCCTACCGCGGCGGCGTGAAGGAAACGGCCTTCTCCGGCGTTTTCGACGCCGTGACCAGCCTCGAGAAGCGCGGGGCTGTGGTCTCGGTCCACGACCCGCTCTACACGGACGCCGAACTCGAGAAGCTCGGCTTCACCGCGTACCACGTTGGTGAGCCCGTTGACGCAGCCATCGTCCAGGCCGACCACGCTGAATACCGCACGCTGTCCCCTGCTGACCTGCCCGGCGTCAAGGCGTTCATCGATGGCCGCCGGGTGAGCTCCGCGGACCAGTGGGACGGCGTCGTTTACCGCGTTATCGGCAAGGCCTAGAGCACTTCGCGGCAGTCTCTGCCGCTGTGGCCGGGCCGCAGCGGCACTTCTGAGAGGAACCAAAGTATGACGACGACCATTGCTCCGAGCGCCGACGTTTCGGACCAGGCCATCCTCGGTGAGGGAACGAAAATCTGGCACCTGGCCCAGGTGCGCGAACAGGCGAACCTCGGTGCGAACTGCATCGTGGGACGCGGCGCCTACGTCGGCACCGGCGTGCAGATCGGCGAGAACACCAAGATCCAGAACTACGCCCTGGTGTACGAGCCGGCCAAGCTCGGCAAGGGTGTTTTCATTGGTCCGGCCGTGGTCCTGACCAACGACACCTACCCGCGGTCGGTCAGCCCGGACGGCTCCCTCAAGAGCGCCCACGACTGGACCCCGGTGGGCGTGACCATCGAGGACGGGGCGTCCATCGGCGCCCGCGCCGTGTGCGTTGCGCCGCTGACGGTGGGCCGCTGGGCCACGGTTGCGGCCGGCGCTGTCGTCACCAAGGACGTGCCGGCTTTTGCCCTGGTCGCCGGTGTCCCGGCCCGCCGCCTTGGCTGGGTGGGCAAGGCAGGCGAGCCGCTGCGCCAGGAGGGCGGCTTCTGGGTCTGCCCTGCCACCGGCGCCAAATACATTGAAGACGGAAATTCCCTGAAAGAGTCTGAGGAGAACGCATGAGCTACGACTTTATCCCCGCGGCGAAGCCGATCATCGGCGACGACGAGCGGGCCGCCGTCGACGCTGTTCTGGCCACCGGAATGCTGGCCCAGGGCCAGCAGGTCGCCGAATTCGAGAAGGAATTCTCCGAGGTTCTCCTCGATGGCCGCTCGTCCGTGGCCGTGAACTCCGGCACCTCGGGACTGCACCTCGGTCTCCTGGCCGCCGGCGTGAAGGCGGGCGATGAAGTCATCGTTCCCTCGTTCACCTTTGCCGCCACCGGCAACTCCGTGGCACTGGCCGGGGCCACACCCGTGTTTGCCGACATCGAACTGGACCACTACACCCTGGACGTGGACCACGTCGCCTCGCTGATCACGGACAAGACCAAGGGCATCATGCCCGTGCACCTGTACGGCCACCCGTTCGACGTCGAGGGTCTCGGGAAGCTCGCCGCCGAGCGCGGGATCGACCTGTACGAGGACGCCGCCCAGGCCCACGGTGCCAGCTTCAACGGCCAGAAGGTCGGAACGTTCGGCAAGTTCGCCATGTTCAGCCTGTACCCCACGAAGAACATGACCTCCGGCGAGGGCGGCATGGTCTCCACCCCCGACGCCGGTGTGGAGCGGAACCTGCGCCTGCTGCGGAACCAGGGCATGGAAAAGCAGTACGAAAACGAGCTCGTGGGCTTCAACGCCCGGATGACGGACCTGCACGCCTCCATCGGCCGGGTCCAGCTCAAGAAGGTCCTCGGCTGGACGGAACAGCGCCAGCAGAATGCCGCCTTCCTGACCGCCAACCTCCAGGGCGTCGGCACGCCGAAGGTTGCCGAGGGCGCGTCCCACGTCTACCACCAGTACACGATCCGTGTCCCGGAGGACCGCGACGGGCTGGCCAAGGCACTCCGCGAGGAATACAACATCGGCACCGGCGTGTACTACCCGGTTCCGAACCACCGCCTGCCCTCGTTCAACCGCACCGAGGACCTGCCGAACACGGAAACCGCTGCCAGGGAAGTCCTGTCCCTGCCGGTTCACCCGTCCCTGAGCCAGAACGACCTGGACCGCATCGTCACCGCGGTCAACAAGCTCGTCCAGGCAGGTGCCTGATGGCTAACCTGCGCGTCGGCCTTATTGGGCTTGGCATGATGGGCCGCCACCACGCACGCGTGGTGCGTGAGCTCGACGGCGTCGACCTGGTCGCCGTCGCCGACTCCTTCGGCGACCCGCACGGCGTTGCCGGCCAGCTCGGCGTCCTGTCGTCCGTGGAGGAGCTCATCGCCGCCGGCATCGACATGGCCGTGGTGGCTGTTCCCACCGGACTGCACGAGGAAGTCGGCCTGGCCCTTGCCGACGCCGGCGTCCACACCCTCGTGGAGAAGCCCATCGCCTCCAGCGCTGAGGCCGGCCAGCGCCTCGTCGACGCCTTCGAAGCCAAGGGGCTCGTGGGCGCCGTCGGCCACATCGAACGGTTCAACCCCGCACTGCAGTCCTTGCGCAAGCGTATCGAAGCCGGCGAGCTCGGCGACGTCTACCAGATCGCCACCCGCCGCCAGGGCCCCTTCCCGGCCCGGATCGCCGACGTCGGCGTGGTCAAGGACCTCGGCACGCACGACATCGACCTGACCGCATGGCTGGCGCAGAGCCGCTTTGAGTCGATCTTCGCCCGCACCACCACCCGCAGCGGCCGCCCGCACGAGGACATGGTCGCCGCGACAGGCCAGCTGGGCAACGGCGTCATCACCAACCACCTGGTCAACTGGCTCTCACCCATGAAGGAACGCCTCACCATCGTCACCGGTGAAAAGGGTGCCTTCGTGGCTGACACCATTACGGCGGACCTGACGTTCTTCGAGAACGGCACAGTCGCCACCGAATGGGAGTCCATGGCCGCGTTCCGGGGCGTTTCCGAAGGCAACGTCACCAGGCTCGCCATCGCCAAGCCGGAACCGCTGCGCACCGAACACGAAGCCTTCCGCGACGCCGTCCTCGGACTGCGCAGCGACGTCGTCACCATGCGCGAAGGCCTGGACACGCTTCGCGTGGCCGAAGCCGTGCTGGAGTCCGCCACCAACCGGCAGATCGTGAAGATTGCTGCTTCGTGAGTGAAAACCGACCTGTCAGGGTCACCGTGGCAACACGGCTCTTCACGCCGGAAGTGGGCGCGGCCTCGTTCCGGCTGAAAGCCCTCGTGGACGGCCTGGCGGCCAAGGGCGCGGACGTCAGCGTCCTCACCACCAGGCCGCCCAAGGGGTCACCGGGGTTCAGGCCCCGGTACAAGGTGTCCCGATGGCCCGTGCTGCGGGACGCCGGAGGCAACGTGCGCGGTTATGTGCAGTACATGAGCTTCGACGTGCCCGTGTTCTTCCGACTGCTGTTTTCGCGGGCAGACGTCGTCGTGTCAGAGCCGCCGCCCACCACAGGCGTTGTCGTGGCCCTGACATCAGCGCTGCGGCGCAGGCCGTTTGTCTACTACGCCGCGGACATCTGGACTGAAGCGCTGTCCGCAACGGACGTTCCCGGCGTCGTCATCCGCGTCATGCGGGCCGCCGAAGGGTTTGCACTGCGCCGGGCAGCCAGGGTCATCGCCATCTCGGATGCCGTGGCCCAGAAGGTTGAGCAGTTCGGCGTTCGGCCGAACCGCGTCACCGTTGTCGGCAACGGGATTGACACCTCGGTGTTCGGGCCCGAGGGAGAGACCGCCGGGTCCGACGGACCGTACTTCGTGTACACCGGAACCATGTCCGAGTGGCAGGGTGCCGACATCTTCATCCGTGCGCTTCCCGCCGTGCTCGCCGAGCACCCGGGCGCCAGCATCCGCTTCTTCGGCCAAGGGGCCGATGAGCCCCACCTCAGGGGGCTTGCTGAGGAAATGGCACCCGGCCACGTGACTTTTGGCGGTGTCATTCCCCCCGCTGACGCGGCCCGCTGGATCCGGGGAGCCGCCGCGGCCCTGGTCAGCATCAAACCGGGCCAGGGCTACGACTTTGCCAAGCCCACCAAGATCTACGCAGCCGCAGGCTGCGGGACGCCCGTGGTCTTCGCCGGAACGGGGGAGGGCGCGGCGCTCGTCTCCGGCAACGGACTCGGCGAAGCGGCCAGCTACGACGTGGACAGCGTTGCCGCGGCCATGTGCCGTGTGGCGTCTGCGGTACAGTCCGGCGGCAACGCAGACGGCCGGGACGCCAGGGCTGGCTGGGTTTTGCAGCACGCGTCGCTGGCAACCTCGGGGCAGCATGCCGCCGCTGAAGTGCTCGCCGCCGCCCCATCCCGGGCATAGTTTGCGGCATGCGCCAGCCACCCCGGAATACGGGACGCTTTTTAACTTCGGGTAGTCTAGACCCGGCAGATAGGGCTGCTGAACCCTGCCACCAAAACACACAGGAGAGTTGTGAACGCTGATCTCGTCGTAGTCGGTTCGGGTTTTTTTGGCCTGACAATCGCGGAACGCGCCGCCACGGAGCTGGGGCTGAAGGTCGCCGTCCTGGACCGCCGCCACCACATTGGCGGTAACGCGTACAGCGAAAATGAGGCCAAGACCGGCATCGAGGTCCACCGGTACGGTGCCCACCTCTTCCACACCTCCAACGAGCGCGTCTGGGAGTACGTCAACCGCTTCACGGCGTTCACCAACTACCAGCACAAGGTCTACACCAGCCACAAGGGCGAGGTGTATTCCATGCCCATCAACCTGGGCACCATCAACCAGTTCTTCCGGTCCTCGATGGGCCCGGGCGAGGCCCGCGCCCTCATCCAGGAGCAGGCCGGCGAACTCGCGGGCACCGACCCGCAGAACCTGAACGACAAGGGGATCCAGCTGATCGGCCGGCCCCTGTACGAGGCGTTCATCAAGTACTACACGGGCAAGCAGTGGCAGACCGACCCCAAGGACCTGCCCGCGGAAATCATTTCCCGGCTTCCGGTCCGCTACAACTACGACAACCGCTACTTCAACGACACGTATGAAGGCCTGCCCGTTGACGGCTACACGGCGTGGATCGAGCGGATGGCCGACCACCCGAACATCGAGGTCCACCTCAACACCGACTTCTTCGACGGCGGCGAATTCGGCCGGGACGCCGTGCGCGGCCAGGTGCCGGTCATCTACACCGGCCCAGTGGACCGGTACTTCGACTACGCCGAGGGCGACCTGTCCTGGCGAACCATCGACCTCGAGGAAGAAGTCCTCCCGATCGAGGACTTCCAGGGCTGCTCGGTGATGAACTACCCGGACGAGGACGTCCCGTACACCCGGATCCACGAGTTCCGGCACTTCCATCCTGAGCGTGAGTACACCAAGGACGCCACGGTCATCATGCGGGAGTTCTCCCGCTTTGCCGAGAAGGGCGATGAGCCCTACTACCCGGTGAACACCGCCGTCGACCGCGAGAAGCTCCTGGCCTACCGCGACCTCGCCAGGGGCGAGGAATCCGTGCTGTTCGGCGGCCGGCTGGGAACCTACAAATACCTCGACATGCACATGGCCATTGGATCGGCCCTGAGCATGTTCGATAACAAGATCAAGCCGCACTTCAGCGGCGGCGCGAAGCTGGAAAGCGGAGGAGTAGACGCATGAGCGTAGCGACGGAGTTCCGGCAGGGAACCGAACCGGGCACTGACGGGACCGTGTGGAAGACAGTCCACCGTGTTGTTTTCCCGGTCGACGGCGATACCGACACCCTCCCGCTGTACGTCGACTTCGACGCCGCCCGCCGTGTGGTGGAGTCGCAGGACACCAGCAGCAAGCGCAGCGCAGCCTCACCCCTGGTGTCCCAGCGCAGCGAGATGCGTTCGGACTTCATCCTTGGCCGCCGCGAACTGTCCCTGCCAGCGCACCGGCGCGTTTCCTTCGGAACGTACTTCAACGCGTTCCCGGCCAGCTACTGGCGGGCCCACACCGACGTGCAGCAGGTCCGCCTGAGCATCGAGGTGGACGCCGAGGCTACGGTCATCGTCTACAAGTCCAGCCCCCGCGGCAGCTCGAACCGCGTCCAGAGCCTGCACGTCACGGGCGGCACCACGGCCACCTGCGACCTTTCGCTCACCACGTTCGCCGACGGCGGCTGGTACTGGTTCGACCTCGTCGCCCACGGCGACGATGTGAAGCTGAAGCAGGCCGACTGGTCTGTGCCCCAGCCCGAGGGGTTCACCCCCGGCTCACTGTCCATCGCGGTCACCACGTTCAACCGGCCGGACTACTGCGTCAAGCACCTGCGGACCTTCGCCGAATCCGAGGACCTGCTGGCGGTCATGGACCGGCTGATCGTCACCGACCAAGGCAACCAGAAGGTCCGCGACGAGCCCGGCTTCGACGAAGCCGCGGCTGTGCTCGGCGACAAGTTCAAGCTCGTTGAGCAGGGCAACCTCGGCGGATCCGGCGGCTTCGCCCGGGGCATGCACGAGGCCGTCGAGGGCGGCGAGAGCAAGTACGTCATGCTCCTTGACGACGACGTCGTCGTGGAGACCGAAGGCGTCCTCCGGGCCGTCAACTTCGCCGACTTCACCCGCAGCGCCACCATCGTGGGCGGCCACATGTTCAACCTCTTTGAACGCTCCGTGATCCACAACTTCGGCGAGGGCATCAACGAGTACCGGTTCCAGTACGAGCCGATGTCCGAAGGTCAGAGCGCCCATGACTTCGCGGCCAGCAACCTGCGCACCACCCCGTGGATGCACCGCAGGATCGACGTCGATTACAACGGCTGGTGGATGTGCCTGATCCCGACGTCGATCATCAGGGAAATCGGGCTGGCACTGCCCGTCTTCATCAAGTGGGACGACGTCGAGTACGGCATCCGTGCCAAGGCAAACGGCTACACGACGGTGAGCCTGCCCGGCGCTGCCGTCTGGCACATGCCCTGGACCGAAAAAGACGACACCATCGACTGGCAGGCCTACTTCCACCAGCGGAACCGCTGGGTGGCGGCAATGCTGTACTCGCAGTACGAAAAGGGCGGCCGCCTTCCCATCGAGAGCTTCCTCCAGGATGTCCGGCACCTGCTCTCCCTTCAGTACTCGGCCGTGGAGCTGCGGAACCGTGCGCTCAAGGACCTGCTCGACGGGCCCTCGCATCTGCACCGGACCATCGGCGGCAAACTCCCCGAGATCCGCAAGGTCCGTTCGGAATTCCCGGATGCCCAGGTCAGCAAGGACATCACCGCGTTCCCTGCCGTCAAGCGGCTGCACCTGCCGAAGTTCGGCATGGTTCCCACCCGGCCCAAGAACTTCGCGCAGACCCTGTCCAGCGCCCTGTCCGGCGCGATCCGCCAGCTCCGCCCCGTGGACCCGGCCGCAGCTGAGCACCCCGAGGCAGTGGTACCGGCGGCCGACGCCCGCTGGTGGCGCCTTTCGCACCTGGATTCCGCGCTGGTGTCGGCATCCGACGGCACAGGCGCCTCCTGGTACCGCCGCGACAACGTGCGCTTCCGCAAAGAGCTGCTGCGCAGCCTTGCCCTGCACACCCGCGTGCTGGCCCGGTGGGACGACCTCTCCGCGTCCTACAAGAAGGAACTGCCCAACTTCACGTCTCCGGATGCCTGGCGCAAGACCTTCGCGGCCAACTCCGGCTCCGAGGCTGACCAGCAGAAGCCCGGTCAGTGACAAACGGACGCACCTCTCCTATCCAACAGGACGCCGGCCGGGCGCTGGTGGCTCCGGGAACCGGGAACGGGCTCGTTGACGTGTTCCGTTCCCGGTTCCTCCTGAAGCTCCTTGTCCGCAAGGAGCTCAGGATCAGGTACCGGGGTTCGGTGCTCGGACTGCTGTGGACCTACGTCAAGCCCGGGGTCCAGTTCATCGCCTTCTACATTGCCCTGGGTGTTTTCCTGGGCCTGGAGCAGAGCCCGACCAACAGGGGAGGGCTGCCCAACTATGCGGTCTACCTGTTTTCCGGCATCATCCTGGTGAACTTCTTCACGGAGTCCCTGAGCACGGCTACACGGTCGATCGTCAACAACAGCGGGCTGATCAACAAGATCTACCTGCCGAGGGAACTGTTTCCGGTGTCCTCGGTGTGGGTCTCGGCGGTCCATTTCTTCCCGCAGCTGTTCGTCCTGGTGGTGGCCTGCCTGTTCAGCGGCTGGCGTCCCGGCCTGCTGGAGGCGGTCACGGCCGTCGCGGGCTTTGTCATGATTGCGCTGCTTGCCACCGGTCTGGGCCTCTTCTTCGGCTCGGTCAACGTGTATTTCCGCGATTCGGAGAACCTCGTTGACCTGATTCTGCTGATCGCCACCTGGGTTGCCCCGGTGCTGTACTCCTGGCGGATGGTGCTGGACAAGGCCGGCGAAACCTGGTTCGCGGTTTACCAGCTCAACCCGATCACGATAGCGGTGGAGTGCTTCCACCATGCCTTCTGGCTGCCCACCACGGCCGGGGCAGAGGGAAGCCCGCCCAATCTGGTCACCGTGTGGGTTCCCGTGGGGCTGCTGGTCTCGCTTGCCATCCTTTTCCTCGGCCAGTGGACTTTCCGGCGGCTCGAGGGCCGCTTCGCACAGGAGCTGTGAGCCTTGACCACCGCAATTGAAATCCGCAACATCAACAAGCAGTTCGTCCTGCGGCACACCCGGTCACTCAAGGAAGCCCTCGTGTGGCTTCTGCGGGGCCGCAAAGGTGATCTGTCGAAGAAGTTCCATGCCCTCCGGGACCTGTCCATCGACGTCGAACACGGCGAGACGGTGGCCCTCCTGGGACTGAACGGCTCAGGAAAGTCAACGCTGCTCAAGCACATCTCCGGCGTCATGCTCCCCGATTCCGGCACCGTCCGCACCGGCGGACGCGTCGCCGGCCTCATCGAAGTGGGCGCAGGGTTCCACCCTGACCTCTCGGGGCGGGACAACGTCTTCCTGAATGGCGCGATCCTCGGGATGACAGAAGCCCAGATCAAGGAAAAATTCGACTCCATCGTCGAGTTTGCCGAGATCGGGGAGTTCATCGACACCGAGGTGAAGTTCTACTCCTCGGGAATGTACCTTCGGCTGGCGTTCTCGGTGGCAGTCCACACGGACCCCGACGTGTTCCTGGTTGATGAGATCCTTGCCGTGGGCGACGAGCCCTTCCAAAAGAAGTGCCTCGCCAAGATCAAGGAACTCGCGGCGGCCGGCAAGACGCTGGTGGTGGTCAGCCATGACCTCGACCTGGTGGCCCATGTCTGCGAACGCGGAGTGCTTCTGGAACACGGGCGGGTCATCATGGACGGCCCGGTGGCTGACGTGATCAGCCGGCTCCGCGGAAACTAGCGTCCCGCAATCCTCGCACTGCCGTAAGCTTCAACTGCTGCCGCAAGCTTCACCGCTGCGACCGCCCAGCCGAACCCGGCCCGATCCGTAATCACTCTTGGAGGAAAATTGTCCTGGCTGACTTCGCTGCCGGCCCTGCTAGCGGCCGGGGCCGTGGTTCTCCTTCCCGGTGCTGCGCTTGCCTGGTCTCTCGGGTTCCGGCGCACCAGCCTGCTGGGACTGGCTCCCGTGCTGTCCCTGTCGATCGCGGGCGTTGGCGCCGTACTCGCGCCGTTCGTCCACCTGGAGTGGGGGATCGGCGTCGTGCTTGGAACCGCTGCCCTGGCGTCCGTGGCAGCATGGGCCGTGACCCGCCGCCCATGGCGGCGCCAGGAGGCCACGGCTCTCCAGCATGCGGTGCAGCAGAGTGACGGCTGGCCGACCCTGGCGGCCGGCGCCATCGGTGTTGCCGTCGGTGCACTGCTCATCGCCCGCCGGGTCATCCAGCTGATCGGTGAACCCGACAATATCTCCCAGCGCTACGACAACGTCTTCCATCTGAACGCGGTCCGCTATGTGCTGGACACGGGCAACGCCTCAACGTTGAACCTCGGCAGCATGGCCGGCGGGACCGGAGGGCTCTCTTCCGTGTATCCCGCGGTGTGGCATTCGCTGGCCGCCCTCGTGACCCAGCTGACCGGCGCGTCCGTGCCTGTCTCGGTGAACGCCGTCAACCTCGTGGCTTCGGCGGTAATCTGGCCCGTTTCCGTGGTGTTCCTGACGCGTGTTGTCATTGGGCCGCGCCCTGTTGGCCTCATGGCCGCGGGCGTCCTGTCGGCGGGTTTCCTCGCCTTTCCGTACCTGTTGCTGGTGTGGGGTCCGCTGTTCCCCAATCTGCTCTCCGTCAGCGCGCTGCCCGCCGGCGTCGCCGCGGTTATCTTCGTCTGCCGGCTGTCACCGACGCTCCGTGAACCTCCGCTGCGGGCCTGGCTTGCCCTCCTCGTGGCAGTTCCCGGGCTGGCCCTGTCGCACATGAGCGCCGTCAACGCACTTCTGGCCTTCAGCATTCCGGTCATTCTGGCACGGCTTTTCCGCTACTTCCGGGAGCTGATCCGTACCAAGGCGGCGCCGAAGAAATTCGCGGTCGTCGCCCTTGCCACGGTGGCGGGCGCGGTTGCCGTTGTGGTGGCGTGGCAGAAGCTCCGCCCGGCGCCGTACAACGGCTGGACCCCGCACCAGACGGTGCCCGGGGCCATCGGCGAAGTGATTGCGAACGGGCCCATGAAGACGGACGCCGCTGTCCTGATTTCGGTGTTGGCGCTGATTGGCATCGCCAGGATCATTCGGCGGCGGACACAGCTCTGGTTGCTTGGGTGCTACGTCGTGGCCGGGTTCCTGTACGTTGTGGACGCCGGTTTTGCCGCCGGCTGGGCCCGGGCGTTCTTCACCGGAACCTGGTACCAGGACACCTACCGCCTCGCGGCCTACCTTCCCATTTTCGCCGTGGTGCTTGCCGCCCTGGGCGTGCTGGCCACGGCTGACACCGCCAAGGCGGCCGCCGGCGTCCTTGCCCTGAAGCTGCCAACCGCTGGGATCCGCCGGCTGCGGCTGACCGGCGTTGCGGGCTTCGCCGGCATCCTGGCGGTCTGCCTTGCCCTTGGCTGGGCCGCGCAGGCCGGTCCGGTGCGGGGATATGTGGCGTCCAGCCAGTACTACTTCGAGCGCGACACGAAGGACTCCATCCTGTCATCCGACGAATATGCCCTGTTGGACCGCCTTGATTCCGAGGTTCCCGAGGACGCTGTCATCGCGGTGAACCCGTGGAACGGCGGCTCGCTTGCCTACGCTTTCGCGGACCGCAAGGTGCTCGAATTCCACATGGGCCAGCGGGAGAGCAAGAGCATGCGGGTCGTGGCGGAGTCCCTCGCGGACGCGGGCACCTCACCCGCGGTGTGTGACGCAGTGAAGGCGACGAAGGTTTCCTACGCCCTGGACTTTGGCACCCAGTATCTCTTGAACCACCCGCAGAGCAGGACGTACCAGGGCCTGCAGAACCTCGCATCCTCGCGAGCGGTCCAGCTCGTGGACCAGCAGGGCAACGCGAAGCTGTTCAAAGTGGTGGCCTGCAGCTAGCACTGCAAAAGGAAGACCTCCGGAACGGGCGTCCCGCGCCGGTTCCGGAGGTCTCTGTTCTTAAGGGCTTGTCAGCTTCCGAAGGCCTCAATCAGGGCTGCCACGGTGCGTTCGGCGGCATGGCCGTCGCCGTAGGGAGTGGCATCCGTCGCCGCCGGCGCCGGACGCTGCACCGTGTCCGCAAGGACGGTCAGGTCCTTGCTCACCAGCACGTTCCAGCCGAGTTCGACGGTCTCCACCCATTCAGTTTCGGGGCGGATCGTCGTACAAGGGGTGCGGAGCAGGAAGGCTTCCTTCTGCAGTCCGCCGGAGTCGGTGATGACGCCGGCGCTGTTCCGGACGGCGTGGACCAGCTGCGGGTAGGCGAGCGGCGACGCAACGCGCACCGCCCCCTGCTCCAGCTCAATGCCGTGCTTGGCCGCAAGGTTGACGAGCCGGGGGTGGGCCAGCAGGAAGACCGGCTTCTGCAGGCTGGCCAAGGACCCGACGATGGCGGAGAGGCGTTCCGGGGAATCGGTGTTGTCCGGCCGGTGGATGGTGCAGACGTAGTATTCGCCCGGGGCCGCGTCGACCGGGAGGGGCTGGTCGCCGCCGTCGAGCATGTCGCGGACCTTGAAGAGGACGTCGGTCATGACGTCTCCCACCAGGACCGTCCTCTCGGCGAGGCCCTCGGTGGCGAGGTGCTTGACAGCCACCTCGGTGGGGGCGAGCAGGAGGTCGGCGCTGTGGTCGGTCAGGACACGGTTGTGCTCTTCGGGCATCCGGCGGTTGAAGGACCGCAGGCCCGCCTCAAGGTGCGCGACAGGGATGTGCATCTTGATGGCGGCGATGGCCGCGGCGAGGGTGGAGTTGGTGTCACCGTAAACGAGGACGCAATCAGGGGCAGACTGTTCCAGGATTTCTTCGAGCCCGTGCAGCATGGCACCGGTCTGGGCTCCGTGCTTGCCCGAGCCCACGCCAAGGTTGAAGTCCGGTGCGGGGATGCCGAGGTCGCGGAAGAACACATCGCTCATGAGCTCGTCATAGTGCTGGCCCGTGTGGGCGATCAGGTGTTCTGCCTGGCCCTTCATGGCCGCCGCAATCGGCGCAAGTTTCACAAACTGGGGACGTGCGCCAACGACGCTGAGAATTCGCATGGGTTCCAGTTTAGTTGCAGGCCGCGCAGATTTCCGCCCGGGGCCGCCTGCACGGGGTCAGGACGGGGAAAAGACGCCGGCCCGGGCGCGCTGCCGTTCCATCAGGTAGTGCCGCAGCACTGAGTCCCGGGACAGGATCGCGGCGGGACGCGCCGGGACTAAATCACCCAGGCGGCCCGCCGTCCGGTGGCGTTCGACGGCGGTTCGCAGCGACTGAACATCGGCCGCTGCGGCGGCCGCCCGGGTCAGTTCCGCGTCCCGACGGCTCAGTTCCGGCAGCTGGCCGCCGGCAAAGGCGTACAGCCGGGAGGATATGTCCGCCCAGTAGGCACGCTCCGCCTCATTCCACAGGGCATTATCCGGGACGCCGGAGGCGCCGGCCCGGCGAAGCAGCGCACCGATGCCGTGCACCCGCAGAACCTTCAGTGCCACGGCCCTGCGCTCAGCCAGCGTGGCCTGCTGCAGCCATTCGGACGCGAGCAGCCGCTCCAGCCACCTGAACTCGTCCGCCAGGCTGCTCAGGGAGCTGGTGACGCGGCCGGCGCCGGAGTCGTCGGTCTGGTGATAAGCGGGGGCGCCGTACGGGTAGCAGACGGGGCCGGAGCGGAACCAGAGCTTTAGGGTTGCCTCGATGTCCTCGCCGGTCCGCAGCCCCTCCGCATAGCGGAAGCCGACGTCGGTGAGAGCGGAGCGCCGGAGCAGTCCGTACGGGACGCTCCGGTAGGCGAGCCCGTCCTTGAGGGGATCCAGGACGGCCGGCTTCGAAGGCCGGATGCGGGGCGCCGGAAGGATGGTTCCTTCCGGGGTGCGCAGCGGCGCGATGACCACGGAAGCGCTGTTCGGCTGGGCTGCCTTCCACCACGCGGCCAGGGAACCGGGCTCCAGGTGGTCATCCGAGTCAAGGAAGCTCAGAAACGTTGCCGTGGTTGCGTCCAGCGCACGGTTGCGGGGTCCTGCGGGGGACCTGACGCCGTCGTCGCACGTCAGCCAGGTGACGCCGTCGAACTCGGCGTCGCCGGCCGCAGGCCCGGCGCCCGTGCTGACCTCCGCGGCTGCGGCGCCGAGGTTGTGCAGCACCACTGTCACCCGGAGCTCAACGCCCAGCCGGGACAACTCGGCCCGCTGTGCCAGGGCGGAGCTGACAGCGCGTTTGAAGGGTCGTTCTACATCATGGACGGGAATGACCACTTCGATGCTCTGGCTCATGGGGGTGTGCGTGCTCCTCGGCAAGGTTTCATTGGACCCGCGATAACCTTACTGGGTGGACAACAAAACACAGGATTCCGTGCTGCTCGACGTGGTGATTGCCGTGCACACCCCGGACCGGCCGGTGGGGCGCGCCGTTGCGTCCCTGCTGGAGGGCGGCCTGGCCGCGGAGGCCGGAGCGCCGCGGCGCCTGCGGATCAACGTTGTCTGCCACAACACGGACGTGGAACCGATCCGGGACCGCGTGGCTCCCGGACACCGGGAGCTGGTCCGCTTCCTGCACTACGTGGACGGCATCAAGAGCCCGGCGGGTCCCTTCAACCACGGCATTGCCGAAGCCACCGGCACCTGGGTGGCCATTATGGGCAGCGATGATTCCATCGAACCCGGCGCCCTGGCGCAGTGGGTGGATGCTGCCGAACGCGGCGGGGCCGACGTCCTGATCGCCCCCATGGCGCATGCAGGGGGCGGCGTGATCCGCACCCCGGTGGTCCGGCGTACCCGGCGCGGCCACCTGGATCCGGTGGCGGACCGACTCACGTACCGGACCGCGCCGCTGGGCCTGCTGAAACTCTCACTCGTGCGGCAACTCGGCCTCACGTTCCCGCCGCGCTACGCCACGGGGGAGGACCAGTCCTTCTCCGCGAAGCTGTGGTTCTCCGGCGCCAAAATCAGCTACGGGCGGGGCCTGCCGCGCTACCTCGTGCACGCCGACGCCGCCGTCCGGGTGACCCACACCCCGCGGCCGGTCACGGAGGACCTGGCCTTCGCCACCGACCTCGTGCTGTCCGAGTGGTTTGCGGGGCTTCCGCAGCGCGCCAGGGAAGCGATCGTTACCAAGATTATCCGCGTGCACGTCTTTGGGCACGTCCTGCTGCGGGCCGAGGCCGGGACATGGGACAAGGAGGACGCGCGGGAGATGGCCCAGGAGCTGCGGAAGCTGCTGTTCCGTGCGCCGCATGCTGCCCGTCCGCTCTCGCTGGCGGACAGAAAACTGCTCGACGCCGTCGCACGCGAGGAACCGGACGTGGACGTGATGAAGTCGCTGGCCAGGGCCCGGCGCCGCTTTACCAGCCCGCAGACGTGGGTGCCCCGCGACGTCACCAGGGTGCTGCACCCGGAAGCCCCCTTCCGGTTCATGAGCGCCTCGGCCCTCGTGTAGCGCCCGCCCGCCTAAAATTCCAGACACGCCAAAGGAACACATGAAGATCCTGGTAGTTGCCACGTGGTACCCCCATGACGAAAACCCCACCGAGGCGCCGTTCAACGCCGAACATGTGGAGGCGATCCGCGGCCGGGGACACGATGTGCGGGTGGTCCATGTGCGGCTCGGAAGCGCGCTTGGCATGCCGGGGAAGTCGTCAGGCCTGTGGGAGGGAACACCGGTGCGGCGCATTGCTGCCGACCCCAAACGCCCCTTCACGCTCGTGCAGGCGGCAAGGACGCTGGCGCGGGAAATGGCCTGGGCGGACGCCGTCCACACGATGGCGTTCTCCTCCGTCCTCGTCACGATGCTGCCCTGGGCCGCCCGGACTCTTGCGGGCCGGGGACGGGCCTGGGTGCACACGGAACACTGGAACGGCGTGGTCAACCCGGCGAGTGTTTCGCCCCTGTGGGAAAAGCTGGCCGGAATCCGGGCGGTCCTGCGACTGCCCCATGTGGTTACCGGTGTTACCGGACAGCTGAGCACGGAGATGCAGCGCTTTGCCCGGCCGGGCGCCGCAACGGTGGTGCCGTGCGTTGTCAAGGGGCGGGGCGCCGTCGTTCCTGCCTCTTTCGGGAATCCGCTCCGGCTGGCCGCCGTCGGGGGACTGGTTGCCAGAAAGCGCCCGCTGGAAGCGGTGGACACCATCGCTTGGCTGAGGGACCACGGCACGGCGGCGCACCTGACCTGGGTGGGGGACGGACCGCTGCGGGCAGCGGTTGAGTCCCGCATTGCGGAGCTCGGACTGGGAGACCACGTCACGCTTGCTGGCTCGGTTCTGCCTGCCGAGGTGGCCCGGCACCTGTCGGCAGCCGACCTCTTCTTCCTTCCGACCGCCCAGGAGAACTTCTTCACGTCGGCGGCCGAGGCGCTCGCCGCCGGCCGCGCCGTCGTTGCCACGAGGGTGGGAGGCTTCAGCGATTACGCGGATGCCTCCAACAGCAGGCTGGTGGAGGACGTGACACCCGAATCGCTGGGACGGGCGGTGCTGGACGCGAGGGAGGCGTTCAAGGACGTGCCCGCGGAGGACATCGCGCGCCCCATCCGGGAGAGGTTCTCACCGGAGGCCGTGGGCGAGCTGTTCGACCGTGCCTATACGGCGGCGCTGGCCCGTGCCTGAAAAGCGACTGTCTACAACTACGCGTTAGGGAAATTATTGAAGTCCGAACCCAGGGTTCTTCAGTTCAACGACTGCGCCTTCGTGGCCCGCAACATGGTGCGGGCCGCGGCGAGGGCCGGCATCGAATGGTCTTACATGCCGCCGGAGCAGGTCCGGCCCATGACCGCTGCCCCAAGGAACCCGCTCCTCGCCCGGGCACGGTTCGTTCCCTTCGTCGCGCGCCGGGCGCTCCGCCTTCGCGCGGCCGACGTCGTGCATGTCCACTACGGGACGAGCGCACGGCTGCTGCGGGAGCGCGGCATGCCGCGCCGGCCGTACGCGCTGACCCTCCACGGGACCGATATCCGCAAGCAGTGGACGGACCCGCAGTTCCACGGCGAGATCCAGCAGGCGATCGACGGGGCCGCCCACGTTTTCTTCGCCAACAACGACACCGCGGAGAACGCCCGCCGCGCCCGTCCAGATGCCGAGTTCCTTCCTGCTCTCGTGGACGCGGCGGCGCTGCCCTCGTGGCATCCCGGCGGGCGGCCTTCCATACTTTTCGTCTCGCGCTGGGATGACGACAAAGGCGTCGAGCGGCAGCTGGAGCTGGCGCGCAAGCTGAGCGCCGCCGTCGGAAACCGTGCAGAAATCCTTGGCCTGAACTGGGGTCCCGGCGCCGAAGCTGCCCGCCGGAACGGGGTGACCCTGCTGGAACGGATGCCGCAGGATGACTTCCACAGGATCATGGCACAGGCACACGTGACCGTTGGCCAGGCAACCAATAACTTCGCCACCAGCGAGTTCGAGGCCCTCTGCATGGGTGCCCCCCTCGCCGCCTTGGGCTCCCGGCTCCCGAGGCCCGACGACGGCACCACGCCTCCAGTGATCGAGGGAACCGATGAGGACGTGGTGGAGCAGGTCGTGGCAGCCCTGGATGACCCCGTGGCGGTCACCCAACAGCTGGGCGGACGGGACTGGGCACTGCCCCGCTACGACGCGGCAGCCTTTGTGCCGCGACTGACGACGCTGTATGCCAGGATCTCGGCCGGCAAGGCCTAGCAGCCGGCAGAGGAGCAGCTGCCGGCCGGCCCGTTAGCTGCCGGCTGCCGTCACTCCGGCCGGTGAGTGCAGCCCCGCAAGGGCTGCCTGCTGGGCAAAGTCCGGGTTCGCGCGGACAACCTCGTCGAACGTGCCCTGGGTGAGGATGGTTCCTTCCTTCATGAAGCACACCTGATCGTTGTTGCGGATGGTCGACAGGCGGTGCGCCACGGAGATGACGGTGATTTCGCCGTGCAATTCACTGATGGCCTGGGCTACGGCCGCCTCGGTGGCCGTGTCGAGTGCGCTCGTCGCCTCGTCCAGCACCAGAACGAGCGGATCCATGTACAGGGCGCGGGCAATACCGAGGCGCTGGCGCTGGCCGCCTGACAAGGCTAGGCCGCGTTCGCCGACCCGGCCGTTGATGCCGTCCTTGCGGGACTCGATGGTCTCCAGGAGCTGGGCGCGCTGCAATGCGGTGCGGACGCGGTCCTCGTCGACGTCACTGCCCCAGGTCAGGGCGACGTTCTGGGCCACGGTGCCGTCGAAGATGGCGACTTCCTGAGGCACGTAGCCAACGCGTTTACGCCAGTCGGCCAGTACATCCTGGAGCGGAACGCCGTCGAGGGTCATGGTTCCGGCGGAAGGGGTCAGCAGGCCCAAGAAGATGTCGATCAGTGTGGACTTGCCTGCACCCGACTGTCCCACCACTCCAATGGAGGAGCCCATGGGCAGCTGCAGGTTGATGTTCCGGACGGCGGGCTGGCCGGCACCGGGATACGTGAACTCGACGTTTTTGAGTTCCAGCATTTTCGGCTCGTGCCGGATAGGAGTCTTGCCCAGCTTTTCCGCGTGCTTGCGGAACTCGGCGGCGTCCTTGATGTCCCGCATCACTGTCTCGGTGTAGGGGAGAGTGGACTGAACAACCGTCAGCTGTGACTGCATGGCGGTAAGCGCGGGGACCATCTTGAAGCCTGCCAGGCCGAAGATCGCCACGGACGACATCGCGGCTTCGATACCTCCGATGAGGTAGCCGACGGTACCGATGAGAAGGAAGCCGCCAATGAGGGCCATGTCGATCACGAACTTCGGCACCGCGCCCATGAACCGGATGTTCGAGCGGGACCGTGCGGCGGTCTCACGGCTCTCCATCACGATGCCGCCCACCTCGTCCGCCTTGTCGCGGAGGGTGATTTCCTTCAGTGCAGCCAGCATTTCGGACACCAGGGTGGACATCCGCATGGCGGCGTCGCGGTTCACCTTGCCGGCCTCGTAGGACTTCTTGGAGAGCCACAAGTAAAGGAATGCTGCGATGGCGCCGAGGTAGACGAGCGTCGCCAGCGCCGTCTGCCACGACGCGCCGATCAGGACCACCAGGACCGAAACAAAGGTCAGCGCCATGGCAGGCAGCGTAACCGCCGGAAGGAGTACGCCCGATACCGTGTTGGCAATGCCGACGTCGATCATTCGCACCAGCTCAGCCGTGGATCGCTTCATGCGTTCGGTCCACGGAGCCCGGATGTAGCTCTGGAACAGCACCGTGCCGATCTCGAGTTCGTAATCGGCGAATTTCCTGGTGGAGACCCATTGCAGCCAGATGTTCAGCACCGACTTCAGGATCATCACCATGGCGGACCCGACGAGCAACAGCAGCCCGAACTCCTGGCTCATGGACCCGATCAGGGGCAGGCTCATCTGTCCGCCCTTGAGGATCTGGTTAAGCACGAGGGCGAACACGCCGAGGGCGGCTGCGTCGAGAAGCGCCAGAACTGCTGAGAGGACGCCGAAAAGCAGGAGGAATCTCCGCGCATTCATAGGCAGAAGCGGCAGCAGTTCGCGCATGGTGCGGCGCAGTTGTCTCAAGAAATTACTCCAGAACGGAAGGGGAAGAGTCCCTCCATACTACCGCCGGGCTCCGCTCCGGCTGTGATGGGCCGGGCCGTGGCCAATGCCGGGGATCGGGTCGCGGGGATGTCTGAAATCGGCCCCGGCAGGGTCTCAATGAGAGGATGAAGGCATGAGCGACCAAATCAGGGTGACCCAACTGTTTGACTGCGCTGACGTGGGAAAGACCATCGTGAAAGCGGGCGTCAGCCATGGGAAGCCTTGGAAAATTATCCAGGGCCCGTGGACCAGGGGCGGAACCAAAGCGGCTTATTACCGGTTCCGGCTTGAGCAGGCAGCGGCTTACCCCCGTACCCAGCTGTGGCACGTGAACATGGGCGGACGGGCCAAGTGGGCGCGCGGCGTGTTCTCCCGCCCCTACGCCCTTACCCTGCACGGAACGGACATCCGGGAGAACTACTGGCAGGACCAGCACCACGCCGTGATGAAGAGCGACATCGACGGCGCCGGGCACGTGTGGTACATGACTCCTGACGTCCGGGAGAAGGCGGAAAGCGTCAGGCCCGACGCCGAGTACTTCCCGATTCCCGTGGAGCCGGACGAACTGCCGGCCTGGAATCCCGCGGCCAGGCCGCGGGTGTTCTTTCCGTCACGTTGGGACGCTTCCAAGGGTGGTGACGCCTTAGTCAAGACAGCGGCAGACGTGGTTGCCGCAATCGGGCGGAACGACGTCGACATTGTTGGACTGGACTGGGGAGACCGGGCCGCCGAGGTCGCGGCACTGGGGGTGACCCTGCTGCCCAAGATGCCCAAGGACAGATTCCTGCTGGAGATGGCCAGCGCCCACGTGGCAGTGGGACAGGTGGCCGGCATCCTCGCCACGAGCGAGTTGGAGGCGCTGGGGATCGGTGTTCCCGTCGTCGTCGCCGATCCGGTGTCCGGCTACCCGGACGACCTGGCAACGGTGTCGGTAGCGCGGGCGGACGTCGGCCAGGCGGTGCTGGAATCGCTGCAGGACCCCCGCGGGCTGTCCCAACGCCTTGACGGCCCGGCGTATGTGCGCAGAAATCACAGCGCTGAGGTCATGCTGCCTAGACTGGAAGCGGGCTACGCCAAAGCGCTGGAGAACGCTCGATGACCAAGCCCCACCTGCTCTACATCGCTTTCGCCTTTCCCCCGAGTACCGCATCATCCGTTTACCGCTGCACAGCGGTAGCCAATGCGTTCGCCGAGGACGGATGGGACGTCACGGTCCTCACAGTCGACCCGCAGGTCTGGTCTCAGATCTCGGGAGTGGATGAGAAGCTGGCGGAATCGGTCCACCCGGCCATCCGGGTTGTCGCAGTGGACGACGGGGGCGCGGAGGAACCGGCCAAGGGAGACCTGCGCCGGTACTCGCGGTTCAGGATCGAGGCTCCCTACCTCTGGAAGGATGCCCTGCGCCGCCGCAGCCGGCGGAACTTCCCCGAGGACTTCCACGGGGCGTGGCTGAAGCCCGCCAGCGAGGCTGCCCGAAACATCCACGCGGACAAGCCCGTTGACCTGGTCATGGCATCGGCCAGCCCATACGTGGCATTTGGCGTTGCCCGGGCGCTTGAGGGCGTCCCGTACGTCATGGACTACCGCGACGCATGGGCTTTTAACACCATTTCCGGGGCCGAAGACTTCACCCCGGACAGTGCCGTGGGGAAGCGCGAAGCCGAATACCTGCGCGATGCCGCCCAGGTCTGGTTCGTCAACAACCAGATCCGGGACGAGTATGCACGCCGCTATCCGGAGTCGGCCCATCTGATGCGGGTGGTCGCCAACGGCTTCGATCCCCAGCCAGGGCACGCCAGACCTGCCGCACAGCCTGCTGAACGCCCACGCTTTGGTTACCTCGGCACGCTACAGTACGTGAACATGCCGCTGCAGGAATTCCTGGACGGGTGGAGCGCCGCCTTCGGTCCGGACAGCCCGCAGGCGGAGGCGGTGTTCCGCGGGAAGCTGAGCGCTTCCGGGGCGGCCGGCGCAGAAATTCTCGAAATCTTCGGATCCGGGCGCCAGAACGGCCTCCGGTACGACGGCCCAATCTCCAAGCGCGACGTCGCCGGGTTCTACGGCAGCATGGATGCCCTGATTCTCCTGCTGTCCAGCGGCAAATACGTGACGGGCGGCAAGACCACTGAGTACCTGGCCACCGGGCTGCCGATCGTCTCCGTGCACGACATGGAGAACGCCGCCACGGACCTCCTGCGGGATTACCCGCTGTGGTTCCCTGCGGAGGAACTTACCCCCGAAGGGATAGCCATTGCCCTTCGTGATTGCGCCGACGCACTGCAGGAGCCGGACGAAAAGCGCTGGGCCGCTGCCTGGGCCTACGGCCAGCAGTTCCTCCGCAGCACGATCCTGGAGCCGGTCATTGCCGAGCTGCGGGGAATTGCAGGGCACGGCGCGGTCAATCCGCAGCCGGCCACCGAGGAAAGGAGCCAGGCGTGACTCCCGCCAAACCGCTGCACGTAAGTATCGTCGTCGGCCGCAGCAGCCACCCGCAGGCCGTCATTGATGATTTGTGGAACCGTGCACTGGGCGCCGTAGGTCAGCATGCTGGCGAGATGACCGGGACGGCAGTCTACGCGTATGACCGCGAGCCGACCGTCACGGCCGGGGACGACCGTCTGACCGTGGTGCCGTTGGCAAAACCACGCGGCAGCCGGTTCGCCTCGCTGGTGTCAGCCGCCGCAGGAAAGCCCGGCCCGGTTGGTGTTGCCGGACGGCTTCTGAGGGACAATCTCGAGTCCAGGCGCCTTGCGCGGACCCTCGCCGGCCGGGTGGACCTTCAGGAAAAGTTCCGGAGCTCGGACGTCGTCGTGGCCGCTGACCTTACCGCTGACCGCTCCGTTTGGCATCTGCGGAACAACACAGGTGCCGGGCTGGTGCACGGACCCATCGCCATGCTGCACGCACTCCGCGAGGCACTGCGGAAGTGATCGTCCGTCAGACCCCGCCGATGAGTCCATGGCATGTCGCCTGTGGAATACTTGACGGGTGAGTCGAACCTGGATAGTCATACCCATGTACAACGAAGCGTCCGTCGTCGGCACCGTCATCGAGGGGCTGCGGAAGGAATTTCCGCACGTTGTTTGTGTTGATGACGGCAGCACCGACGGCTCGCAGGACATCGCCCGCCAGGCCGGCGCCGTCGTTGTCCAGCACCCGGTAAACCTGGGCCAGGGGGCGGCGCTGCAGACGGGAATCGAGTATTCGCTGCAGGACCCGCAGCTGGACTGCATTGTTACTTTCGACGCCGACGGCCAGCACCGCGTGGTAGACGCACTGGCCATGGCCGACCGGATCCGTTCGGGCGAAGCCGACGTCGTGCTCGGGTCCCGGTTCCTCGACAACCGCACCAAGCTCTCACCCCTGAAACGGCTGGTTCTGCGGACGGCCGCTGTTCAGTCCCGGATGTCTACGGGAATGGCTCTGACGGACGCCCATAACGGCCTTCGCGCGTTCAGCCCCAACGTCGCCCGGAACATCCATCTGCAGCAGAACCGGATGGCTCACGCCTCCGAGCTGGTCCATCAGCTTGCCGAGATGAACCCGCGCTGGGTGGAGCACCCGGTGGAGATCATCTACACGGACTACTCGAAATCCAAAGGCCAGTCGTTGCTGAACTCGGTCAATATCGTCGCCGACCTCTTCTTTAGGTGAAATTGTGCAGATCATTGTCCAGGTAGCACTTGTCCTTGCCGTCATCATTGTCTCGCTTGCACTGATGCGAGGCGGCTCCAATGCCAGGCATCTTGCCATCCGCCGCATCATGCTGGTTCTCTTCGCCTGCCTGGCAGCACTTTCGATCTTCTTCCCGGAACTGCTGACCCGTGTGGCCCGACTGCTCGGCATCGGCCGCGGAACAGACCTGGTGCTTTATGGCCTGATCGTGAGTTTCCTGGTCTTCATGGCTACGACCTACCAGCGCTTCCGGCACATGGAATCCACCCTGACCAAGCTTTCCCGGAGGATTGCCTTGGACGAGACGCCGCCCCCCGGCAATGACGGGCCCCTCGAACGCAAGGATGCGGAGCCTGACCGGCGCCTGACACCACCGGCCCACGGAGGGCAGTAATGTTGGACCATATGACTGAGCTGCCCTCGCTGTTGATCCTGACCTTTTCGCCCATTCGCTCGGATCCCAGGGTCCTCAAGCAGGTTGAGCTTTTTAAAGGCAAGTACCGCGTTTCAACGTGCGGCTACGGTGACGCCCCCGATGGGGTGGACAGCCATTTCGCGTTGCCCGCCGATTCCCGCGGCTGGCCCTCCGACAAGCTGGGCCTCGTCACGCGCCGCTATCCGCGCGTCTACGACGGGCTGACCGCTGTCTCGGCTGCGCGCGGCATCCTTCCGCGCGGGGAATTCGACGTTATTCTCGCCAACGATTTGAACACGCTTCCGCTTGCGCTGGAGCTTCAGCCGAGGCTGGGTGTCCATGCCGACCTGCACGAATTTGCCCCCCGAGAAAAAGAGGATGACCTCAAGTGGCGGCTGTTCGTGGCGCCGTTCATGCGCTGGCTCTGCCGGCGATACCTTCCCTTGGCCGAATCGGTCACCACTGTATCCCAGGGAATTGCAGACGAATACACCAAGGACTACAGGGTGGCTGCGGGCGTGGTGACCAACGCGGCACCCTACTCCGAACGTGAGGTGCGGGCCGTAGGCACCCCGGTCCGCCTCATCCACAGCGCTGCGGGCCAGCGTTACCGCAAGCTTGAAAACTTCATTGAGGCCATGCGGGATGCGCCGGACTGGCTGACCCTGGACATGATCGTGATGCCCAATGAACCGGATTATGTGGCCGAGCTCAAGGAGAAGGCAGCTTCAGTGCCTGCCATCCGGTTCCGTGACCCCGTACCCTACAGCCAGCTCGTGGCTACGCTCAGCGAGTACGATGTCTCCCTGGTGTTTCTGCCGCCCACGAACTTCAACCTTAAGAACGCCCTGCCGAATAAGTTTTTCGAAGCCGTCCAGGCGCGCATTGGCCTCATCGTCGGCCCGTCGCCGGCGATGGTCGCTCTCGTGGAGCAGTACGGATTGGGTGCTGTGACGTCTGACTTCTCGGCGGACTCGCTGCGGAACACCCTGCACGGGCTGACGGCGGAGAAGATTTCCGAGTGGAAGCGCGCAGCGGACGCAGCAGCCCGTCCACTCTCGGCCGAGTCCCAGGTGCTGGCGTGGCAGAAGGCCGTTGAAGCGATTGTGGCTGCTCAGACAACGCGTGCCTGAGCCGTAGCGGCCCCGGACAGTTAAACAGAAAGGCGGCTTCCCCGGATGATCGGGAAGCCGCCTTTGTGTTCGGGGACTTTAGCTGGCGCCGGAGGTGGACGACACCACGGAAACCGTTCCCACCGATCCGGCGATGAAGGACGTACCCCACTGGCTTCCGGCCGTCACCGGGTAGTAGCGCAACTGTCCATCGGCCTGAACGGCCATCACGCCCTTGCTGGTGTTTCCGGCAAAGCCCCTGTTTGCCGAGAACTGGCGGAATGATTGCCAGCCGCTGCCGACGGTTTTCCTGGTTTCTGAGATGAACCTGTTCGCGCCGGTGGAGCGGTAGAGCCGCATGGCTCCTGTGGAGTTGACGGCCAGCAGGTCCTGCTTGCCGTCTGAATCGTAGTCAATCATGGCCAGCTTCAGGCCCGACCAGCCGGCTCCGATCCGGACGGGTGTACTGAAGGTGCGTCCGGTGGCATTTGCCCAGTAATAGAGGGCGCCGTCGGAGCCATAACCCACCAGGCCCGGGTACCGGGATCCGGAGACCCACTTGCCGGTGACCAGGGTGGTCTGGGCGAAGCCTGAGGAAGCAACGGTGAAGGGCGCCGAAAACCCGCCGGACGCCGAACCTGGATACAGGGACAACACGCCGTTGGACCTCTGGGCCAGGACGTCGGCGACGCCATCACCGTTCCAGTCCACCACGTTCAGGGACTTCATTCCGGACCACCCCACGCCGATCTGGTAAGGGCTGCCAACCGAGGAATTTCCGGCCGGGCGGTTCCAGAGCCCGCCGGCGGCGTCAACGGTCAGGACGTCTGCGGTGCTGGTGATGGCCCGTTCTGGCACAAGGAGCCCGCTGCCGCCGATGAGGAGACCGTTCCAGCCCGAGGGCAGCACGGACTTGGCACCGAGGGCGCCACCCGTCAGTGGATAGTAGCTCAACTCCCCCGAGCGGTCGCGTGCGAGCAGCCCGTCCGATCCGGCCGCTGCGAAGCCCCTGGCCGGGCTGATGCTGTTCAAGGTATTCCAGCCGCTGGCCATCAGCTTGCGGGGTTCTGAGACCAGCGTTCCTGTTCCGCCGGAGCGGTAGAGCGTCATCCGGCCCAGGTAATCAACTGCCACAAGATCCTGGTTCCCGTCGCCGTCGGCATCCGCCATGGAGACGTCCGTCCGCGCGAAACCGGAGGCGACGGTTGTGGCAGGGGCGAGCACGCCGCCCGATGGGTTCGCCCGGAACTGGAGTGTGCCGGCGGCGGTGCGGACGACCACGCCGGGATACTTGGCGGCCTTGACCCAGGGTCCGAAGGTGACATCGGCTCCGGACAAGCCCGTGGCGAGAACAGTCCGTGCTGCAAAGCCGCCGGCCGCCAGCCCGGTTTGGATTCCCAGCACTCCTGTGGTGCTCAGTGTGGCCAGGTCCTGGATGCCGTCGGCGTTCCAGTCGATGACGTGGATAGATGCCACCCCGGTAAAGCCGGTACCGATCTTGGTGGCGGTTCCCAGCGTTCCGGCACCCGAGCTGCGGCGGTAGACATTGCCTGCAGCATCGACGGTTACGACGTCGGAAGCCGAGGTGATCGAAGGTGTCGCAGCCGGCGGTGTTGGCGGGGCCGTGGTGACGTTGATGGTTTCGCCGCCGGCGATAAGGTAATTGTTCCAGCCCGTTCCGATGGCGGTGACCGTACCCCAAGCGGAGTTGCCGGGCACCGGATAGTAGTAGAGCTGTCCGCTGGTATTGCGGGCCATGAGGCCGTTCGTGGCGGCCCCCTTGAAGTTCGTGGTGACGGTGACACTTGTCATGTTGTGCCAGCCGCTGCCGATGGTCCTGCGGGCCTCGGCGACGAAGAGCCCGCTGCCGTTCGTGCGGTACAGCAGCATCTGGCCGGCCGGGTTCTGGGCCAGAATGTCCTGGTTGCCGTCACCGTCAAAGTCGATCATGGTGAGGTTGAGGCCGCCCCAGCCCTGGGCGATGGCTGTTCCGCCGCTCACACCGGCGCCCGAGGTGTTTTGCCACAGGCGCAGTACGCCTGAGTCGTCGCGGCTGATAATTTGCGGGTAGTAGCTGCTGTTGTACCAGTAGCCGATCGTCAGTTGGTAGTTGCCCCAGCCCGAAGCCGCGAGCACCGGGCCGGTGGCAAATCCGCCGGCAGCAATCCCCAGATAGACGTTGACCCGTCCTGTGTTCCATTGGGCGACGAGGTCAAGGACGCCGTCAGCGTTCCAGTCGATGGCATTGATGGACCGCAGCCCGCTCCAGCCGACGCCTATCTGTTTGCGCGTGCGGAACGTCCCGCTGCCGGTGGCCGGATAATCCCAGAGGATGCCGGAGGAGTCCGCCGCCACCACATCTCCCAACGACGTGATGGAGGGTGTTGGTACGGTGCCGTCGGCCGTTGCGGCAAACTTCTGCAGGCTGGCGAGCGTTCCGTTCCAGGCGTTGGAGTCCCCGGCGAAGGGCCCGGTGGCGCTGTACTGCCAAACACTGTACGTACCCCAGCCGTTTGGCATGGATCCCACGTAGCGCGAATAGGAAGCCAGATGCAGCGGTTGGCGACTGAATGCGCCGGAGTTGCCCGTGCACTGGGTCCACCAGTCGGTGGTCGTGTAGATCATGGGCAGGCGCCCGGTCCTTGCCAGCACCCGGTTGGAGAAGGCTGCGATCCAGTTGACCATCGCCGCCTGGCTCATGTCGTAGCAGGTGTTTCCCAGCGAAGTGTAGGGGTTGTACTCGATATCGAGAAGCGGGGGCATGGTCTTTCCGTCCCCTGTCCAGCCGCCGCCGTTGTTGACGAAATAGTCAGCCTGGGCCGCGGCCGTCGAAACCCCGGGAAGGGCAAAGTGGTATGCCCCGCGAATGATGCCAGAGGCGAGTGCGCCGCCGTACTGGGCGCCGAAGTACGGGTTCTTGTAGGTGGTCCCCTCGGTGGCCTTCACGTAGGCGAACCGTGCCCCCATGCTGTACTGGGCTGCCCAGTTGACAGCGGTCTGGTGGCTGCTGACGTCCAATCCCTGCACGCCGGGTGCCATCCACGTGTTGGCCGCTTCAGTGGAGATCGCATTCAGCGACGATGCGGTGGACTGCTTTGCGAACGTCGCGGCCCGGCGCTTGACGCCCTGCCCAAGGTAGGCACCGTCTTTTCCGATCTCGGCGCGCAGGGCAGCCATGTCGATCTGGCCCGGCTCGGGCTGTGGCGAAGTCTGGCCTGC
This sequence comes from Arthrobacter sp. NPDC057013, assembly GCF_042674585.1. Taxonomy (NCBI): domain Bacteria; kingdom Bacillati; phylum Actinomycetota; class Actinomycetes; order Micrococcales; family Micrococcaceae; genus Arthrobacter; species Arthrobacter sp. NPDC057013. Next base: position 33,782 of record NZ_JBHUSE010000006.1, read on the forward strand.
CTCCGCCGCACCCGGTTCGGCGGCACTCTGCTCCGTCGTCTGGGAGGGAGTGGCCGTGGTGGTGGCTGAGGGCGACGCTGGCGCGGTCGACGCCGGGACCTCGGGAGACGGCGGAGCCGTCGGGGAAGCGGGAGCTGCTTGGGCCGGAAGACCCGCCCCCAGGCAGAGCATCGTGGATAGGAGGGCCGTGCCGCTTAAACGGGCAACGCGCCTTGCCTTCAAGGCGACTGCCGCGGAGATTTTGCTATTCGGGGAACAATTCATGTGACACTCCGTAGCCTTCAAATTCCGGGCAGAGAGCCGGCTCGTGGCTGACGTCTTCGCCGTCTTGAGTCCCATCACGCCGGCGGCGATGTAGGCGGCCCATCCTAACACTGAAGGTGCTGATGTTACTAATGGTGCTTGTGTGATGCCCGTAACCAAATGTGCACCCGCCGCGCGGCTCACGTCCAAGCACGGGCTGGGACGCGCGTCTTAGTTAACGGCGCGGCCGGGACCCCGCATAAAATGGGGCCCATGAAGGTTTTGGTTACCGGCGGCGCCGGCTACATCGGTTCACATACGGCTCTTTGCCTGCTCGAGGACGGACACGACGTCGTCGTGCTGGACAATCTCATGAATTCGAACATCGAGGCAGTCCGCCGTGTCGAAGAACTGGCCGGCAAGAAGGTGGAGTTCCGCGAGGCCGACCTGCTCGACGCTGAGGCTGTCGACCAGGTCTTCGCGGAGGGAGGGTTCGACGCCGTCATCCACTTCGCGGGCCTGAAGGCCGTAGGCGAGTCCGTGGCGAAGCCGCTCTGGTACTACAAGAACAACGTGGTGGGCACGCTCAACCTCCTCGAGAGCATGGAGAAGGCGGGTGTTCGGCGGCTGGTCTTCAGCTCGTCGGCAACCGTTTACGGAGCCTCGGAGCATGTTCCCCTAATCGAGAAGTCGCCGCTGGACGCAACGAACCCCTACGGCAGGACGAAAGAACAGATCGAGGACATCCTGTCCGACCTGAGCGACGCCGACCCGCGGTGGAGCATCGCGCTGCTGCGTTACTTCAATCCCGTGGGTGCGCACGAATCAGGTCGCATCGGCGAGGACCCTCACGGTATCCCCAACAACCTTCTGCCTTTTGTCGCCCAAGTTGCGGTGGGTCGCCGTGAGAAGGTCATGGTGTTCGGCAACGATTACCCCACGCCCGACGGCACCGGGGTCCGCGACTACATCCATGTCATGGACCTCGCGGCCGGGCACCTGGCAGCGCTGAACTACCTTCAAACGAAGACAGGCGCATTCCGCTGGAACCTTGGCACCGGCCGTGGTTCGTCCGTCCTGGAGGTCATCGACGCCTTCGGCGCCGCTGCAGGGCATCCGGTTCCCTATGAGTTTGCACCCCGGCGGCCGGGGGATGCGGCCGTGAGTTACGCCGACGCCTCGGCGGCCTTGGCGGACCTGGGCTGGTCCGCGCACCGTGACCTGGCGCAGATGTGCGCTGACCACTGGCGCTGGCAGAGCGCAAACCCCTACGGCTACGCCGGCGCCGAAGCAGCTGAACCGGTGGCCGCTTCCGGCACGGCGTAGACATCATGGAACCCATTCGCGGACAGATCTCGAACGACGGGCACACCGGCGAGTCCAAGCCCTTGGGGGACACCTTGCACGGCAAACCCCTCATACCTCCCCGTTCCGGGGCCGTGGACTTTCTTCGAGTTCTGGGCATAACAGCGGTCGTTGCCGGGCATGTAACAGCATGGGCCGGTCCGCTGACCCGGGAGACGCTCTACCCGTGGCATGTGCCCTTGTTCTTCTTTCTATCAGGCTACTTCTGGTCAAAAAACCGGACGTTGAAGTCTGAGGTCAGGAATCGTGCGAAGTCCCTGCTAGTTCCATACCTGTTCTGGCTGGTAGTAATAGGGGTCTGGTGGGTTTCGCAGCTGGACACTATTGGGCTTTCCACCTTCAGCAGACTTCTGCAGGGGGGATCCAAGCTTACCGGCCCGTTCGCGGCTTTCTGGTTCGTCACAGCACTTTTCGTGACAGTAGTTCTTCTTCGCGCTATTCACCGATTCCCGCTTTGGCTTCAATGGGCGATTTCGCTCGGTGCCTTGGCTGTCACGTATGCAGACAGCAATTTGGTCGCGAAAATTCCATTAGCTGCCGGCGTGGGATGCACCTGCCTTGTCTTTGTTTTGGCAGGCCAAGCGTTTAAGCGGGTGCGGAGCCGGCTGAAGAGGCCCTTGCTAACGGGATCTCTTCTGATCTTGGGCTCTATCTGCGCGATCTTGGCCGACTGGTCGTCGTACTTTGACCTGAAGAACGCAAAGCTCGGAGTTCCCATAGTCACAGTGGTCGTTGCCGTCGCCATTTGCGCGGGGATGGTTCTTCTTGCTGAGACCCTCGTGCCGATGGCTGGCCAGAGGTTTGCTGCTGGGGTAACCATGTTGGCCAGGTGCGGTTTCTTAGTTGTTCTTACCCATGCATGGCTTCTGATAGTTCTGATGCAGTTGGGTGCCGCGCCATGGCTCGTCTTTGCCGGGTCACTCGTCATACCTTGGCTGGCTGGCGTGCTCGTTCTGCGGACGCCCCTGTCGCCGTTGATGCTTGGCACTCCCAAGGCGGTTAAGCCACGCTTGGTCCGACCGGATCCGTTGTCCATCCAGCCCTAGAGTTATCCACAATTGCGCTTTTTCTCTGTATTCATCGGAACCAATCCCTTAGCTTTAACCCAGATGTACTGCTTCCGCTGGGGGCGGCAGTCGTTCGGGGGAATTCATGGATGCAGTACGCATTGTCGAAGATGAAGTCCGGGAGCTGATTCGTCGGCGGGGTCTCGATCCGTTGCACCAGACCGCGGAGGTCAGGCGGCTCGTGGAAGCGGCCGTCACCGACTACGATGAGCGCGCCCTCATGGGTCCGCTTCCGCCGCTTGGGCCACTGGAGTCAGCAAGGCGGCATGTCTTTGATGCTGTCGCCGGGTTCGGTGCGCTCCAACCTTTGCTGGATGATCCGGGGATCGAGGAAATCTGGATCAATGCACCGACAGAAATCTACGTTGCCCGGAATGGCGAATCCGAACTTACATCGCTGAGCCTGACGGATCAGCAGGTCCGGGATCTGGTTGAGCGCATGCTAAAGAGCTCGGGCAGGCGGCTGGACATCTCATCGCCGTTCGTGGATGCGTCCCTGCCCGACGGGTCCCGCCTGCACGTGGTCATCCCCGACGTCACCAGGCGCCACTGGGCCGTCAACATCCGCAAGTTCGTTGTGAAGGCGACCCGGCTGGACCACCTCGTGGAACTCGGCACCCTAACCCCGCAGTCCGGCCAGTTCCTGGGTGCCGCCGTCGCGAGCGGCCTCAACATCCTGGTCTCAGGTGCCACGCACGCCGGGAAGACCACGCTGCTGAACTGCCTCGCAGCCAGCATCGGCAGCCGGGAGCGCGTCGTTACGGTCGAGGAGATCTTCGAACTGCAGTTTCCGCTCCGCGATGTCGTCGGCCTGCAATGCCGGCAACCCAATTTGGAAGGCGAAGGGGAGATTCCGCTGCGCCGGCTGGTCAAGGAAGCCCTCCGGATGCGGCCCGACCGCCTGGTGGTGGGCGAGGTCCGGGAAGCCGAGAGCCTCGACATGCTCATCGCCCTTAACAGCGGGTTGCCGGGGATGTGTACCGTCCACGCAAATTCAGCTCACGACGCCGTGACCAAGATGTGCACGCTCCCTCTCCTCGCAGGGGACAACATTTCCAGCGCATTCGTGGTCCCCACCGTGGCCTCATGCATTGATCTTGTTGTTCACTGCAGCCGCCTCGCGAACGGGCGGCGGCAGGTCACGGAAATCCTCTCCCTGGGCAGACGGGTTGAGAACGGGATCATTGAGTCCTCCATGATCTTTTCGATGATCGGCGGCCTGTTGGAACCGACGGCCAACACCATGCCGGCGGCGGAAAAATTCGCCAGGGCCGGCTATGAGGTCGCGGCGCTTTTGGATCCGCGCTGATGGCTGCGCTGCTGGGGGTTTTGACAGGTGCCGGGCTATTTCTCATCTGGTGGTCTGCCTGGGACCAGCCCGCGCGCCCCAAGCGCGGACCGCGGACAAGCCGCCTTCAGGACCTGCTGCTGTCCGCCGGCGTTGAAAAGGTCACCGCGGCCGGCCTCATCGGCAGCTGCCTGGGCCTTGGCGCTTTCGCGACGCTGGCATTCTTCGTGGTGAGCAGGTCCTGGCCTATTTCGATTTGCTTCGGCCTGTTCGGTGGCTGGCTTCCCGTGGCGGTGGTGAAGTGGCGGGCCAAGCGACGCGCCGCCGTCCTCCGCCGAGTGTGGCCCGACGTCGTTGATCACCTGCGGTCGGCCATCCGCGCCGGGCTGTCACTGCCTGAAGCATTGATCCAGCTGGGCGACAAGGGACCCGAGGAGCTTCGGCAAGTATTCCGCGACTTCGGGTCGGATTACCGTTCCGGCGGCCAGTTCGACGCTTCCCTCAACAGGCTCAAGGAACGGCTCGCGGACCCCGTCGCGGACCGCATCATCGAGGCACTCAGGCTGACCCGGGAGGTGGGCGGCTCCGACCTCGGCAAGCTGCTCGGCACCCTTGCCGAGTTCCTGCGCGAAAGCGCCCGGACCCGCAGCGAGCTTGAAGCCCGGCAGTCTTGGACGGTCAACGCTGCGAGGCTTGCCGTGGCGGCTCCATGGATTGTCATGCTGCTGCTGGTCAGCCGTCCGGAGGCCGTGGCTGCATACAACACCCCCATGGGGGCGGCTGTGCTGTTGGGAGGCCTGGTGGTGTCGCTGGTGTGCTACTCGGTCATGCTGAAGATCGGGGCCCTCCCGGAAGAAGAGCGGGTGTTGCGATGAGCACCGTGCCAGCAGCCGCAATCGTCTGCGGGGCAGTCCTCGGCGCCGGTCTCTGGCTCCTCCTTGTCAGGCTCCCGTTCATGCGGTCCGTCAGCTTCGTGGAACGCATCGAACCTCAGCTCAGGTCCCAAAACCTCGAATCTAGACTCCTGCGCGTGGAAGAACGCGCCCTCACTCCGTTTGGACCACTTGAACGCATACTCCGTCCGCTGATCAGGGAAGCCACTGGCAGGCTGGCCCGGTTCAACCTCGGCTCGGCTGCACTCAGCCGCAGGCTCGCCCAGGCACGAATCGACAAGACGCCCCTGGACTTCCGGGCCCAGCAGCTCTTCTGGGCACTCTGCGCGTTCATCGCTGCCGTCAGCGTCATCGTTCTGGCAGCACTGGCCGGCAGGTTCAGTCCCGTTCTGGCCGTGGCAGTTTCACTCGGCAGCGGCATCGGCGGCTTCCTTTTCCGGGATTACTGGCTGGGCGTGCAGATCCGGCGGCGGGAGGAACGCATGCTGGCGGAATTCCCGAGCCTGGCCGAAATGATTGCGCTCGCCGTGGGCGCCGGCGAAAGCGCCACCGGCGCCCTCGATCGTGTGTGCAGGACAGCCCGCGGCGAGCTCTCCAAGGAATTTGGCAGGGTCCTGGCCGAAACCCGGGCGGGCAAGCCGCTGGTTGAGGCTCTGCAGGAGTTTTCCGGCCGCACGGACCTGGGACCTCTCGTCCGCTTTGTCGATGGCATCATCGTCGCGGTGGAGCGGGGAACGCCGCTGGCCGAAGTCCTGAGGGCCCAGGCCCAGGACGTCCGCGATACAGCCAAACGCGAGCTGATGGAGTCGGCCGGCAAGAAGGAAATCGCAATGATGGTGCCGCTCGTCTTCGGCGTGCTGCCCCTGACCGTCGTGTTCGCCGTGTTCCCCGGAATAGCGGCACTTAGCCTCAGTTTTTGACGCCATTGCTGCGGCAACCGCCGGCAGGGCCCCGCGACAAGCTAATACCGCCCAACAGACAAGCACCGCCCACAAAGAAACAACTCGGAGAAAAGGGAAGCACATGACATTCATGGCCAGGCACGGACTTGCACTTGTCGCCGCAATGGCGGCGCTGATCGGCCACTCCTTGGCTGCAGTCCCGCGCGCCCGGAAGACCGCCGCACTCGCGGACCACCCTGAGCGCGGGGATGTGCCCGGGTGGGTCATGATCACCCTCATGTCGGCGGTGCTTGTTGCCGCGCTGCTGGCCCTGGCCGGTCCTGCCCTCGAAGCCATGTTTAACCAGGCAATGGACACGGTCGGAAAGTAGCTTCGTGGACGGGACCGGCGCGGACACCTCCGGGCGCGAGCGCGGTGCTGCTGTGGTCGACTTTGTGCTCGTGGGTGCCTTGCTGACCATGTTTTTTGTGTCCATCATCCAGCTCGCCCTCATCCTGCACGTCCGGAACACACTTATCGACGCCGCGGCATCCGGTGCCCGGTACGGTACCTTGGCCGACCGCAGCGCCGACGACGCCCGGCGCCGCGCCGGCGAACTGATCGGCACGGCGCTCAACGCCGACTTCGCCCGCGACATCGAAACGCGCGAAGTCACATTCCAAGGGCTGCGGACGCTGGAAGTGACCGTCAGGGCGCCCTTGCCGATCATCGGCCTGATCGGTCCGCGCGAAGGGCTGGAGGTCACCGGACATGCCGCGATCACAAGCTGACCGCTATATGCGGCACCTGCACTTTAGAGTTGCGGGCCGGCTCCGCGAGGCGCTGTGCCTCGACGGCCGGACGTGCGACGGCCGGGCGTGCCGCGGCCTTGCAGGCCCCTGCGGCACGCACGGTGCCCGCAGCACGCACGGCGGCTGCGACCCTGAAACCGCAAGGGGTGACGAAGGGCAGCGGGGGAGCGCAGTCGTGGAGTTCACGTTCCTCGGACTGCTCCTCATGGTCCCCGTGGTCTACTTCATCATCACGGTTGGCCAGATCCAAGGCGGTTCCTTCGCCGTGGTGGGAGCAGCGGACCAGGCGGCCAAGGTCTTCGTAACCCAGCCCGATGCGTCGTCCGGCCGGGTGGCAGCAGAGCAGGCCACCATGGTTGCCCTTGCCGACTATGGACATCCTGCCGCGAACGCCAGCGTGGAAATCCGCTGTGACTCCGGCGGGGACTGCATGGCGGCGGGCTCGGCGGTCACCGTGACCGTACGGCTCACGGTGCCGCTGCCTTTCGTGCCCTTTGGGGAAGCACTTCGGCTCAATGCAAGCGAGTTGAACGCTTCGGCCACCCAGATTGTCGGCAGGTTCCGTTGACGCCGCCTCCTGCCCGCCGCACGCCCGCTGGACCAGCGGAAACGGGCCGTGATGAGGACGGGCAAATGACGGTCCTCATCATCGGGTTCGTCATGCTCGCCCTGCTTGTCAGCACCGTGGTCATGGCCGCATCCGGCCTATACATCGAGCACAAGAAGCTCCTGTCGCTCGCGGACGGCGCATCGGTAGCCGCCGCCGACTCCTACACGCTCGGCCAGGTCGAAACGGCAGGCGGCACTCCCTCGGCACTGCTGAACGGGGACAGGGTCCGGAACGTCGCTGCCGACTATCTCAGCCGCAACGGCGCTTTCGGCCGTGTCGACGGGCTGGCCGTTGCGCCCGGAACAGGGACGCCCGACGGTTCCACCGCCGTCGTGGTTCTCACTGCCACCGTGCACCCGCCGGTGGTCAACTTCCTCATCCCGGACGGCATCACCATCGCAGCCTCATCCACCGCCCGCTCGCGGCTGACCCGTTAACCCGGCCCGCCGACTGCCGTCCGGCCGGTCAGGACGGATAGCGTACGCTTAAACAACCATGGCTCAAATTGATTTTGCTGCAGAAATCCGCGCACTGCGCGGCACCTATACCTCCATCGAGAACGTCACCAATGTCGAGGCGCTCAAGGAAGAGATCGCAGAACTGAGCGAGCGGGCCGGCGAGCCGGACCTCTGGGACGACCCGGCGGCTGCCCAGGTCATCACCTCGCGCCTTTCCCACCGGCAGTCCGAGCTGGAGCGCCTGAACACCCTGGCTGCCCGCATCGATGACCTTGAGGTGCTGGTGGAACTCGGCCAGGACGAGGACGACGCCGACTCCATGGGGGAAGCGGAGGCCGAGCTGGAGTCCATCCGCAAGTCGCTGAAGGACCTGGAGGTCGTCACCCTGCTCTCCGGCGAGTACGACGAGCGCGAGGCCGTGGTCACCATCCGCTCCGGCGCCGGCGGCGTCGACGCCGCGGACTTCGCCGAGATGCTGCTGCGCATGTACTTGCGGTGGGCGGAGCGCCATGGCTACCCCACCACCGTCATGGACACCTCCTATGCGGAGGAAGCCGGCCTCAAGTCCGCCACCTTCGAGGTCAACGCGCCGTACGCTTTCGGCACGCTAAGCGTCGAGGCCGGGACACACCGGCTGGTCAGGATCAGCCCGTTCGACAACCAGGGACGGCGGCAGACCTCCTTCGCAGCCGTGGAAGTCATTCCGCTCATCGAACAGACGGACTCCATTGACATCCCGGACAACGAAATCCGCGTGGACGTCTTCCGCTCGTCCGGCCCCGGCGGCCAGTCGGTCAACACCACGGACTCCGCCGTCCGCCTGACGCACATTCCCACCGGCACGGTGGTGTCCATGCAGAACGAAAAGTCGCAGCTGCAGAACCGCGCCGCCGCGATGCGGGTGCTCCAGTCGAGGCTCCTGCTGCTCAAGAAGGAGCAGGAGGACGCGGAGAAGAAGGCATTCGCAGGCGACGTCAAGGCGTCCTGGGGCGACCAGATGCGCTCCTACGTCCTGAACCCGTACCAGATGGTCAAGGACCTCCGGACCGAGCACGAGGTGGGGAACACCACCGCCGTGTTGGACGGCGCCATTGACGACTTCATCGAAGCCGGCATCCGCTGGCGCACCGACAACCGCAACGCCGAACGCTAGACGCGCCAGGGGCGCGGGACCCAATCCCGCGACACGCCCCTCTGACTCCCGCCTGAGCATGGCAGCCCGTGCGTATAGTCGAGAGGCCGGAGCTCTACTTCCCCTAGCGAAAGCCCCCGCACCGGTTGCAGACCATGCCCTTAAAGCCGTGTCCTGCAGGGTTTTAGGGTCATGATCCGTTTCGAAAATGTCACCAAGGTCTACGACCAGAAAGCCAGGCCCGCCCTGGATTCTGTCAGCCTTGAAATTGACCGTGGTGAATTCGCCTTCCTCGTCGGCGCGTCAGGATCAGGCAAGTCCACGTTCCTGCGCCTGGTCCTCAAGGAGGACCGCGCCACCTCCGGCACCGTGTACGTCGCCGGCCAGAACGTAGCCAACATCTCCAGCTGGCGCGTGCCCCGCCTGCGCCGCGGAATCGGCGTGGTGTTCCAGGACTTCCGCCTGCTGCCGCAGAAAAACGTCTTCGCCAACGTCGCCTTCGCCATGCAGGTCATCGGCAAGAGCCGCAGCGTCATCCGGGACACCGTCCCGGAGGTGCTCAAGACCGTGGGCCTCGAAGGCAAAGAGAAGCGCATGCCGCACGAGCTCTCCGGTGGTGAGCAGCAGCGCGTGGCCATCGCCCGTGCAGTGGTCAACCGCCCCGGGATCCTGCTGGCCGACGAACCCACCGGGAACCTGGACCCCACCACGTCCATGGGAATCATGGGCGTGCTGGACAAGATCAACCAGAACGGCACCACCGTGGTCATGGCCACGCACGACGACGACATCGTCAACGAGATGCGCAAACGTGTGGTGGAGCTCAAGAACGGCAAGGTCATCCGCGACGAAGCCCGCGCCCTCTACACATCGATGATGCCTGTGGTCGGCCAGTCCCGGAGGCTCAAGGACGCCAGCGGACGCGAAGACGCGGCAGTACCCGACCAGGCAATGCCTGACCAGGCAGGGGAGGGCCGGCTGTGAGGCTCCAGTTTATCCTCGGCGAGATCGGCGGCGGCCTGCGGCGCAACTTGTCGATGGTGGTTTCCGTCATCCTGGTGACGTTCGTGTCCCTGACCTTCGTGGGTGCCGCCGGGATGCTCCAGCTGCAGATCAACCAGATGAAGGGCTACTGGTACGACAAAGTCCAGGTGGCCATCTTCCTCTGCGGTGAAGGATCGACGGCGGCCGGCTGCGCTTCCGGACCGGTGACGGCCGAACAGCAGGACAACGTGCGGACCCTGCTGCAATCGCCCGCAGTGGCCCAGTACATCAACGACTTCCAGTTCGAGTCCAAGGACGACGCCTACAAGCACTTCAAGGAGCAGTTCTCGAACTCTCCCATCGTCGATTCGGTGACGCCGGACCAGCTTCCCGCCTCATTCAGGATCAACATGAAGGACCCGGAGAAGTACCAGATCATCAGCGAGACCTTTTCCTCGCAGCCGGGCGTGGAAACTGTCATCGACCAGCGGCAGGTCCTGGAGCGGCTCTTCTCCGTCATGAACGCGGCGTCCCTCGTCGCAGTGATCATCGCCGGAGTGATGACAGTGTGCGCCATCTTGCTCATCGCCACCACCATCCGGCTGTCGGCGTTCAGCCGGCGGCGGGAAACCGGCATCATGCGGCTCGTGGGAGCGTCCAAGACAGTGATCCAGCTGCCCTTCATCCTCGAAGGCGTGATCGCCGCGGTCATCGGCGCCGCCCTCGCGTCCGGAACGCTGTGGGCCGTGGCCCACTTCTTCCTGGGCGAATACCTCTCCAAGCAGTATCCGGACACAGCGTTCATCTCGCCGGCACAAACCCTGCTCCTTGCCCCCGCCCTGGTCGGGCTGGGTGTTGTTCTGGCGGGCACTTCATCTCTGCTCACGCTCCGCCGATACTTGAGGGTGTAGGCCATGCTCACCGAAGGAATGCCCATGATGAGTTCCGGCAGGCCCATGCGAAAGAGCCCGGTAGGGCGCCAGCACAGGATTCTCAGTGCCGCAGTGGCGCTGGTGCTGGCCGCGAGCCTGGGCGCGTCAGCCCCGGCCGCTTACGCGGACGACCTCGAGGACCAGCAGGCCGCACTGAAGGCCGAAGCCGCCAGGGTCCAGGAGTCGCTCGAATTCGTCGATGCAAAGATTTCCAAAGCAGCCGGGGATCTCGTGATCTATCGCGGACAGCTTCCGGCCGCGCAGCAGGCATTGCTCGAGGCCCAGGGCCGCGTAGCGAGTGCCGTCAAGGAAGTGGAAGCCCTGGCCGCCCGGGTGGATCTCGCCCAGCAGAGCAAGGCCAAGATTACCCAGCAGCTGGACGCGGACAAGCAGAAGATCGCCAGCACGAAGAAGCTGATCGGCCAAATTGCCACCCAGGCCTACAAATCCGGCGGCGTTCCCTCAGACCTCACCCTCTTCTTCGGTTCCAACAACACCGGCAGTCTCACCGACACGATGGACATGGCGGACCAGGCATTGCGCAGCCAGAACTCCGCCATGGACAAGCTCACCCAGCAGAACGCCACCAACGTGAACTCGCAGGCCCGGCTGCAGGCGGTGGAAGCCGAGATCAAGGACCTGAAGGCCAAGGCAGACGCGGCACTCGTTAAAGAGAAGGCCGCGCGCGACGAAGCCGCAGCCAAGAAGGCCAAGGTGGACAAGCTCATCGCCGACACCACCCGCCTGAACAACGAACTCGAGGCGGCCAGGCCCGGAATCCAGAAGAAGCTGGCCGGCGTCAAGGCGCGCCAGGACGCCGTTGCCGCCGAAATCAAAGAGCGAGACCGCAAGCTGCGCGAGGCGTGGCTCGCCGAGCAGCGGCGGATCGCAGCCGCAGCCGCCGCGGCAGCGAAGGCCAAGGGGGAGCAACCTGCGCCTTACGTGCCGCCCGTGGCGGGACCGCCGTCGGCCTTTGGCCTCCGCCACCCGTTCCCCGACAGCGTTCCCATCACCTCCGGTTTTGGATGGCGCTCGACGCCGCCCGGAACCATCGACTTTTACGGCACCGGCGGCTACATGCACACCGGCATTGACTTTGGTGCCGCGTGTGGCACCCCGGTGTACGCGGCCGCAGCCGGTACGGTGTTCTCAGCGGGCTGGGCGGACGACGGCGGCGGAAACAACGTCAAGATCTCGCACGGCGTGGTGCAGGGCAACTCGCTGACCACGATCTACTACCACAACACCAGCGTGGTGGTCTCGGTGGGGCAGCAGGTCAGCCAGGGCCAGCTCATCGCCTACTCGGGCACCACCGGCAACTCCACTGGCTGCCACTCGCATTTTGAGACCTGGCTGAACGGTGAAGCGGTCGACCCGATGCGCCTGCTCTGACAAGGGAGTGCCGGCCACCTGACGACGCAGGACCGCCGGCGCAGCTGCCGTAGAATAGTAAGACTGTCCCGGCGCCGCCGGGACAGCCAGTACCGAGAACTGAGGAGTTGAACCGTGCCCAAAGAAAGTGGCCGTAAAGTCGTGGCCACCAACCGGAAGGCCCGGCACGACTACCACGTCCTGGACACCTATGAGGCGGGCATCGCACTCATGGGGACGGAAGTGAAGTCCCTCCGCGAGGGCCACGCATCCATGGTTGATGGCTTCTGCACGTTCTACAACGACGAGCTCTGGATGGAAGGCATCCACATCCCTGAGTACAACCAGGGGAGCTGGACCAACCATGCGGCGCGCCGGCGGCGGAAACTCCTGCTGCACCGCGAGGAGCTCATCAAGATCTCGCACAAGATCCGCGAATCGGGCTTCACCATTGTGCCCCTGCAGCTGTACTTCGTTGATGGGCGCGCCAAGGTGGAGATCGGCATCGCACGCGGCAAGAAGGACTACGACAAGCGGCAGACCCTTCGCGAACAGCAGGACAAGCGCGAGGCCCAGCGTGTCATGCGGGAACGCAACCGGCGCTAGAACCGAAAGAGCGACGCAGGTGCAGCCGGTGGAATGATTGGCCGCGCAGATGCGTTATGATAGGTAGTCCGGCAGGGAACTGGTCCACAACCTGGGCCCGCCGGTTTGGTAACAAAATACGGGGATGATCGGTTTCGACGATGTTAGTCGCGACAGGTGAAGCGGGCCGAGGATGCAGAATTATCTCGTAAACGCTGTCTGCAAACCAATAAGTGCCGAATCTAAGCGCACTGACTTCGAACTCGCTGCTTAAGCAGTAGTTCAGTCCGTCAGCCCGGGGATGCTATCGCCCCGGATCCTGGCGTCATTTAGATAGCCACTGCTGTTTGCTCCCGTCATCGGAGTAAACGGGACTTTTAGATGACTGGGCCCGGATCAGCCGCCTGTTTGCAGGACGGCTGGGGCCGAGAAAATCCGACGCAAACTGCGCCCGGAGAAGCCCTGACAACACGACATCGGACGGGGGTTCAATTCCCCCCATCTCCACATCCCGTCATTTTGACGACGAACGCCCGGACTTCGGTCCGGGCGTTCTTTGTTTAAGCAGATGCGGTGAAGCCGGGGCCCTGTAGCTGTTCACCGACGGCGTAGCCAGTACGGGACTACCCGCCCTGCCATCGGGGTTGTGACAGGTATCACGAACTGAGCGGCAGGGAGGCATGCCATGTCCACGGCGGCTGCAAACGAACCGGGTCCCGTCGACGACGCGGCCCTGGACTCCTATTCGGAGACAGTCATCAGGGTGGCCAAAACCGTCACACCCCACGTGGCTGCCATCGAGATGACGGGGAACCGGCGCAACGGACGGTTCCGGGTCGGCGCCGGATCCGCGGTCCTGTTCACCGAGGACGGCTACCTGCTGACCAACGCCCACGTGGTGGCCGGGACGCAGAAGGGCCGGGCTGTCTTCGCTGATGGGTCGGGTACCGATCTTGAGGTGGTGGGCGCGGATCCGTTGTCCGATCTGGCGGTGGTGCGGGGCCGTGCCCCGCATGTCGCGCCAGCGGAGTTCGGTGACGCCGAGTCATTGCAGGTGGGGCAGCTGGTGATTGCCGTCGGGAACCCGCTGGGGCTCTCGGGCTCGGTGACGGCAGGTGTGGTCAGCGGACTGGGCCGCGCCATCCCTGTCTGGGCCGGACGCAACCGCAGGGTCATTGAGGACGTCATCCAGACCGATGCCGCCTTGAACGCCGGCAGTTCGGGCGGGGCACTGGCCGACTCACGAAGCCGGATCGTCGGAATCAACACCGCAGTGGCCGGCGCCGGGCTGGGGCTGGCCGTGCCCATCAACAGCACCTCACGCCGGATCATCTCCGCGCTCCTGTCGGACGGCCGGGTCCGGCGCGCCTACCTCGGCGTGGTTAGCACACCAATCCGGCTGGGTGCCAGCGATGTGGTCCGCACGGGCCAGCGGGAGGGGCTGCGTGTGGTGGAGGTCCTGTCCGGTTCCCCTGCGGAGCAGGCAGGGCTCCGGACCGGGGATGTGCTGCTGCGGGCAGGCTCCCGAGCTGTCAGCAATGCCGAGAGCCTGCAGAAACTGCTCTTCGCCGAGGCCATCGGCGTCCCGATGAATATAGCCGTCCTGCGCGACGGACACGTAACCGACATCGCTGCTGTGCCCGGCGAAATGGCGGACTGGGGCTAGGCCTTAACGACGGGGTGGCCAGGAAATCCCTGGCCACCCCGTTCGGTGCTGTTAGGCAATCAGCGTTTCTTCAAATGCGCCACAGGGTCCGCGGCTCCTTCATGCGGGGCCTTGGCCTTCTTGTCCGCGCGTTTCTGTTTGATGGTTTTGCCTGCTTTTTTCTGCTGCTGGTGCGGCGACTTGTCCGGCATGGCGTGCTCCCTCGTCCGAGGGGCCAGGAGGGTGCCCCTCCCTACGTAAGTTACGCCTGTTGCAGCCCAAATGTAACTGCCCTGTCAGCCCGCGACGTCGGCGATTCCCACGAACCTGGTGCCCACGCCGTCGAACTCGCTCCGCACGGATCCGGGCGCCGGCGGCGGAACCTCGGAGGTGCGGTGATGGTCGCACACGACGTACGTGAAATCGGGCCACCACTTCTTGGGCCGGGCCGCCTCCTCGTATCCGCAGACCGCGCAGACGAGGTGCACCCACACCGGCCTTTTCCCGGTCCGGTTGGCGCGGGACTGGACGAGCCAGGCGGGGGGATTGTCCAGCAGCTCGCCCAGCTCGGCTTCGGTCAGTAGCTTCGGAATGCCGTGGCGCTGGGCCATTTCCAGTGGTACATCCAGGGCAATTGCCGCATCACGTCTGCTGATCATCCAGTCCACGATACGGTAAGTCATGAGCGATGCCAGCCAGACCACCGCGCCCACGCGCCTCCAGCGACAGGTATTGACTGTGGCGATCGTGGCGTCCTTCATGGCGATCCTGGACAGCTTTGTCGTCAGCCTGGCGCTGCCAGCCATCGGCCGGGACCTCGGCGGCGGACTCCGCATCCAGCAGTGGGTGGTGGATGCCTACCTCCTGACGCTGGGCGCACTCATCCTGGCGGCCGGTTCGCTCTCAGACCATTTCGGACGGGTGCGTGTGCTGCAGTGGGGCCTGGGCGGGTTTGCCCTCACCTCGGTCCTCTGCGGTGCAGCATGGACCGCCGAAGTACTGGTGGTCAGCCGGGGGCTGCAGGGAGTGGCCGGTGCGCTCCTGGTGCCCAGCTCGCTGGCGCTGATCGTCAGCCACTTCGACAGCGGCAGACAAGGTGCGGCCATCGGGAAATGGTCGGCTTGGACAAGCGCCGCCGCCATCGTGGCCCCCTTGATCGGCGGGGTATCGGTGGACCTGCTCTCGTGGCGGGTCATCTTCTTCATCAACGTCCTGCCGGCGGTGGCCATCTGGCCCGTGCTGGCCCGGCTGCGGAAGGCCGACGGCGGCCCCGACGCTGCCGGCCGCATCGACATTGCGGGGGCTCTCCTTGCTGTCGTCGCGCTGGGCGGTCCGGTCTACGCCCTGATCGAGCAGGGGACTGCAGGCTGGGGCAGCCCGCAGGTCTGGCTGCCGCTGGCCGCCGGCGTTGCGGCCACGGTGCTTTTCCTTCGCCATGAATCGCGGACCGCCGCGCCGCTCCTGCCCTTGGGCATGTTCACGGTGCGGAACTTCGGCTGGGGCAACATCGCCACGGCCGCGATCTACGGCGGGTTCTCGCTCGGGTTCTTTGCGCTGGGCATCTACATCCAGCAGGTTGGCGGCATGAAGGCGACCACCGCCGGCCTGGCACTGCTGCCCTCGACGGTGATCCTGATGTTGCTGGCATCCGCCTTCGGCGGCCTCGCCGGCAAGTACGGGCCGCGGTGGTTCATGACCGCCGGGCCGGTGCTGTGTGCGTCCGGCTTCCTGCTCACCCTGTCCGTTGGCGGCTCCCTGAACTACTGGACCCAGGTCCTGCCCGGGCAGCTGGTCTTCGGCCTCGGCCTTTCCATGACCGTGGCACCGCTGACGGCAGCCATCCTGGGATCGGTCCCGGAGAGGCAGGCCGGCGTGGGTTCCGCGGTGAACAACGCGGTTTCGAGGATCGCCGGCCTGGTCTGCATCGCGTTTGCGGGCTTCATCGTCGGTCCGGAACTGACGACGCCGGGTCTGCACCGCGCGCTGTTGGCGACGGCTGCGCTGTTGCTGCTGGGAGCGGCCAGTTCCGCCGTCGGAATCCGCAACCCGGTGCCGGTTAGCCGCCGCTGACCGCGATTCCGGCCGCGGCCGCAGCCAACCCCAGCAGCAGGTTGGCGAGGATGTTGGCAGCGGCGGCGAGATAGCGCCGTTCACTGGCCAGCCGGACCGTGGCGGTGGTCCAGGAACTGAAAGTGGTGAGGCCGCCGGCGAACCCGGTGGCCAGGGCAGCGTGCCACTCGGGGCCGAACACCGCAGCGGCGCCGACGGACACGCCGATCACGAATGAGCCGGCCACATTGACCAGCAGTGTTGCCCAGGGCCAGTGGCGCCGCGGCGACGGGAAACCGGCGAGCCAGCCGTCCACGGCGAACCTGAGAAGGGCTCCGGCGATGCCAAACAAACCCACCAGAAGCGCCGTCACGGACGCCTCCCGCCGGTGCCGGGGAAAGCACTGGGATCCCCGAGCAGCTTGCCGGCCCGCCAGCCCGCGGCCGCCGCCGCGAGGCCCAGCAGCACGGACAGCCCCAGATAGAGGAGCGCGAGGCCGGGGACGCCACCGCGGGTCAGCTGGTCCGTGGAAAACACGACGGCGGAGAAGGTGGTGAATGAGCCCAGCACGCCCGGCCCGATGGCGGCACGGAGCCAGAACGCGGTGTGCGGCCGCGCGATCCAGATGGTGGTGAGGGCCGCCAGCACGAAGCTGCCTGCAATGTTGATGGAAAGCGTTGCCCACGGCAGGTCTCCCTGCCGGTCCGGAAACAGCAGTCCCAGCACGTAACGGAGTTCCGTGCCCAGCAGCCCGCCGGCCGCCACAGCGGCCCAGACCCGCCAGCCGTAGCCGGAGCCCGACCTGGAAGCTGTGCCGGTGCGGCCGGTGAGGGGAGCGCGCACCTGTGCCTACAGGCCGGCCATGCGGCAGCCGGGATGCGCCGAATCGCTGTGGATCCAGAGCGCAGCGGCCACTTCGTCGGCCAGGTCAACTTCCCGGCTGGTCCCGGGGGAACCGATCCGGACCACGAGCGCGCCACCGAAGGGCTTGCGGCCGCGCACCTCGACGTCGGCGTCCAGGCTGATCTTTTCCGCGGCAAGGTAGCGCAGCAGCTCGGGATTTTCGTCGCTGATCCGGGTGATCCTGCCGGTGTGGCCGTCGTCGAGCTCGATCATCCGGTGCGCGGACGGCATCCGGACCGTTCCGTCAGCCGCGGGGATGGGATCGCCGTGCGGGTCCCTGGACGGGTTGCCCAGCCGGGCTGCCAACCGCTCAATGAACGTGTCCGAGACCGCATGTTCCAGCTGCTCTGCCTCGTCGTGGACTTCGTCCCAGCTGTATCCGAGGTCCTTGACCAGGTATGTCTCAATCAGGCGGTGCCGCCGGACCATGGAGAGGGCAAGCCGGACGCCCTGGGGCGTGAGTGTGATGGCGCTGTACGGCTTGTGGAGGACCAGGCCCTGGTCCTTGAGCTTGCGCACCATTTCTGAGACGGAGGAGTTGGCCACCCCGAGGCGCTGTGCAAGCTGGGTTGAGGTGATGGGCTTCTCCTGCCATTCCGTGAAGGAATAGATGACCTTAACGTAGTCCTCGATCGAGGAGGAGGGCGTACTGGTCTTCACAGCTTCAAGCCTACCTGCTGCCGCCAGGGCGCTCAGCCCGAACGGCCCGCCAGGTCTGGGTGAGGTAGGGGAGCCGCAGCAGTTCGCCTTCGGCATGCCCGAGGTGCTCGTGCAGGTACCAGGACAGGTTGTGGGTCACCTTGGCGCGGGTGGCGTCGTTGGCCGCGAGGTAATAGCTGCGCGACTTGGCCAGTTCGAGGATGTCGTCCGGGGTGACAGGATCCTCCCACCGCGTCAGGTGGCTTTCCAGTGACGTGAATTCCGGGCCGATTTTGGGGCGGAAATCGGGTTTGTGGACGTCGCCGGCGTGCATGATGCGGGACAGCCGGTGCACCCACGGCACGGAGGTGTCCAGTTGGTTCCAGATGAGGCCCAGCACACCGCGGGGCTTGAGGATCCGCGCAATCTCGGTGCTGGCCAGCAGCGGGTCGCACCAGTGCCAGGCCTGGGCAACGCAGACGACGTCGAACGCGGCCCCGGGCAGTCCGGTCGCCTCCGCGGTCCCTTCCAGAATTTGGACACCGGGGTAGGCGCCGCTTGGAAAGACACGGCTGAGCTGTTCCAGCATGTCCACGGAAGGGTCCACCGCGCTGACGCTGAGCCCGCGTTCCACCAGAAGGGCCGTGAATTTACCGGTTCCGGCGCCGATGTCGGCGGCCGTGCTGGCCCCGGCCGGGATGAGCCAGTCCGCGGAATCGTCAGGGTAGCCGGGACGGACGCGGTGATAGTGTTCGCCGCCGTCCTGGAAGCTCTGCCCAAGCTCCCGCCGGCGCACGTGATGAAGTTTGGGACCGCCCCGTGCCACGCACAGTCTCCTTAGCCCGACGTCGAAAATTACCTTTCGAATTTACCGTACGGAGGCCGCTGGCAGGGGAGCCCGGGTGGCGCTTAGTCTTGGATGCCCGTCAGTCTTGGATGCAGGGCGCGGCGCCGGCAGTGCCTGGCGTGTTGGGTGCCCACTCGGGGTAGGTGCGGGTGTCGTTCGCCGGAACCCAGCGTCCGGCATCCACCACGTAGTCCCAGCCGAGGCCGGAGCGGCGGAGCTCCTCGATGCCGGCGAGCAGCCGCTGGGCGTCCTCGAGCCGTGATCCCACACCGAAGCTGGCGCGCAGGGAACCGGACGGCAGGCCGAGGCGCTTCAGCAGCGGGTGCGCGCAGAAGCGGCCGTCGCGCAGGCCCACGCCGTGTTCGGCCGACAGGTAAGCGGCCACGAGCCCGGCGTCGTAGCCCTCCACGGAGAAGTTGACCACGCCAATGGCATCGTCCGGGTCACTGTCCTCGAAGATCTGGTGGACGGTGACGCCGCCGATCCTGCGCAGCCCCTCGACGAGGAAGGACCGGATGGCAGCCTCATGGGCGTGCCAGCTCTGCGGATCCAGGGCAGCGATGACCTGGGTTGCCCGGGCCAGGGTGGCTGCGCCGAGCACGTTGGGTGAGCCGCCCTCGTGGCGGGCGGGGCCGGTGGCCCAGCTGACGCCGTCGAGCCTTGCCTCGCTGACCGCGCCGCCGCCCGCGAGATGGGGCGTGCCGGCGTCGAGCCAGTCGGGACGGCCGATGAGCACGCCGGCGCCGAAGGGGGCGTAGAGCTTGTGGCCGGAGAAGGCGAGGTAGTCGACGTCGTCCGCGGCGATGTTGACGCGGCGGTGCGGCGCGAGCTGAGCGGCGTCCACCACGATCCGTGCGCCGTATTCGTGGGCCAGTGCAGCGAGGCGCCGGATCGGAAGGATTTCGCCGGTGACGTTGGACGCGCCGGTCACGGCCAGGAGGCTGACATCGCCGTGCTCCAGCTCCGCACGCAGGCTGCTGATGGTGGCTTCCAGCGTTTCCGAGGCCACCACGCTGCGGTGCGGCACGCCCTGCCACGGCAGCAGGTTGGCGTGGTGCTCGATGTCCAGATACAGCACTTCACCGGTGTGGTGGTGGTCCTCCACCGGCAGGCAGCCGGCCAGGAGGTTGAGGGAGTCGGTGGTGTTCCGGGTGAAGATGACGGCGTCATCGGCGCGGCCGCCCACGAACTCCCGCACGATGTCGCGCGCGTTCTCGTACACGGAGGTGCTGATCTGCGAGGCGTAGCCGGCGCCCCGGTGCACGCTCGCGTAGTAGGGCAGGATCTCGTTGAGGTAGGCAGAGACCACGGACAGGGCGGGCGCGGAGGCGCCGTAGTCGAGGTTGGCGTAGCGGACGTGGCCGCCCTGGATCAGCGGAGCCTGGATTTCCGCGCCGGTGACGGCGGCCAGGGGACGGCCGGCGGCGGCGAATCGGCCGTCCAGCAGGGCCGCGTCCGCGGCAGAAGACTCGGTGGATGAAATGATCGCAGTCGTCATGGGACCTCACTGGGAAAGGACCCCACGTGACGGGGATCCGCGCTTGCCGGGTCCGTTCCGGATCGGCCTGGTCGTCACCCGGGGCACCCCACCGCGAATGGAGGGTTGCCGGCCAGCTAACCGGGGTTTAGCGCTGGCACTCGTGACCTGTTACGAGACTAAGACATCTGGCCGGCCGATGAAAAAGCCGCTCCGGAATGTTAAGTGGATTATTACGCAACCCGGATATCGGGCCTTCGGCCGAATAAACGACGGCGGCCGCCACCAAAAGGGGGCGACCGCCGTCGTAATATTCAGCACAATGGCGCCGGGCCGGCTCCGGGGTAGGGCTAGAGCAAATCGTCCAGCTGCGGGTTCAGCCGCTTCAGGACTTCCGAGTGCAGGATCGAGTTGGTGGCGAGGGCGTTGCCGCCGAACGGGCCATCCGTGCCTTCGAGGGAGGTGAAACGGCCCCCTGCCTCGGTCACGATCGGCACCAGCGCCGCCATGTCGTAGAGGTTCAGTTCCGGTTCGCAGGCGATGTCCACCGCGCCTTCGGCCACCATGCAGTAGGACCAGAAGTCGCCGAAGGCGCGGGTGCGCCACACATCCTCGGTGAGCTGCAGGAACTCGCCGAGGTTGCCGCGGTCCTTCCAGCCGCCGAGGCTGGAATAGGACAGCGAGGCGTCGGCGAGGCTGGACACATTGGATACCTTGAGCCGGGTGGCGGCGGCCAGGGAACGGCCCGAGTAGGCGCCGGCGCCCTTGGCGGCCCACCAGCGCTTGCCGAGCGCCGGGGCGCTGACCACGCCCACGACGGGTTCGCCCTCGTCGACGAGGGCGATCAATGTGGCCCACACCGGCACCCCGCGGACGAAGTTCTTGGTGCCGTCGATGGGGTCGATGATCCAGCGGCGGGAACCGTGGCCGGAACTTCCGAACTCCTCACCGAGCACGGCGTCACGGGGGCGGGAACGGGACAGCTGGCCGCGGATGGACTCCTCGGCGGCCTTGTCCGCATCGGTGACCGGCGTCAGATCAGGCTTCGTCTCGATCTTGAGGTCCAGCGCCTTGAACCGGCTCATGGTCTGGTCGTCCACGGAATCGGCCAGCACATGGGCCAGACGCAGGTCATCGTTGTACGTTGAAGCGGGTTGGGTCATGGTTCCAAACTACCCTCAAAGGCCCGGCGGGGCGGGGAGGCAGCCGCCGGGCTGCGCCACGGAAGGCTAGCCGACGCTGCCGAGTTCCTTGGTCTCCTGGCCCTCCGTGCGCGGGTCGGTGCCCAGCAGGCGGCGCAGGGACGCGAGCCTGGCCGCTCCCGTGGGGCCGGCGTTGCCAGCCGCGACCCAGGCATCCACGCCGCAGTTGACGGCGGCGGCGTCGTGCTTGCAGCCGCGTTCGCAGGCCTCGGTGCCCGGCTCAAGGTCGGGGAAGGAATGCAGGATCCGGTCCGGGTCCACGTGGGCCAGCCCGAAGGAACGGATGCCCGGCGTGTCGATGATCCAGCTCCCGGCGGGGGCGTCAGCGAGCTTGAGGGCGAGGGCCGACGACGACGTGTGCCGTCCGCGGCCCGTCACGGCGTTGACGCCGCCGGTGGCGCGTTCGGCGCCGGTCAGCGCGTTGACCATGGTGGATTTTCCGACGCCGGAATGGCCCAGCATCACTGTCACTTTGCCGTCCAGGTGGGCGCGGAGTTCGGACACGGCGGCCACGTCGAGCCGGGCGGAGAGGCCGTCGTCGGACCGGGCATCGATGCCGGACGCGTCGGAATCGGCGGTGCGGCTGATGATGACGGGGAAGTCGAGGTGCCGGTAGTTGCCCAGCAGCTCGGTGGGGTCCTTGACATCCGCCTTGGTGACAAGCAGCAGCGGTTCGATGCCGGCGTCGTAGGCCGCCACCAGTGCCCGGTCGATGAAGCCGGTGCGGGGTTCGGGGTTGGCGGCGGCGACCACCACCACCAACTGGTCCGCGTTGGCCACAACGGCGCGTTCCACCGGATCGGTGTCGTCGGCGCTGCGGCGCAGCAGGGTCTTGCGGTCCTGGATTTTCACGAGCCGGGCGAGGGTGTCCGGCGCGCCGGACACGTCGCCCACGAGGGACACGAAATCGCCGGCGACGACGGGGGAG
This sequence comes from Arthrobacter sp. NPDC057013, assembly GCF_042674585.1. NCBI lineage: Bacteria > Bacillati > Actinomycetota > Actinomycetes > Micrococcales > Micrococcaceae > Arthrobacter > Arthrobacter sp. NPDC057013. The sequence goes on from NZ_JBHUSE010000006.1 coordinate 56,093, forward strand.
CGGCGCAGTTCCCGCGCGCGGGCGGCGATGACCGTCCGCTCGTGCCCGGAGTCCTCGCCGACGACTGCCGTGTAACGCCCCCGGTCGACGGTGATGATCCGCCCGGTGACTGCGTCCTCATGGCTGGGGCGGTCCTTCGTCCGGGGCCGGGAGCCTTTTTTGTTCGGCCGGATCCGGACGTCGGATTCGTCCCAGGAATCAGTGCTGCGTGCCACCGGTGGTCCCCGCGGTGTTGGTCATTGCTGTGTTTGTCACAGCGCCGGTCCGCTGGCCGAGCATGTCCGCCCACAGCTTGGGGAAGTCCGGCATGGTTTTGGATGTGGTGGCGATGTCCTGCACTTCCACGCCCCGGACCGCCAGGCCGAGGATGGCCCCTGCGGTGGCCATCCGGTGGTCCGCGTAGCTGTGCACCACACCGGCGTGCAGTTCCGCGGGCCGGATGACGAGTCCGTCGGCGGTTTCCTCGGCATCGCCGCCGAGGCGGTTGATTTCCGTGACGAGCGCGGCGAGCCGGTCCGTCTCATGGCCCCGGAGGTGGGCAATGCCGCTCAGCCGCGAGGGCCCGGACGCCAGCGCACAGAGTGCGGCGACGGTAGGCGCCAGTTCGCTGGTTTCGTCGAAGTCCGCGCCCTTGATTTCGCTGCCGCCGGTCACGGTCAGGGTGCCGTCCTGCAGGGTGACGGCCGCGCCCATGTCGCTGAGGATGCTGCGCCACATGTCACCCACCTGAGTGGTGCGCTCCGGCCAGTCCGGAATCCGTACCGTGCCCCCGGTGGCCAGCGCGGCCGCCAGGAACGGGCCGGCGTTGGACAGGTCCTGCTCGATCCGCTGGTCGAAGGCGCGGATCGGGCCGGGGTTCACAATCCAGTGGTTGGGCGTGGAGTCATCCACCACCACACCAGCGCCTCGCAGGGTGGCGATGGTCATGTTGATGTGGTCCAGGCTCGGCACGGTGCTGCCGGAGTGCTCCAGATGCAGGCCGTCCGTAAACCGTGCCCCCACCAGCAGCAGCGCGGAGACGAACTGGGAGGAGGCGCTGGCGTCAATGACGAGGTGCCCGCCGCGCACCTGCCCGGTGCCTTCAACGCGGAACGGAAGCGAAGCGGGCGTTCCGCCGTCCTTGCCGCTGATGGGTACGCCGAGGCCCGCAAGTGCCTCGATGATGGTCCCCATCGGGCGCTCCCTGGCGTGGGGATCGCCGTCGAATAACGTGGCACCGCTGCGGAGCGCGGCCAGCGGCGGAACAAACCTCATAACAGTCCCGGCCAGGCCGCAGTCGATGGCGACGTCGGCACCGCCGGCGCCGGCCGGAATCGGCGTCACCTCCAGGTCCGGGCCGAAGGCGCCATCGCCCGGCACTTCCCGGATGTCCGCGCCAAGCTGCCGCAGGGCGGCGATCATCAGCGCCGAGTCGCGGGAATGCAGCGGCGCCCGGAGCCTGGACGGTCCGTCGGCCAGTGCGGCGAGCACCAGGTACCTGTTGGTCAGCGACTTGGAGCCCGGCACGCGGACCGTGGCGTCAACCGGCTGCTCCGCAAACGGCGCGGGCCAGTGCGGAGCAGCGCCGGAGGTGTCAGCGGACGCGCCCATGGGTGATGCTGTCATTCCTGTTTATGCCCCCACTGCGTGGTCAACAGCCTTGCGGACTGCCTTGTCGGCCTTGCGGACCACTTTGTTGGCGCTGTGCAGCTTCTTGCCGGTGGTCTTGCGTGCGTCGGCGGCGAGGTGGCTGGCGGTTTTCCGCGCGTCGGCAGCGACGTGCTCCGCGCGCCAGGCAAGGCTGGGCTTGCCGGCCGTGTCCACGGACGCGAGCAGCACTCCGCCGGTGAGGGTGATGTTCTTGAGCAGCTGGGTGCGGCGGGCTTGGCGGCCCTCCTTGGTGCTGATGTCGGCGCTGCGCCATTCAACGAAGGCGTTCAGCGCCGAGATGACGGCCAGCACCGAAGCCGCCAGCCGGGCGGATTTGCCGAGCGCGAAGAGGACGCCGGCGCCCACCTGCGTGCCGCCGATGATCCGGGCCAGCACCTTCTCGTCCGTCTGGAACGGCAGGGCTTCAGAGGCACGGCGCAGGAGGGGCGACAGTTGCTGCGCGGTGTCGTCCGCATTCCTGAGCTTGTCCGTTCCGGCGAGGATGAAACTTGAGGCCAGCATCGGCCGGGCAAAAAAGCGGACAAAGGACATGAATTTCCTCCTGGATGGCCGAGCCGCGGTGGCCGCGGCGGAGTCGGTTCTAGTCTTGCACTTTTGCGGAATATTTGCCCACCGCGCGTCGTTGTGCACCTTAGGCCGGAAGCAGTCTGCAGGCGGCGTTCTGAACAGTTTCCGGTGTTCAGCGGCGGCTGGGGCATGGCCGGAAACCGGCAGGAGCGCGGACCGCCGCTCGAACGCGGGTCTCATCGGGCAGGTCTTATCAGGCGGAGTGGAGATGGAGCATTGACTTTGGTGAAGGAAGCTGTGGGGGTGCGAAGGACCGCCAGGATGGGGCCGTTTGTGGTGCCGGAAGCCGACGAGCTTGAGGCCGGGAGTGCTTTCCCGGGCACCGGGTACGGCACGGCACGCCGTCAGGGGCGGACGCCGCTGATCAACGTAGACTTGAAGGCAATGAGCACCGTGGATCCGGCCCTACAGGCCACACAGGAGGACGCCGCCAACGGCATCCCGGAGAATGGCACGTCACCCGCCGCCGAAGCTGCAGAGGCTATCGACGTCGGCTCCGAGAGCGCGGAAGCGCGCCGGGCCCGGTTTGAGCGTGACGCCATGCAGTACGTGGACCAGCTGTATTCGGCGGCCATGCGCATGGCGCGGAACCCTGCCGATGCCGAGGACCTCGTGCAGGAGGCGTACACAAAGGCGTTCTCGGCGTTCCATCAGTACAAGCCGGGCACCAACCTGAAGGCCTGGCTGTACCGGATCCTGACGAACACCTACATCAACCTGTACCGGAAGCGGCAGCGGGAGCCCTTGCAGTCCAATTCGGACACCATCGAGGACTGGCAGCTTGCCCGTGCCGAGTCCCACACCTCCAGCGGTCTTCGGTCCGCCGAGGCGGAGGCTTTGGACCACCTGCCGGATTCGGACGTCAAGCGTGCCCTGCAGGCCATCCCGGAGGAGTTCCGGCTGGCCGTGTACTTCGCCGACGTTGAGGGCTTCGCGTACAAGGAAATTTCGGACATCATGAACACCCCCATTGGCACCGTGATGTCCCGGCTCCACCGGGGCCGGAAGATGCTGCGTGACATGCTGGCGGACTATGCCGCGGACCGGGGATTCAAGGCTGCTGCAGACGCCACGGCGGCAACGGAAAGCAACAAACAGGAGAACGGGAAATGAGCGACTGCCAGGGATTGGGCGATTGCGATGACACAAGGATGCAGCGCATCTACGAGTATCTGGACGGAGCTTTGACCCGCGGCGACCTTGCGGAGATCAAGCAGCACCTCGACGAGTGCCCGGAATGCGCCGAGCAGTACGATTTTGAGTGTGTCATCCGCAAAGTGGTGAAGCGCTCCTGCACCGAGGCGGCGCCGGAAAACCTCAAGAACGCGATTCTGGAACGGATCCACACCATCCGGCCGGTGGACGCCTGACGGGATTCCCTACTTAAAACGCGATGCCCCCGCTACCTTGCCGGTAGCGGGGGCATCGCGTTTAAGCTTCGGTTCAAGCCGTGGCTTAGGTGTTGGGGCGCTTCCCGTGGTTCGCGCCGCCGCGCTTACGGTCACGACGCTTACGTGCACGCTTGCTCATAGCTGGCCTCCTTAATTTCGTTACCCAAAAGAGTTGCCCTCCAGTCTCCCATATCAGCGGACAGGCCGCGAACCGGGCGGGTTGCCCTACAGGCAGTTGCGGATCGAGACGCGGGCCTGGTCCAGGACTGTCCGCACCGTTTCCAGGGCGACGGGCGTCATGGGCCGGGCGCTGGTGTGCAGGCGAAGCTCGGTGCGCATGTCGTCGCGGAACGCCTGCAGCAGCATCTCCGCTTCCTTGAGCATGCGCTGCCCCTCGGCTGTGTAGCGGCCCTGGCCGGACAGGTCCGCCGTTCGGGCAGCGGCGCGAGCCGCCTCCGCGGTGGCCGCCAGGTCCGCGCGGAGCCCGCGCATGTTGCCGCGGATTTCGGCGCGGAGGTCATCGGCGAGCCGGCGGACGGAGGCCGCAATGTCGTTCTCCACGGTCTCCAGCTCCTCGCGCCGGCTGTCCAGCTCAGCCAGGCCCGCGGCGGTGATGCGGTAGTTGGTGCGGCGCCCTTGGCTTTCGGTGGCCACGAGGCCTTCCTCCTCCAGTTTGCCCAGGCGGGGATAGATGGTGCCGGCGCTGGGGGAGTAGGTGCCGCCGAAGCGGTCGCTGAGCGCCTTGATGAGTTCGTACCCGTGCTTGGGGCCAGCCTCCAGGAGTGCCAGCAGATAGAGCCGGAGGGCGCCGTGGGCAAAGACGGGAGGCATCAGAGCGCCTGTTTCTCGGTGGCCGGTGCCTGTCCGTGGAAGATGGATGTCTTCCCGGATACCGAGTTGGTCCGGACCAGCATGAGGTTGGCGTCCGGGCCCGAGATGGTCTGCACCTTGCCGCCCGGGTGGCCGTACCTCCGGTCGTCGATGATCACCGGCCCGCTGGCCGACTGGGCCACGATGTCCACGCCGACGTCATGCGGCACGCGGACGGTCAGGTCCCCGGACACCGAGTTCGCGCCGAAGTCGTGGGTGAAGCCGTGCAGGTCAAAGCTCATGTCGCCGCTGACGGTGTTGGCCCGGATGTTGGTGAATCGGCCGGACGCCGTGACCTCGCCCGAGACGCTCTTGGCTGTCAGGACGCCGCTGTGGTTGCGGGCGATCACTTCGCCGCTGACGGTGTTGACGTGCAGTTCACCGGAGGTCCCGTCGGCCAGCAGCGAGCCGGTCACGGTGTTAAGCCGGGTCCGTCCGCGGACACCCGAGACCAGGCCGTCCCCGCTGACGGTGCCCGCCTCGACTTCCACGCCGGCGGGGACCGCGATGCTGATGACCACGGAGTTGTTGCTGCTGTTGTTGACTGACTCCATCAGGTTCTTGAACCAGCCCTGCGGTCCGTGTAGCTGATGGCGGACTTCGAGGCGCCCGCCCGTCACGGAGACCGCCAGCGGATCCCCGACCACCTCCGACACCTCGATGCGGACCACGGCGTCATCGTGCGTGACGATGTCCAGCCTGCCCCGGACGATGCCCACCTTAAGGTGGGAGACGCCGTCGACATCAATGGTCTGCGGGCCGGTGACGGTCCAGGAGTTCTCTTCCATGATCCCCTCCACTTGCGATATATCGTGACTCTGGGAGCCACGCTAGTACGCCGGCGCCGGAAGATCAAGATATATCGCGAGAGGATTTTCCTACTCGGGCGTGTCCATTCCCAGCCACTGGAACCACCCGCGGTGGAGCACCAGCCAGGCCATCAGCCCGTACCCTGCCTGCCCCGGCGAGCCGCCGTTGGCTGCGAGGTCCTGGCGCCACTGCTCATGATTCAGCAACGGTGAGAACGTGTCCACGTAGAGGTGCTTGCGCCGGGTGGTCACGTCGGCAAAGGCGGTGTTCAGCTCGCCGAGGCGGTGGTTCTGGACCGGATCCAGCGTGGGCGGCGGCCCCACGACGAAGACCTCCAGCCGTTTCTGAGTAGCCGAATCCAGGATGTTGGCCAGATTGAGCCGGCTCCGGGCGGTGGACAGGCCGAACTCAATGTCCCGGCCGGAGAGCCCGATGACGAGGCGGTTCTCATGGAGATCGCTGAACCTGCGGCCGGCCTCCTCGAGCCAGCGCGCCGACAGGCCCTCGGTGCCCTCCTGCGGGCACGGAAGGGAGAAGCTCTCCACCGTCATGCCGTCCTGGGGCGTACGGGCGAGCACCCGGCCCAGCCATCCCAGCGCCCGGGGATCGCCGAGCCCGGCGAGCAGTTCATCTCCAACAGCTGCAATCCGCAGCTTCCTGTCTTCCACTACAACCTCTTCACTTGGGGAGGGCGTGTCCCGGATACGGACCGTTTGCGTGCCAACACTAAAGGTCCATTAACTCACGCCGATTAAACAGAACTGCCCGGCTGGAACGGTATGTCACCGTCCGGCCGGGCAGCTGTTCTGCTACTTACGGGCGAAAGCCTGCTTCAGCAGCGCGTCCTGCTCCGCAGCGTGGCGCTTCATGGAGCCGGCCGCAGTGGAAGCAGAGGCCGGGCGTGAAACCAGGCGCACCTGCCGGTCCAGGGCGGTCGGCAGGTGCAGACCCATGAACGGCCACGGACCCTGGTTGGCGGGCTCGTCCTGCGCCCACACAACTTCCGCGTTCGGGTACTTGGCCAGCTCGGCTTCGATCTCCGCCTGCGGCAGCGGGTAGAGCTGCTCGACACGGACGATCGCCGTCGACTTGTCGCCCGTCTTCTGCCGGGTGGACAGCAGGTCGTAGTACAGGCGTCCGGAAACCAGGAGTACGCGTTCGACGGCGTCCGCCTGCAGCAGCTCGTGTTCGCCGATCACCGGGCGGAAACCGCCGGTGGTGAAGTCCTCCACGGACGAGGCAGCGGCCTTGAGGCGCAGCAGCTGCTTCGGCGTGAAGATGATGAGCGGCTTGCGGGGCCGGCTGTAGGCCTGGCGGCGCAGCAGGTGGAAGTGCGAGGCCGCCGTCGTCGGGTTGGCGACGATCATGTTTTCCTCGGCACACAGCTGCAGGAAGCGTTCGATGCGGGCGGAGGAGTGGTCCGGGCCCTGTCCCTCGTAGCCGTGCGGAAGCATCAGCACGAGCGACGAGCGCTGGCCCCACTTCTGCTCGGCGGACGAGATGAACTCATCGATGATGGTCTGAGCGCCGTTGACGAAGTCCCCGAACTGCGCTTCCCACAGGACCAGGGCGTCGGGGCGCTCCACGGAATAGCCGTATTCGAAGCCCATGGCCGCGTATTCGGACAGCAGGGAATCGTAGATCCAGAGCTTGGCCTGGTTGTCCGACAGGTTGCCCAGCGGCAGCCATTCGTTGCCGTTGGCGCGGTCGTGGAACACGGCGTGGCGCTGCACGAACGTGCCGCGGCGTGAATCCTGGCCGGCAAGGCGGACGGGCACGCCCTCCATGATCAGCGAGCCGAACGCGGCGATTTCGCCGAAGCCCCAGTCGATGCCGCCTTCACGGGACATCTGTTCACGCTTCTCCAGCAGCTGCCTGAGCTTGGCGTGGACGGTGAAGCCCTCGGGGATTTCCACGTGCGCCTTGCCGATACGGGCAAGCGTTTCGGCCGAGATGGCCGTCGACGCCGGGGCGTTCGTTCCGATGTCCGACTGCTGTGCCTGGGGACGCTCGATGTCCGATACCGCTGCCGAGTCGGCGGTGATGATCGGGATGGGCGAGGTCTGGGCCGCGTGGGTCTCGGCGAAGACGCGCTCGAGGCGTTCCTGGTAGTCGCGGAGCAGCTGCTCCGCTTCTTCCTCGGTGATGTCACCGCGGCCAATGAGCGACTCGGTGTAGAGCTTGCGGACGGAGCGCTTGGCCTCGATGAGGTTGTACATCAGCGGCTGCGTCATCGAGGGGTCGTCGCCCTCGTTGTGGCCACGGCGGCGGTAGCAGACCATGTCGATGACAACGTCCTTGTGGAACCGCTGGCGGAACTCGTAGGCGAGCTGGCCAATGCGGACAACTGCCTCGGGGTCGTCACCGTTCACGTGGAACACAGGAGCCTGGATCATCTTGGCGACGTCCGTGGAGTACGTGGACGAACGCGACGAGGACGGCGCCGTCGTGAAGCCGACCTGGTTGTTGACCACGATGTGGATGGTTCCGCCGGTACGGTAGCCGCGCAGCTGGGACAGGTTGAGCGTTTCCGCCACCACGCCCTGGCCGGCGAAGGCAGCGTCACCGTGAACCATGATGGGCAGCACGGGGAACGACTGTCCCTGGTCCAGGCGGTCCTGCTTGGCGCGGACGATGCCTTCCAGGACCGAGTCGACGGCCTCGAGGTGGGACGGGTTGGCGGCGAGGTAGACCTTGGTCTCCTTGCCGTTGTCCGACGTGAACGTGCCCTCGGTGCCGAGGTGGTACTTGACGTCGCCGGAACCCTGCACCGAGCGCGGGTCCTGGGTGCCTTCGAACTCGCGGAAGACCTGGGCGTAGGTCTTGCCGGCGATGTTGGTCAGCACGTTCAGGCGGCCGCGGTGGGCCATGCCGATGGCAACCTCGTCCAGGGCGTCGTCGGCAGCGTCGGAGATGATCGCATCCAGCAGCGGAATCAGCGATTCGCCGCCCTCAAGCGAGAACCGCTTCTGGCCCACGAACTTGGTCTGCAGGAAGGTCTCGAAAGCTTCTGCGGCGTTCAGCTTGGAGACGATGCGCAGCTGCTCGTCGCGGCTCGGCTTGGAGTACGGGTGCTCCAGCTGGTCCTGGAACCACTTGCGCTCGGCCGGGTCCTGGATGTGCATGTACTCGATGCCGGTGGTGCGGCAGTAGGCGTCGCGGAGCACGCCGAGGATGTCCCGGAACTTGAGCATCGGCTTGCCGCCGAAACCGCCCGTGGGCCACTCGCGGTCGAGGTCCCACAGGGTCAGGCCGTAGGTGAGGACGTCGAGGTCGGGGTGTTTGCGCTGGACGTACTCGAGGGGATCGGTGTCCGCCATGAGGTGGCCGCGAACGCGGTAGGAGTGGATCAGCTGCTGAATCCGGGCGACCTTGTTGATCTGGTCGGACGGATCCACCTGCAGGTCCGGGCTCCAGCGCACGGGCTCGTACGGGATGCGCAGGGCTTCGAAGATCTCGTCGTAGAAGTTCTGCGCGCCGAGGAGCAGCGAGTGGACGAGCTTGAGGAATTCGCCGCTGCCAGCACCCTGGATGACGCGGTGGTCGTAGGTGGAGGTCAGGGTGAGGATCTTGCTGATGGCGTTCTGGGCGATGATCTTCTCGCTCGCGCCCTGCCATTCGGCCGGGTAGTCAAGGGCGCCGACGCCGATGATGGCGGCCTGGCCCTTCGACAGGCGGGGCACGGAATGCACCGTGCCGATGCCGCCCGGGTTGGTCAGCGAGACCGTGGTGCCGGCGTGGTCGTCCGCGGTCAGCTTGCCGTTGCGGGCACGCTTGATTAGGTCTTCGTAGGTGTGCCAGAACTCCGCGAAGTTCATGGTTTCGGCCTTCTTGATGTTGGGAACCATCAGAAGGCGGGTGCCGTCGGGCTTGGGCATGTCAATGGCGATGCCGAAGTTGACGTGCGCCGGCTGGACAGCCACGGGCTTGCCGTCGACCTCGTCGTAGTACACGTTCATGGACGGGAACTGGGAGAGCGCCCGGACAACGGCGTAGCCGATGAGGTGGGTGAAGGAGACCTTGCCGCCGCGTGCGCGGGCCAGGTTGGAGTTGATGACAACCCGGTTGTCGATCAGGAGCTTGGCCGGAACTGCCCTGACGCTGGTGGCCGTGGGAACCTCAAGGCTGGTGACCATGTTGGACGCAATGGCCTTGGCCGGTCCGCGAAGGACGGACACGACGTCTTCCTCGGGCGCGGTGGGAGCCTTGACGTTCTTCGGCAGCTGGGCCGGAATGGGCTGGGCGCCGGTGCCCGCCTCGGTCTTCTTGGCGCCGTCGCGGGCCACCGTTGCCGGAGCCTTCTTGGCGGGTGCGGGCTGGGCGGGGGCCGCTGCCGGCGCCGGTGCCGGAGCTGCCGCAGGCGCCTGGGCCGCGGGAGTAGCGGATGCCGGTGCCTGCGCGGGCGCCGGGGGAGTGACAATGGGCAGTTCACGGGTGGCCGGGTTGGCCGCCGGGGCTGTCACGGCAGGAAGGCCGTTGGAAGATGGACCGTTGCCGCTGTCGAATGATTCGAACAGGGGCCACCATTTGGCATCGACCGTATTCTTGTCCTGTTGGTAACGCTCGTACAGTTCGTCAACGAGCCACTCGTTTCCACCAAATTCCTCTGGCAGACGGTGGCTAGGCTGCTCTGGCACTTGAAATACGCCTCTTCCATGAGTTTGATTTCCCTCTGGTCGCCTAAGGTGCCACGGCACAACGATCGAACCAGTTTTTTCTGTGTCCTATGAACCCAGACCATTGCCAGTCTAGTGACCGTTTCCGCTTAACTGCCAATAACCGTGACCCAAATCATGTACCTCCTGAATTGTGGCGAAATGGCCGTCCGGGCGGGCCTCCAACGGCATCCTTTCCGACCTGCGCGGATACCGGTTCCGGGCGCCCAGATGAGCCGCTTCAGTCCTCCGCGACGGGACGTTGCTCCTGTAGACTGCAATCCTTATGGACAGTGAATATAGGTGCCATGGACGGTAGATCCAGGTGCCGGCCTGGGGGCACCCACCCATGATGGAGTGGCTCCTCGTTGCCGCCGGCCTGCTGCTCATCCTTGGAACCGGCTTCTTCGTCGCCGTCGAGTTTTCCCTTATTGCACTGGACCAGCCAACGGTGCAGCGTGCCGTTGACGACGGCGATACCGCCGCAGTGCCGCTGCTCAAGTGCCTGAAATCCCTGTCCACGCAGCTGTCCAGCTGCCAGCTCGGCATCACCATGACCACGCTTCTGACGGGCTACGTGATGGAGCCGTCCGTGGGGGCGCTGCTCCAGGTGCCGATTGCCGCCGTCGGCATCCCGGAACCGGTGGCCGGGTCCGTCTCCCTCGTCGTCGCCATGGTGATCGCGACCGGGCTCTCCATGCTTCTGGGCGAGCTCGTTCCCAAAAACATGGCCATTGCCCTGGCGTTCCGCATCGGCCGCACCCTGGCCGGGCCGCAGCTGGTCTTCACCGCCATTTTCAAGCCTGCCATCGTGGTCCTGAACGGATTTTCCAACAAGGTCCTGAACGTCTTCGGGCTGGAGGCCAAGGAGGAGATTTCCGGAGCCCGCACGCCGGCGGAGCTTGCCTCCCTGGTGCGCAGGTCGGCGGCCATGGGCACGCTCGATCCGGGGACCGCGAACTTCATCGCCCGCACCCTGAACTTCTCCGGCCGCACTGCCGCTGACGTCATGACGCCGCGGATCCGCGTCGAAACCATCGACGCCGACCAGCCGGTGTCGGACATCATCGATGCGGCCCGCCGCAGCGGATATTCGCGCTTCCCCGTCATCGGAGAATCGGCGGACGACATCCGCGGGCTGGTGCACGTCAAGAAGGCCATTGCGGTTCCTCCAAACCGGCGGCGAAAGCTTGAGGCGGGCGCGATCATGACGGACGTCCTCAGGGTGCCCGAAACCATCCACCTCGACGCCCTGCTTGCCGAACTGCGGGAGGGCAACCTGCAACTTGCCGTCGTCCTCGATGAATATGGCGGCACCGCCGGGATCGCAACGCTGGAGGACCTGGTCGAGGAAATCGTGGGCGAGGTGGCCGACGAGCACGACAAGGTCCGCCCCGGGCTGCTGCAAAGCGCCTCCGGTGACTGGTACTTTCCGGGCCTGATGCGGCCGGATGAGCTCTCGGAACAGATTCCGGGCCTCACCGTTCCCGACGAAGCCGCGTACGAGACGGTGGGCGGGTACGTCATGAGCGAGCTTGGACGGATACCCCAGGTGGGGGACGTGGTGGAAGCGGGCGGCGGGACGCTCAGCGTGACCAGGATGGACGGCCGGCGCATTGACCGCATCTGCTTCAGGCCGCACCGTGAACCGCAGGACGGCGCGGCCGAGGACCAGCCCGGCAGAAGCACGGCGGTTAAGCACGGGGCGGGCAATTACGGCAAGCCGGGAAACAGCAAGTCCGGAACCGGTAAATCGGGCAACGGCAGGCCGGGTAACGGCAAGTCCGGGAACGGCGGCCGGCCATGAGCGACTGGGCAGGACTGCTCTGGCTGGTGCTGCTGCTCCTGGGCAACGCCTTCTTCGTGGCCGCGGAGTTCGCCGTCATGTCCGCACGCCGTAGCCAGATTGAGCCACTTGCGGACGAGGGAGTCCTGCGCGCCCAGACCACCCTTCGGGCGATGGAGAACGTCTCACTGATGCTGGCGTGCGCGCAACTGGGCATCACCGTCTGTTCGCTGCTGATCCTGCTGGTGGCGGAGCCGGCCATCCACCACTTGCTGGCAGTGCCGCTAGCCGGGCTGGGCGTGCCCACCGAAATTGCCGACGTCTCGGCGTTCGCGGTGGCCCTGATGCTGGTGACGTTCCTGCATGTGACGTTCGGCGAGATGGTGCCCAAGAACATTTCCGTGTCCGTTGCTGACAAGGCAGCGCTGCTGCTGGCTCCGCCGCTGATGTTCATTGCGAGGCTCGTCAACCCGGTCATCGCCGCACTGAACTGGTCCGCTAACCACATCCTGAGGCTGATGCGCATCGAGCCCAAGGACGAGGTCACCTCCACGTTTACGCTGGAGGAGGTGCAGTCCATCGTGCAGGAGTCCACGCGGCATGGCCTGGTGGATGACGACGCCGGCCTGATCACCGGTGCCCTCGAATTTTCGGAGTACACCGCGGGCAATGTCATGGTGCCGCTGGAACGGCTGGTCATGCTGCGGTCTTCGACCTCCCCGCTGGAGTTTGAAAAGGCTGTCAGCCGCACCGGGTTCTCCCGCTTTCCGATGCTCGACGACGAGGGCCTGCTGGCCGGCTACCTCCACATCAAGGACGTGCTCGCCATCCCGGAATCCGGTTATGAGCTGCCCATCGCGGAGAGCCGCATCCGGTCACTGGCCAACCTCACGCGTGACGACGAGATTGAAAAGGCGATGTCCGTGATGCAGCGCTCCGGCTCGCACCTTGCCCGCGTTATCGGACCGGGCGGCCAGACCGAGGGCGTGCTGTTCCTGGAGGACGTGATCGAGCAGCTCGTTGGCGAGATCCGGGATGCTACCCAAGCCAAAGGCATCAGGCGGCTGGGCAGGCCCGACGGCGAATAGCCGGCCCGGGCGCCCGGCGGCCCTCCGCCGTCGTAAGTTCTAAATAGGAATCATTCCTATTTAGGGATACACTCGACTAGGGGTTGCCCCCTCCCCGCAACCTGACCTGTCCAGAACCGAGGTATTTCCGTGCCCAGCAACGCCCGCACTTTTTTGACCGCCGCCCTGGCCGGGGTCGGCCTGCTCCTCACCGGCTGTGGCTCGCCGGCGGCCCAGACCGCAGGCGCAGAGGCCGGCGGACGCATCTCCGTCGTCACGTCCACCAACGTCTACGGGGACATTGTTGAGGCCATCGGCGGGGACAAGGTCAACGTGTCGGCCATCATCTCCCGTCCAAGCCAGGACCCGCATTCCTACGAGGCCAACGCCCAGGACCGGCTGACCGTCTCCAAGGCCAAGCTGGTGGTGGAAAATGGCGGCGGCTATGACGACTTCATCCACACCCTGGCGGACGACAGCAACGTACCGCACGAAAACATCATCAGTGCCGTTGAGGTGTCGGGGCTTGCGCCGGAATCGGCAGCCACAGCACCCGCCCATTCCGAGACTGCCCACGCAGCGGACGGGCACTCCCATAACCACGGCGACTTCAATGAGCACGTCTGGTACAGCTTTGACGCCATGACGCACCTCGCAGATGCCGTGGCAGCCCGCCTCGGCGCGCTCGACGCCTCCTCGGCCCCCCAGTTCAAGGCAAACGCAGCGGAGTTCAAGTCGGGTCTCGCCAAGCTGGAGAGTAAGATTTCGGCAATGAAGACCTCGCACGGCGGTGCCGGCGTCGCCGTGACCGAACCGGTGCCCCTCTACCTGCTGGAAGCGGCCGGACTGGAGAACCGCACCCCTGCCGAGTACACCGCCGCCGTGGAGGAAGGCGCCGACGTTCCGCCTGCAGTCCTCAGGGCGGCCACCTCGACGGCCGCCGCCAAGGACACCCGTTTCCTCGCCTACAACGAGCAGACGGAAGGCCCGCAAACCCAGGCCGTCAAAAATGCAGCCAGTGCCGCGGGAACGCCGGTGGTGAACTTCACTGAAACGCTGCCGGACGGCAAGACCTACCTGCAATGGATGGCGGACAACGTGGAAAATGTCGGCAACGCACTGAAGAGCCAGCGTTGAACCCAGTCATCAGCCTGAAGCAGGCGTCGCTGAAGTTCGGCCGCCGTGCGCTCTGGGAAGACCTGAACCTGGACATCAACCCGGGGGAGTTCTTCGCGGTGCTGGGGCCCAACGGCAGCGGCAAGACCAGCTTCCTCAAGGTCCTGCTGGGGCTGCAGGAGCTGCACTCCGGCCAGGCCAGCCTTGGCGGGCACCCCGTGGAGCGGGGAAGCCACATGATCGGCTACATCCCGCAGCAGAAGCCGTTCCCGCCCGACACCCCCATGCGCGCGCGTGACCTGGTGGGACTGGGCGTCGACGGGCACCGCTGGGGAATCCGGCTCGGCACCGCCAAGGCCAACCGCAAGATTGACGAACTGCTGGAGCTCGTCGGGGCAAGCGACTACGCCAGGGTTCCCGTCGGGCAGCTGTCCGGCGGCGAGCAGCAGCGCCTGCGCGTGGCCCAGGCCCTTGCCACCGACCCGAAGGTGCTGCTGTGCGACGAGCCGCTCCTGTCGCTGGACCTGCACCACCAGCAGGCCGTCAGCGCACTCATCAACAAGCAGTGCCACGACCGGAAGAGCGCCGTCGTGTTCGTGACCCACGAGATCAATCCGATCATCGACTACGTGGACCGGATCCTGTACCTGGCCGGCGGCAGGTTCAGCGTGGGGACGCCGCATGAGGTGATGACCACCGAGGTCCTCTCCGACCTGTATGACAGCAACGTGGAAGTGATCCATGCCAACGGCCGGATCGTCGTCGTCGGTCTGCCCGACGCCACCACGCACCACCATGACGACGCGCACGCCGCTGCGGGGGAGGGTTCCTGATGGACCTGGAATCGATCCTGCAATCGGTGTTCAACTTTGAGAACTATGGGGAACTGCTGGCGCTGGTGCAGAACTCGCTGTGGGCCGGCGCAGTGCTTGGACTCCTCGGCGGCCTTGTGGGGACCTTCGTGATGAAGCGCGACCTGGCGTTTGCCGTCCACGGAATTTCCGAGCTGTCGTTCGCGGGCGCCGCCTTCGCGCTCCTCATCGGCACCGACGTGGTGTTCGGCTCCCTGGTGGGGTCCGTGGCGGCCGCGCTGCTGCTCGGGCTCATGGGTGTCCGGGCGCGCGACAAGAATTCGATCATCGGCGTCATCATGCCCTTCGGCCTGGGCCTCGGGATTCTTTTCCTGTCGCTCTATGAGGGCAGGGCCGCCAACAAGTTCGGGCTCCTCACCGGGCAGATTGTGTCGGTGGACACCGTCCAGCTCCAGGTTCTGGCCGGGACCGCGGTGGCGGTGATGGCGGCGCTGTGCTTTATCTGGCGCCCGCTGAGCTTCGCCAGCGTCGATCCGGAGCTCGCCGAGGCCCGCGGCGTTCCGGTTCGGACGCTTGCCCTGGTTTTTATGGTGCTCCTGGGCGTCAGCGTGGCGCTGTCCATCCAGATCGTGGGCGCCCTGCTGGTTCTTGCCCTGCTGATCACGCCGGCCGCTGCGGCCCTGCGGGTGACGTCCTCGCCGCGGCTCGTGGTCCTGCTGAGCGTGGTCTTCGCCGTTTCGGCGACGGTCGGCGGAATACTGCTGGCCCTCGGCGGCCGCATCCCCATCAGCCCCTACGTCACCACGCTGTCGTTCCTGATCTACGTCGTGTGCCGGGTCATCGGCAGCGTCCGCGCCAAGCGCGGCCTCAACGGCCGGGTCATGCGGACCGCCTAGATACTTTGCGGGGCGTAGGCCACGGCGCGGCTTATTGCGCGGCAGCCTTGCGTGCGGAGCATTCGGGGCAGAGGCCGTAGATCTCGACCGTGTGGGCCACTTCCGTGAAGCCGTGCTCCTGCGCGGTCCGCGCGGCCCAAGTCTCGACGGCGGGCGCCTCCACTTCCACGGCCTTGCCGCAGTTGCGGCACAAAAGATGGTGGTGGTGCACAGTCACGGCGCAGCGGCGGTAGACGGCCTCGCCGTCACCGTTGCGGAGCACGTCCACGAGTTCCTCGTCGGCCAGCGACTGCAGGATCCGGTAGGCAGTGGCCAGGGAGACGGACACGCCCTTGTTCTGGAGGATCCGGTACAGTTCCTGGGTGCTCACGAAGTCATTGAGCTCGTCCAGGGCGGCGCTGACAGCTATCCGCTGCTTGGTGACGCGCTGCTCTTTCCCGGCAGCCGCCGTCGAAGGTGCCTGTGGTCTGCCGTCAGCGCTGGCGCGTTGTGGCATGGATGAACTCGCTTTTCTTTCGGGTAATGACAAGCTTTAACGTTACCAGCCGGAGCCGCGTGGACACTGATCGGGCCCGTCCCTAGGCTGGCCTCATGAAGCTGACAAAATACACGCATGCCTGTGTCCGGCTCGAAAAGGACGGCCGGGTGCTGGTCCTGGATCCCGGGAACTTCTCTGAAACCGGGGAGGCGCTGGATGGTGCACACGCCGTCCTCATCACGCATGAGCACGCCGACCACATCGACGTTCCGGCTGTCACGGCTGCGCTCGGGGACAACGGCGGGCTGGAGCTCTTCGCACCGGAGGGCGTGGCGCGGAATGTCCGCAAGGAAGCGCCGGACGCCGCGGACCGCGTGCACGCCGTGGAGCCGGGAACGTCCTTTGACGCCGCAGGCTTTGCGGTCCGTAGTTTCGGCGGCCAGCACGCGCTGATTCACCCCCAGATTCCGGTGGTCGCCAACATCGGCTACCTCGTGGACGAGAACGTGTACCACCCGGGTGACTCATTCATCATCCCGGACGGCATCAGCGTGCGCACGCTCCTGGTCCCCGTCCATGCCCCGTGGAACAAGGTCAGCGAAGTGGTCGACTTCGTGATCGGCGTCCGCGCGGAGCGCGCCTACAACATCCACGACGGGCTGCTGAATGACACCGGCCTCGGCCTGGTGGAGGGCCATGTCAAGCGGATCGGGGCCAAATACGGCACCGAATACACGCATCTTGCCAGCCGGGAATCCGTGGAGCTTTAGCCCCGCCAGACGCCCGTTTCGAAGAACGACGTCAGCGTAGCCTCGTGTGGCCGCGGATCCAGTCCCTGGGCCACCAGCCACGCCGGGCTGTAGTGGCTGCCGGCGTACCGGTCACCGCCGTCGCACATCAGGGACACCACGCTGCCCCGTTCGCCGTCCGCCACCATTCGTGCGACGAGCTGCCAGACACCCCAGAGGTTGGTGCCCGTGGACGGCCCGGCATGCAGTCCGGCCAGCGAATGCAGGTGCCGCATGGCTGCGACCGACGCGGCGTCGGGAACCTGGATCATGTGGTCGATGACCGACGGGACGAAGCTCGGCTCCATGCGGGGCCGGCCGATGCCCTCGATCCGGGAAGGCATGCCGGTACTGAAGTCCGCGGCGCCGCTCTTCCAGCCGGGGTAGAAGGCGGAGTTCTCCGGGTCGACCACAGCCAGGGACGTGGCGTGGCGGTGGTACCGGAGGTAGCGGCCAATGGTGGCGCTGGTTCCGCCGGTGCCGGCTCCCACCACGATCCAGCGCGGGACCGGATGCTCCTCCAGCGCCAGCTGTTCGAAGATGGACTCGGCAATGTTGTTGTTGCCGCGCCAGTCCGTGGCGCGCTCGGCGTAGGTGAACTGGTCCATGTAATGACCGCCGCTCGTGGCGGCAACCTCGGCGGCCGCCGCGTACACCTCCGAGGCATGGTCCACCAGGAGGCAGGAGCCGCCGAACTGTTCGATCAGGGCTATCTTTTCCGGGCTGGTGGTGCGGGTCATCACGGCGACGAACGGCAGGCCCAGGAGTTGCGCGAAGTACGCCTCGGAAACCGCCGTACTGCCGCTGGAGGCCTCCACGATGGTGGTCCCCTCGCGGATCCAGCCGTTCACCAGCCCGAACAGGAAGAGGGAACGTGCCAGCCGGTGTTTGAGGCTTCCTGACCTGTGAGTGGATTCGTCCTTGAGGTACAGCTGGACTCCCCAGTGTTCCGGGAGCGGCACCGAGTACAAGTGGGTGTCTGCCGAGCGGTTGTTCTCCGCGTTGATCTTCCGGACTGCCTCGTCCGCCCATGCCCGTGCACTGAATCGCCTGCTCACGGAATCAGCCTACCGGCGAGGGCGGCGGCTAGAGTTGGTGTTGATTTGCCGGCATGCCCAAGGAGACAGATGGACACCCTTATTGACGTGGCAGGGCTGAACGCCCGGATGGCGGCCGGTCAGCGCACAGTGGTGCTGGATGTCCGCTGGGCGCTGGGGGATACCGAGGGCCGCAGCCATTACCTCAAGGAGCACATCCCGGGTGCTGTGTACGTCGACCTGCCCACCCAGCTGGCGGATCCGGCGGATCCTGGCCGCGGACGCCACCCGTTGCCTTCACTGGCCCGGTTCCAGGAGGCGGCCCGGTCCTGGGGCCTTTGCGACGGCGACGTCGTGGTGGCGTACGACGATGCCGGCAACACCTCCGCCGCCCGGGTGTGGTGGATGCTCCGGGACGCCGGCGTGCGCACTGTTTACCTGCTCGACGGCGGCCTGGCCGCCTGGCGTTCGGCAGGGTTGCCGTTGGAGGGTGGCCCGGTGGAGCCGGAAACGGGCGACGTGACGCTCGCCGGCGGCGGCATGGCGGTGACCGACGCCGACGGTGCCGCCGGCTGGTCGGCCGCGGGAGTGCTGCTGGATGCCCGTGCCGGAGAACGGTACCGCGGCGAAATTGAACCGGTGGATCCGCGGGCCGGCCACATCCCCGGGGCCGTCAGCGCCCCCACTACCGGCAACCTCGACGACGACGGCCGCTTCCTGCCGGCGGAGAAGCTGCGGGAGCGCTTTGCGAGCCTGGGCGTCGACGCCACGACGCCCACCGCCGTCTATTGCGGCAGCGGCGTCACGGCCTCGCACGAGATTGCGGCCCTGGAGATCGCCGGCTTTAGCGCCGCACTGTTCCCCGGGTCGTTCTCCGAATGGTCCAACGATGCGTCCCGTCGGGTGGCTACAGGCGCCGAAGCCGGGAAGTAAGTGGCGGTGTGCCCGGTAGGAGCGCACCGGCGATTGGAACTCACCCGGGAGCCGCGGTAGCGTCGCCATATGACTCCTGGACGCCCTGTACCCCCGCCGCTGAACCTGCGGATCCCGCTGGAAGAGACCGCCGCCGGACCCCTTGAGGGACGCCTTGCTGCTGCCCGCGGTGCATCTTCGGCCACGGGTGGCCTGGTCGAGCTGACAATTTCCCGCCGTGCTCCCAAAGCCGACGACGTCGAGATCGCCATCGAGTTCTGCGGGCTCTGCCACTCGGACGTTCACGCCACCCGGGGGGAGTGGGGCAGCCAGAACTACCCGCTGGTACCCGGGCACGAGATTGTGGGCCGGGTCAGCCGCGTCGGTTCGGACGTGAAGGACTTTCAGCCGGGCGACAGGGTGGGCGTGGGCTGCATGGTGGACTCGTGCCGCGAATGCGAGAGCTGCCTCGAAGGGCTGGAACAGTACTGCGAACGCGGCATGACCGGGACGTACGGGGCCAAGGACGCCAGGAACGGGGATGCCGTGACGCAGGGCGGTTACGCGTCCTCCGTGGTGGTGGACCGGCGGTACGTCCTGCGGGTGCCGGAAAACGTGGACCCCGCGGCGGCTGCCCCGCTGCTCTGTGCGGGTATCACCACCTTCTCGCCGCTGCGCCACTTCGGTGTCCGGGAAGGCCACGTGGTCGGCGTCGTGGGCCTGGGCGGCCTGGGCCACATGGCCGTCAAGCTGGCCAAAGCCATGGGCGCTGAGGTCAAGGTCTTCACTACTTCTGAGTCCAAGGTGTCGGCGGCACTGGAACTGGGCGCCGACGCGGTAGTGCTGTCCCGCGACGGGGAAGCGATGGCAACTGAGAACCGGAGCATCGACGTCATCATCGATACGGTAGCGGCACCACATGACCTCAATCCGTTCTTCCGCACCCTGCGCCGGGACGGCGCGCTGTTCCAGCTGGGGCTGCCCTCCGATGCCATGCCGCCTGTTAACCCCGGTGCCCTGATCAGAAGGCGGATCTCATACGCCGGGTCTCTGATCGGGGGTATCGCCGAGACACAGGAGATGCTCGACTTCTGCGCCGAGCACGGGGTCGTCTCCGACATCGAACTCGTCGGAGCCGAGCAGCTTAACGATGCCTATGACCGGATGGTTGCAGGTGACGTGAAGTACCGTTTTGTCCTGGATACATCCACCTTGCACGAACCGTCGGAAAGGGCTGACGCATGAGCACGCTGTTCACCAAGATTCTCAACGGGGAGATCCCAGGCCGGTTTGTCTGGCGCGAGCCGGACGTCTCCGCATTCCTGACCATGGGTCCGCTTGCCGACGGGCACACGCTGGTGGTCCCGACCGAGGAAGTGGACCGCTGGACGGACGCTTCGCCCGAGACCCTGGCCAGGGTCATGGAAGTGGCGCGGCGCATCGGCGCGGTGCAGGTGGACACGTTCGGGGCAGCCCGGGCAGGACTCATCGTGGCCGGTTACGAGATTAACCACATGCACGTCCACGTGTGGCCTTCCAACAGTATGGCGGAGTTCAATTTCGCCACCGCCGAGCACAACCCGGACCCGGCGCGGCTGGACGCCAACGCCGACAAGCTGCGCGCAGGCCTGCGCGACGCCGGCTATGGGGAGTTCGTGCCGGAGGCCTAGGCCGTTCCCCAACCTCGCTTATGGGGCTGGGCCGGGCTGTTCGGACTGAGGTGCTTCGCGCAAACCGGTTCCGGGCAGTCTGGTCCCCGGTAGGGGCGGTGCGGTGGATTGGTAGCTGTGGCCGGTGGGTGTGGTGATTTCGATGGTGTGGCGGGGTCCTGGTCGGGGTTTCACTGTCCAGCCGGGGAGTTCTTTGGTGTGGTTGCAGGCTTCGCAGAGTCCGGCGCCGTTGCTTAACGAGGTGGTTCCGCCGTTGTGCCAGGGGATGATGTGGTCGTGGTGGCGGATCGGGGCGTCGCAATACGGGGTTCGGCACGTGTCGTCCCTGATTTGGATGAAGCGGCGCAGCGGGGCCGGGAAAAGGCGCCGTCTCGACTCCATGGCCACCAAGTCTCCGGTGCCCGGGGCGGTGTAGAGCCGACGGACCCAGGTTTTGAGTTCTTTCAGGCTCTTGGCTGAATCGCCCACCGCTGAATCGTGCGCCGCAGGCTGGACGCGACCCTGCCCGTCTTGTCCTCGTTCCCCTTGTCCTTGTCCTTGTCTTTGCACGATGAGCTCTCGGGCCCAGGCACCGGGGACGGTGCCGTAGCCCGGTATGTGGGCGGGTTCGCTGTCGCCTTGGAGGAGGGAGCGGTCGGTGATGACGAGGTTGAGTTCGATGCCGGTGATGCCGCCGGGGGTGCCGGTGGTCCTTTCGACGAGGGTGTCGGCTTTGATCTGGTCGCGGGTGCGTGGGTCGCCGGCGGCGGTGAGGGTGTCGGCGTTCCGGGTGAGCGCCGCGAAAACTGCGACGCCTTCGTGGACGGGCAGCAGCGCTGACAGGTGGGTCATGCAGTCCGGTGCGGGGCGCAGGCTCACCCTGCGTTCGGCGGGGGCGTGGCTGGTGCGTTGGGCGACGGAACGGGGGTCCTTGCGGATGGCGGCGGCGCGGACGGCTGCAATGACGGTCCGGGTTCCGGCGCCGGTGAACGTTCCGGTGTCGGCGGCGAGTTCCTCATCAACCGCGGCCCGGTCTTCGACGCTCAAACAGGCGGTCTCTTTCGCGATGTGGGTGACGCGTTCTTCGTTCAGCTGCCCGGTGTCCAGGGCGGTCTGGGTGTGGGGCATCTGCACCAGCGCTTTGGCCGTGCCGAGCAGCCGGTGCCCGCGGTTGGGGGATTCGCCCCGGGCGAGTGCGATCTGCTCGGCCGCACCCAGGTCACGGTCTTTGCCGCGGGCCTCGCCCAGTTCTTTGCCCAGGTCTTCGGGGGCCAGGGGCGGGCGGTCGGTGGATTCCTGCCGGAGCCGGGCCTCGAAGGTCACCGACAGCCGCGCCTGCTGCCCGGCAGCCCAGCACTTGACGTTCTCGTACCCGCGGACCTGATCGATCAGCCCGGCATTGTCGGCCGTGAGGTCGGCTGGTGGCAGAAACCACCCGGGCGTCGATCCACGGTCAGGGTCGCCGGAACCGGGCGCGACGTGCCAGGCAGCGGCGGCGTCGGAGGGAACGCCGTCGTCAAAAGCGCCGCTGTGGAAAGTGCCGTCATCCAAAGGTCTGTCGTCCAAGAGGTCTCCGTCGAAAGGACGGTCGGCAAACAGGGCTTCGGGAAACGGGTCCTCCGGAAACGACGCCGGATACACGGCATCGAGATCATCGTCATACGGAAGCCCGTCGCCGGTAAACCCATGGTCGGAGAACGCACCGAAGGGGAAACCGGCACCGGGTAAAACGGCGTCGGTAAGTAGGGCGTGAGGAACCGCGGCAGCATGCAGGACAACGCCGCGCAGCGCCCCCGCTGTCAGTGCCAAATTCCCGAAGCTGTCCATAAACACAGTCTGCCAACGGCCACTGACATTAAAGGGCCGATCCGGCACAAGTTTGGGCGGGATCCAAAAACTTCTTTGAATCACCCCAGAACGAACCCAGGTAGCAGGTCAGGGCCTTCTCAAAATGCTGACGCTACGCCGCCAGCACCTTGTTCAGCGCCGTCCGGATCCGCTTCTCAGACACCGAGTAGGCCGTCCCAAGTTCGACGGCGAAGAGGCTCACCCGAAGCTCTTCGATCATCCAGCGCACCTGTGTCAGCTCGGCACCTGCCCGGCGGCCGGGCAGCAACGCCGACACGGCGTCGTCGTAATCATCCTCCAGCTGCTGGACCGCCGCCATGTTCAGCGCATCGCGCTGGACGTTGCCGGGCAGCTTCTCCAGGCGCTTTTCGATGGCGGTGAGGTACCGGGGGAGCTGACTCAGCTGCGCATAGCCTGTCCTGGCAACAAAGCCGGGGAAGACCAGCTGTTCAAGCTGGCTGCGGACATCGTTGAGCGCGCTGATGAGCGCCAGGCTGGTGGTGCCCCTGAGTTGCTTCTCGATCCGGCGCGTGCTGGCGAGGATTCGCTCCACGACGGCGGTAACGCTGAAGACGGTGTCTATCAGCTCCGCGCGGACATGCTCGTACAGCGCGTCGAATGCTGCCTGGTCCCACGGGAGCTCGGCTGGGGTCAGCTTGTCCACGGCGGCCAGGACGCAGTCGGCGATCAGGGCCGAGACGGACCCGTGCGGGTTCTGGCTGAACGTCAGCTTTTCCGTGTTGTTCAGGTGTTCGAGGACGTAGCGGTCCGGCGCGGGCAGCCGCAGTGCGAGGAGCCGGATGACACCGCCCCGCATCGCCTCCTGCTGCTCCGATGCCGTCTGGAAAACCCGCAGGCCAACGGATTTGCCTTCGTCCACCAGCGCGGGAAAACCGGTAACGGTGTGACCCTTGACGGTGACGCTGGCTTGGCGCTGAAGGGTGCCGAACCGCCACTCGGTCATCCCGGATTGTTCCGTGAATCCGGCGTGAGCCTGCGCCCGGCCGTCCTTGGGGGCAACCTGCTGCTGGTTCTTCTTCGGGGCCCGTGCGCTTGGTGAGCGCGGCCCTGCGGTGGCGGGGGTGGCGCCCAGCGACTCTGCGATGGCCCGGCGCGTGGCTGGCGCGAGCTGTTCCTGCAGGGCTTCGAGATCCTTGCCCTCGTCCAGGACCTTGCCCCGGCTGTCCACCACCTTGAAACTCACCCGCAGGTGCGGCGGGACCGCATCCCAGTTCCACGACCCGGGCGGGATGATCTGGCCCTTCAGGCGGCGCAGGACCAGCTCCAGCGAACTTTCCAATTCGTCTTCGGCGGGTTCGAAATCGGCTTCGAGTGCGGCTACAGCCTGCCGGGCGACGTCCGGGGCCGGAACGAAGCTCTTGCGTACCTGCTTCGGCAGCGACTTGATCAGCGCGGTGACAAGTTCCACGCGCTGGCCGGGGATCAGCCAGCGGAAGGGCGCGTCGTCGAGCTGGTTTAGGAACAGGACCGGAACCTCCGCCGTGACGCCGTCAGACGGGTTGGGTGTCGAGCCGGCTGCCACGGGATGGAATTCGTAGCTCAGGGGCAGTTCAAAGCCCTTGTGCAGCCACGTCTTCGGGTAGGCGGACTCGTCGAGCGCGTCGGCGTCCTCGCTCAAAAGCAGGGCCTGATCGAAGTCCAGCAGCGCCGGATCCTGCTGCCGGGCTTCCTTCCACCACTTGTCGAAGTGCCGTTCCGAGACGACGTCCTTGCCGACGCGTGCGTCATAGAACTCGAAGAGCGTCTCGTCGTCCACCAGCAGGTCCCGGCGGCGCATCCGCGCCTCGAGTTCTTCCACTTCCTGCAGCAGGGCCCGGTTGCGGTGGAAGAACTTGTGGTGCGTCTTCCATTCGCCCTGAACCAGTGCGTGCCTGATGAACAGCTCCCGGGCCAGGACAGGATCGACCCTGCCGAAGTTGATCCGGCGCTGCGCGATGATGGGCACGCCGTAGAGGGTGACCTTTTCGTAGGCCATCACGGCGCCCATCTTGGTGGACCAGTGGGGTTCGCTGTAGCTCCGCTTGATCAGGTGCGGCGCCACCTGTTCGGCCCACACAGGCTCGAACTTGGCGGCGACCCGTGCCCATAGCCGGCTGGTTTCGACGAGCTCGGCGGCCATGACAAACGTGGGCGACTTCTTGAACAGCGCCGAGCCCGGGAAGATGGCAAACCGGCTGCCACGGGCGCCCGCGTATTCCCGCTTGCGCTCGTCAAGGATGCCAATGTGGCTCAACAGGCCGGAAAGAAGGCTGATATGGATGCCCTCGTGGTTGCCCACGGCGTCGGCCTCGCGCTTGTTGTCCAGGCTGATGCCCAGAGGCCGGGCCAGCTGCCGGAGCTGCGTAAACAGATCCTGCCACTCCCGCACGCGCAGGTAGTTGATGAATTCGTTGCGGCACAGGCGGCGGAACTGGGTTGAGGAAAGCTCCTGCTGCTTCTCGTGGATGTAATTCCAGAGGTTCAGGTAACCGGTGAAATCTGAATTCTGGTCGCGGAAACGGGCGTGCTTCTCCGCCGCCAGCTGCTGTTTGTCCGTCGGGCGTTCGCGCGGATCCTGAATGGTCAGGGCCGCCGCCAGAATCATGACTTCACGCACGCAGCCGCGCTTGCCGGCCTCCACGATCATGCGGCCGAGCCGCGGATCCACCGGAAGCTGGGCAAGTTTCTGTCCGACGGCGGTCAGGCCACCGCCGTTGCGGCCGCCACCTTTGCCGTTTTCGCCATTGGCCGCCTGCGGCGTCCCACTTGATGCCTGGGGCGCACCAGCGGCTGCCTGCGGCGAACTCAGGGCACCGAGCTCACGCAGGAGGGTCACGCCGTCGTTAATTGCCCGCGAATCCGGCGGCTCCACGAACGGAAAGTTCTCAATGTCCTTGGGCCCGCGCGCGACCCCCATGGCGGTCATCTGCAGGATGACGGCCGCCAGGTTGGTGCGCAGGATTTCCGGATCGGTGTAGAGCGGCCGGGACTCGAAGTCCTCCTCGGAATACAGCCGGATGGCGATGCCGTCCGACACACGGCCACACCGTCCGGAACGCTGGTTGGCAGACGCCTGCGACACGCGCTCGATGGGCAGTCGCTGCACCTTGGTGCGGTGCGAATAGCGCGAGATGCGGGCGGTGCCTGTGTCGACGACGTACTTGATACCCGGCACGGTCAGGGAGGTCTCGGCCACGTTGGTGGCCAGCACGATCCTCCGCTTGCTGCCCGGATTGAAGACCCGGTGCTGGTCCTGCAGGCTCAGCCGCGCGAACAGTGGCAGGACCTCGGTGCCGGCCAGCCGCCGGTTGGACTGGATCCTGGCCTGCAGCGCGTCCGCGGCGTCCCGGATCTCCCGCTCACCGGAGAAGAAGATGAGGATGTCGCCCGGCGCCTCCAGGGCGAGCTCGTCGACGGCGTCGCAGACCGCGTCCAGCGGGTCCCGGTCCTCCTCGAGTTCATCGTCGGAGGAGTTGTCCTCGTCATCGCCGGCGGACGGGCCGCCGGCCGGCTGGGAGAGCGGCCGGTAGCGGATCTCCACCGGGAAAGTGCGGCCGGAAACCTCAACGATGGGCGCAGGTTCCTCGTCCGAGCCGAAGTGCCTCGCGAAGCGCTCGGGATCGATGGTGGCGGAGGTAATGATCACCTTCAGGTCCGGCCGCTGCGGCAGGATCCGCTTGAGGTAGCCGAGGATGAAGTCGATGTTCAGGCTGCGTTCGTGGGCCTCATCGATGATGATCGCATTGTATTTGCGGAGCAGCTTGTCGCGCTGGATTTCGGCCAGCAGGATGCCGTCGGTCATTAGTTTGACCTTGGTGGACTTGCTCACCTCACCGGTGAAACGGACCTGGAAGCCCACTTCCTGTCCGATGTCCACGCCGAGTTCGGAGGCGATGCGTTCGGCCACCGTGCGGGCCGCGAGGCGCCGCGGCTGGGTGTGGCCGATCAGGCCGTTCTCGCCCAGGCCCAGCTCCAAGCACATCTTTGGGATCTGGGTGGTCTTTCCGGAGCCGGTCTCGCCGGCAATGATTGTCACCTGGTTGGCGGCAATCGCGGCCATCAGGTCCTCGCGGCGCTCGGAAACCGGCAGCCCGGCGGGGTAGGAGATGTGAAAAGTCATGGCTCCTCCAAGTCTACTGCCGCGTAAAAGGACCCGGCGTGCGCCGGGTCCTTGATTGGGTGGACGGATTGTGGTTGGTGAGACTGGCAGCCATGCGCCCCTAGAAGATGCGCATCGTGTAGTTGCTGCTGGGCAGGTCCAGTGCGGACCAGTCCCGGGCCGAGTGCTCGGGCGGGGTGTGGCCGCGGCCGTCCCGGAGGATGGCGCCGACGGTGGCTGCTGCTGCAACGAGGACCAGGACGAGGAGGGCGATTCCGAAGATTTCCATGTCTCCATGGTTCTCCCGTGGGGCCTTCGAAAG
This sequence comes from Arthrobacter sp. NPDC057013, assembly GCF_042674585.1. Taxonomy (NCBI): domain Bacteria; kingdom Bacillati; phylum Actinomycetota; class Actinomycetes; order Micrococcales; family Micrococcaceae; genus Arthrobacter; species Arthrobacter sp. NPDC057013. The sequence continues at coordinate 82,846 of NZ_JBHUSE010000006.1, forward strand.
AAGTGGCAGAAATGCCTAAAAAGTACAATTTTCTGCCATACTGGAAACATGCTTAAGACAGTGGCAGTTATAGCGGTTCCCAACTTCTCGATCTTCGAGTTCGGTACCGCTTTTGAGGTGTTTGGCATCGACCGATCGGACCGGGGAAGCGGCGTGCCGCAGTTCGACTTCCGCGTGTGCGCACCGGTGCCCGGGGACATTCCTTTGAAGTCAGGCCTCACCATGAACGTCAGCCTCGGCTTGGAAGCCGCCGCCGATGCCGACCTGGTGATCATGACGCCTTACGGCCGGGAGGAAGATGTACCGGAGTCGGTCCTTGATGCACTGCGGGCCGCACACGCCCGGGGGGCCTGGGTAATGTCGATTTGCTCCGGCGCTTTTGCCTTGGCCCGGGCCGGGCTGCTGGACGGACGCCGTTGCACCACGCATTGGCACTACTCAGGAGAGCTGGCCGCCCAGTACCCCAAAGTCCTGGTGGACGAGAACGTCCTTTATGTCGAGGACAGCAGGATCATCACCAGTGCCGGAACAGCAGCGGGTATTGACGCCTGCCTGCATCTGGTGAGGATCGAGTTCGGTGCCGCCGTGGCAGCCGCCATCGCCAGGGACATGGTGGTTCCGCCGCACCGCGACGGCGGCCAGGCCCAGTTCATTGACAGGCCCATGCCCGAGTGCGGCTCCCAGCCCATGGAGGAACTCCTCCGGTGGATGGTGGAGAACCTGGACGAGGAACATCCCGTCCAGGAGCTCGCCGCCCGCGTGCACATGTCGCCGCGCACCTTTGCCCGGCGGTTCCGCGCTGAAACAGGGGCCACCCCGGCTGCGTGGCTCAACTCGCAGCGTGTCCTGCGCGCCCAGGAGCTGCTGGAGTCCACGGAGCTGAATATCGACGAGGTGGCGCGGCAGTCGGGGTTTGGCCACCCAGTGCTGCTCCGGCACCACTTCGCCAAGGTGCTGGACACGAGTCCGCAGTCCTACCGCCGGGCCTTCCGCGGCCAGATGGCCCCGGCGGGCTAGCTAGGTCCCGGTCTTCAGCCGGAGTGTGATTCTTCGGCAGCCGCCCGGGTCGACTCCACGAGGACGCGCCACGGCCCGGTGACTGCCGTCTCCGGCAGCGTGGCGCGGCGCTGGCCGGCGCGGATGGAGTACATGAAGCGGTCCGGCTGCCCGTCCGCCGCCTGCCGGGGATCGTCGACGGCGTCCCATGGGCACGCTTCGACGAGCGGCTGCCATCGGCTTTTGTCAGTGGACGTCACGGCCAGCACCGTCCAGACACGGGTGGCTGCGGCTATTCCGCCGCTGCGCTCGACTGTGATTTTCATGGCGAGGTTCCCGGGTTTCCGCGGCTGCCGGGAAGCGGAGTGTCACATGCCCGGCGTCGGTTAGAGCTTTACCTTCACAGTCTCCCACGCCCCGCGCACGGCGTCATGCTCTGCGGACTCCTCTCCGAACAGCTCCTTCGCCGTTGCTGCGGTGGCTTTGGCGAAGGCTGTGAACGTGGTGGTGGGGCTCAGCGAGCCGCCTGTCAGCGTGTCGTACCAGATCTGGCCCGGCGCATCCCAGGCGTTCCCGCCGAGCGTCTGGGCGAGGAGGCAGAACGCCCGGTTCGGAATGCCGGAGTTGATGTGGACGCCGCCGTTGTCTGACCGGGTGCGGACGTAGGAATCCATGGAGTCCGGCTGCGGGTCCTTGCCGAGGACGTCGTCGTCGTAAGCCGTTCCCGGTGCCTTCATGGAGCGCAGGGCGGATCCCTGGACCTGGGGCGTGAACAGACCCTCGCCGATCAGCCAGGATGCCTCGGCGGTGGTTTGCTTCCGGAAATACTGCTCCACGAGGGCGCCGAAGACGTCGGAGACGGATTCGTTGAGGGCCCCGGCCTGGTTGCGGTACGCGAGCCCGGCTGAAAACTGCGTCACGCCATGGGCCAGTTCGTGGCCGATCACGCTGAGCGAGCTGGTGAAGCGTTCGAAGACCTCGCCGTCGCCGTCGCCAAACACCATCTGCTGGCCATCCCAGAACGCGTTGTCATACAGCTTTCCGAAGTGGACGCTGGCCTTCAGCGGCATTCCCAGGCCGTCTATCGAATTCCGCCCGAACGCATCCGCGTAGAGGCTGTGCGTGTGGCCCAGGCCGTCATAGGCCTCGTCCACGGCGGGGTCGCCGGTGGCGGCGTCCCCCTCTTTCCGGACAACCTGCCCGGGCAGCGACTCGCCGGACTGTGCGTCGAAGACGGACCTGTTGGCCGGAGCGGGCTCCATCTGCCTGACACCGGCGGGAGCCGACGGCGCCGACATGCGGGCGGCGTGCACGGCTCCAACGTGGAGCAGGGCTTCCCTGGCGGCGCGGGCAACTGCCGAGAACCGGGGGGATCCCTGGGCGGCCAGGCGGCGGAGGATATACGGCGGAACAATTGAGCAGACCATGCAACTCACACTACGAACGGCCTCTGACATTCTGCGTCAGGCGCACTGGAAATGCAGAAAACCCCCGCCGCTTTGAGTAAGCGGCGGGGGTTTCGGCTGTGCCCTCGATAGGATTCGAACCTACGGCCTTCTGCTCCGGAGGCAGACGCTCTATCCCCTGAGCTACGAGGGCATCCAGGGATCCTGCCGTTCCCGGCCGGACGTCCTAGAGCTTAGCAGGAAGGTGGGCCGGAAAGGAAAACGGACCCCACCTTTAGTATCCCGCGAACGAATCCACGTGGATACGTTCGGGCGCCGGCATGCCGGGCGGCACGGCGCAGCGAGCCGACGCTGGCCGGTGAGCCCGAAATGAAGATCAGGTGCGCCGAATACGGCGTGATGCCGATCCCGGCGGCGATGAACAGCACAGGGTCCGAGCCCTTCGGCAGCACGAAGTCGCCCGCCACCGTGGTGGCCATGAGCTCCTCGCCCGGCTTGAGACAGCAGCTTGCGCTTGGCGGCGGAGGCGGGGTCGGCGGTGCCGACGCCGATCTTCACATGTTTTGACTCCGGGTGGCTGGTCAGGCTGAAGACGCGGCGCCTGCCCCGCCCGTCCGGCCTGCTGTGCGGAAGATCCAGTTCGAGGTGCTGGCCGGGCGCATGGCGGAGCGGGCCCTGCGGGCGGAACACGAATTCCGTCGGCGTGGGCGTGAGACCGCGGGAGTGGCTGAACAGCAGCCCGGAGGCTGCCGCGCTGGCCCGACAGGAACGCCAGCAGGTTGCCGATCAGCAGTGCCAGCTCGGGGGAGTTCGCCACGAAGCTGAAGTTGGACGGCGTGGCCAGAAGGATTCCGACGGCGGCCGTCGCCAACTGCTGCCAGCGCCGCGGCGGCAGCGTGAGCGGTTCGGTGAGCATGAAACCGGCAAAGAACAGCACCGGGCCCTGCGCCAGGCTCTGCCACACAGCACTTCCGAGGTCGACGCCGGTAGGCATTTGCACCGCTGCCACGACGGCGGTGGCCACCAGGATGAAGACGGCGGCCATGAGCGTTTTCCGGGTGCGGTAGAGCACCAGCAGGACGCCCGGGACCAGGAGCCACAGCATGGCCGGCGTGCCGACGGGTGCTCGGACCTGTAGTTGCCGTCCGCGCTGTAGGTTCCGTCCTTATAGCCAGCTGCGGAGCCCGACGAGGAAGAAGGAGCCGAGGCTGTTCCCGACGCCGAAGCGCTTGCCGCCGACGGTTCGGTCTCCTGCTCTGCGGGCTGTTGGGCGGAAGGCGCCCAGCCTGCCACCGTTCCGGCGCGGGGCAGTCCGGCCATTCCGGCGAAAAGAGTTTTGCGGATTGAAGGCTTCACGGGGTCTCTTTTCGTGGTGCGGGTCGCCGGATTCCGCGCCGCGACGGGCTCCCCGGTAGTCTAGGAGTGTGACTCCCGAAGAACTCTCCCTCGCAATATCCGCCTGCCTGAAAGACGCCGTCGCCGCCGGCGACATCGCCCTTGCCGAGGCGGCTATACCGGACTCCGTCCTGGTGGAGCGTCCCAAGAACCGGGAGCACGGCGACTGGGCAACCAATATTGCTTTGCAGCTGGCCAAGAAGGCCGGCACCAACCCGCGCGAATTCGCCACCCTCCTCAGCGCGCGGCTCAAGGACATCAACGGCGTCGACGGCGTGGACATCGCGGGCCCCGGCTTCCTCAACATCACGGTTGACGCTGCAGCCGCCGGCGCGCTGGCCAAGGTCATCGTTGAAAAGGGCAGGGAGTACGGCACCAACGATGCGCTCGCCGGCCACACGGTGAACATGGAATTCGTGTCCGCCAACCCGACCGGGCCGCTGCACATCGGCCACACTCGCTGGGCAGCCCTGGGCGACTCGATCGCCAGGGTGCTGCGCGCCTCCGGTGCCGACGTCACCGCCGAGTACTACATCAACGACGCCGGCTCCCAGATGAACGTCTTTGCCAACTCGGTGCTGTCGCGCCTTCACGGCCGCGACGTGCCTGAAGGCGGCTACCCGGGCGAATACATCCGCGATCTCGGCCATGAGGTGCTGACGAAGCACCCGGACATCCGTGAACTGACGGACGCGGCGGCCCTGCCCGTCATCCGCGCCGCGGCCTACGAGGCCCAGCTCAAGGACATCAAGGACACCCTGGCGGACTTCGGGGTTTCCTTCGACGTGTTCTTCTCCGAGCAGGAACTGCACGATGCCGGCGCCATCGAAAATGCCGTTGCCCGCCTTCGCGAGCAGGGCCACGTGTTCGACGACGGCGGTGCCGTCTGGCTGCGCACCACCGACTTCGGCGATGACAAAGACCGTGTCATGATCCGCGCGAACGGCGAACCGACCTACTTCGCCGCCGACGCCGCGTACTACCTGTCCAAGAAGGACCGCGGCTACACGGAGAAGATCTACCTGCTGGGAGCCGACCACCACGGCTACATCAACCGGCTTAAGGCCATCGCTGCCGCGGCCGGGGATGACCCCGAGGTCAACATCGAGGTCCTGATCGGCCAGCTGGTCTCCGTCAACGGAGCCAAGCTCTCCAAGCGCGCCGGCAACATCATCGAGCTGAAGGACCTGATCTCCTGGCTGGGCACCGATGCGGTGCGCTACTCGCTGGCGCGCTTCCCGGCTGACTCCCCGCTGACGCTGGACCCGGAGCTGCTCAAGAAGCACTCCAACGAGAACCCTGTGTTCTATGTCCAGTACGCGCACGCGCGGTCCCGGGGCGCGGCGCGGAACGCAGTGGCTGCAGGCGTGGACCGGAGCGCCTTCGAGGCTTCCCTGCTGGACCACGCAACGGAAAACGAACTGCTGTCCTACCTCGGCAGTTACCCCTCGATCGTGGCCAAGGCCGCGGAGCTGCGCGAGCCGCACCGCGTGGCACGCCACCTGGAACTCATCGCCGGCGCCTACCACCGCTGGTACGACGCCTGCCGCATTGCCCCCATGGGCGACGAACCCGTCACGGACACCAACCGCACCAGGCTGTGGCTCAATGACGCCACCAGCCAGGTGCTCGCCAACGGGCTCGAACTGCTGGGCGTCTCGGCGCCGGAACGGATGTGATGGACGTGCACACGAACAACGCAGCCTCGCCGCTGGCTCCGGAGTGGCTTGCCGTCCCCGCGGACCTCAACGCCCTCCACACGCCGGTGTGGGCCGGCGGGGTGGAGCGGAACGACGGCGGCGAACTTGCCATTGACGGCATCCCGGTCAGCGCCCTCAAGGAGCAGTACGGCACGCCGCTGTTCGTCATGAGCGAATCGGATTTCCGCGCCCGCGCCCGTGCCTTCAAGGATGCGTTCGACGACGCCTTCGCGGACATCTGCGGGGGAGTGGACGTCTACTACGCCGGCAAGTCCTTCCTCTGCACTGCCGTCGCGACGTGGGTGGCCGAAGAGGGGCTGCGGCTGGACACGTGTTCCGGCGGCGAGCTTGCGGTCGCCGCCCGTGCCGGCATCGACGGTGCCAACCTGTCGCTGCACGGCAACAACAAATCCGACGCCGAGATCAACCGGGCGCTGGACATGAACATCGGCCGCATCGTGGTGGACAGCCTGGACGAGCTGGACCGCGTGGCCAAGATCGCCTCCGGCCGCGGGGAGAAGGCCAACGTCATGCTGCGGCTGACGCCGGGCGTGCACGCCCACACCCACGAGTTCATCGCCACCGCCCACGAAGACCAGAAATTCGGCCTCTCCATGGCGGAGGATTCCACGGACGAAGCGGGCCTGTCCGCCGCCGAGGAGGCCGTGGCTGCGGCAGCGTCCTACGACAGCGTGGAGCTGCTGGGCCTGCACTGCCACATCGGGTCGCAGATTTTCGAGCCGGACGGCTTCGCGCTGGCCGCCCAGAAACTCCTGACCTTCCTGGCCGCAGTGCAGGCCAAATATTCCATCACCCTGCCCGAGCTTGACCTCGGCGGCGGCTACGGCATCGCCTATACGCCGGTGGACACGCCCCGCCCGGCAGCCGACATCGCGCAGGCGATGGCCGCCGTCGTGCGTTCCAAGTGCACCGAACTGGGGATCACAGCACCCCGGATTTCGATCGAGCCCGGACGCGCGATCGTGGGCAGCAGCACCTTCACGCTGTACGAGGTGGGCACGCTGAAAACCGTCCGCGTGGACGCCCCGGCCGGTGACGCCGGCGCAGCCGGTGAGAAGAACGCTAAAAACGTTACGCACCCGCGCCGCTATGTGTCAGTGGACGGCGGCATGAGCGACAACGCCCGTCCGGTGCTGTACGACGCGGATTATTCGGCCATTCTCGCCTCACGGACCTCCGCGGCGGCCCCGCAGCTGTCCCGCGTAGTGGGCAAACATTGCGAGAGCGGCGACATAGTTGTTAGAGATGTATATCTGCCCGAGGACGTGGCAGCCGGTGATCTGCTCGCTGTACCGGGGACCGGCGCCTACTGCTGGGCCCTGTCAAGCAACTACAACTATCTGGCCCGGCCGGGCGTTGTCGCTGTGCGCGACGGATCTCCCCGGCTGATTGTCCGCGGGGAAACCGAAGAAGATCTGCTGAACCGCGACATGGGAGCCTGAATGACCGAATTGCGAACCCTGAAAGTCGCCCTGCTGGGCTGTGGCAACGTCGGGGCTCAGGTGGCGCGGATTCTGATTGACGACGCCGGCACCCTGGCGCCGCGCACCGGTGCCCGCCTGGAACTTGCCGGCATCGCCGTGCGGAACCTCGACGCCGAGCGCGAAGTGGACCTTCCGCGCGAACTGTTCACCACTGACGGTGAAACGCTGGTCAAGGACGCCGACCTCGTGATCGAGCTGATGGGCGGCATCGAGCCGGCCCGGTCGCTGATCCTCTCCGCCATCCAGAACGGCGCCAGTGTGGTCACGGGCAACAAGGCCCTGCTCGCTGCCGACGGCCCGGCCCTCTACGAGGAGGCGGACAAGGCCGGCGTCGAGCTGTCTTATGAAGCCGCCGTGGCAGGCGCCATCCCCATCCTGCGCCCCATCCGGGACAGCCTGTCCGGTGACCGCATCACCCGTGTGCTGGGCATCGTCAACGGCACCACCAACTTCATCCTGGACCAGATGGACTCCACCGGCGCGCAGTTCGCCGATGCCCTGGCCGAAGCCCAGCGGCTCGGCTACGCCGAAGCCGACCCCACGGCCGACGTCGAGGGCCACGATGCCGCCGCCAAGGCAGCCATCCTGGCGTCCCTGTCCTTCCACACGCGCTTCGACCTGGAGCATGTCTACTGCGAGGGCATCACCCGCGTCAGCGCCGCCGACATTGCGGCGGCGAAGGAAGCCGGCTTTGTCATCAAGCTGCTGGCGATCGCCGAGAAGATTGCCGTAACCGGCACAGAAACAGACGGCAGCGAGGGCGTTTCCGTGCGCGTCCACCCGACGCTCCTGCCGCGCGAACACCCGCTGGCAGCCGTCCGCGGTGCGTTCAACGCCGTCTTCGTCGAGGCGGAGAACGCCGGCGAGCTGATGTTCTACGGCCAGGGCGCCGGCGGAACCCCGACGGCGTCTGCCGTGCTGGGTGACCTCGTCTCGGCAGCCCGCCGCATTGTCCTGGGCGGTCCCGGACGCATCGAGTCCACCACCGGCCACGTTCCGGCGCTGCCGATCGACGCCGCGACCACCAGCTACTACATCGGCCTGGACGTTGCCGACCAGCCCGGCGTGCTGGCGAAGATCGCCCAGCTGTTCGCCGAGCACGGCGTTTCCATCGAAATCATGCGCCAGACCATCCACCGCGATGCCGACTCCAACGTGGAATCGGCCGAGCTTCGGATCGTCACCCACCGCGCAAGCGAAGCTGCACTGGCAGCAACCGTCGAGGCCGTGAAGGGCCTGGACGTGATCAATTCCGTTACATCCGTACTGCGGGTAGAAGGAGCTTAAGTGGCTCACCAATGGCGCGGTGTCATCCGCGAATACGCTGACCGTCTGCCCGTCACGGCGGCCACCCGGGTCATCACGCTCGGCGAGGGCGGCACGCCCCTGGTCCACGCCCAGAAGCTGTCCGAGCTGACGGGCTCTGACGTCTACCTCAAGGTCGAGGGCATGAACCCCACCGGGTCCTTCAAGGACCGCGGCATGACCATGGCCATGACCGCTGCCGTCGAGGCCGGGGCCAAGGCCGTGGTGTGCGCCTCCACCGGCAACACGTCCGCTTCCGCTGCCGCGTACGCAACCGCCGCCGGCCTGACGTGTGCCGTGCTGGTACCCGAGGGCAAGATCTCCATGGGCAAGCTGAGCCAGGCAATCGCCCACGGCGCCACGCTCCTGCAGGTTGACGGCAACTTCGACAACTGCCTGGACATCGCCCGCAAACTGGGCGAGTCCTACCCGGTGTTCCTGGTCAACTCCGTGAACCCGGCCCGCATCCAGGGCCAGAAGACCGGCGCCTTCGAGATCGTCGACGCCCTGGGCGACGCCCCGGACATCCACGTGCTCCCGGTCGGCAACGCCGGAAACATCACGGCCTACTGGAAGGGCTACAAGGAGTACTCCGCCCCGTTCGAGTCCGAGACCGCCGGCACGCTCGCTCCCGTCGCCACCAAGACCCCCGCCATGTGGGGCTTCCAGGCCGCGGGCGCCGCGCCGTTCGTCGCCGGCCACCCCATCACGGAACCCGACACCATTGCCACCGCCATCCGGATCGGCAACCCCGCCTCCTGGGACGGCGCCATCGCCGCCCGCGATGAGTCCGGCGGATTCATCGATTCCGTCACCGACGAGGAGATCCTGGCCGCCCACCGCTGGCTCTCCTCCCGTGAAGGCGTCTTCGTGGAGCCCGGATCGGCCGCAGGCGTCGCCGGCCTGCTCAAGAAGCACGCCGCAGGTGAGGTGCCCTCCGGCAAGACCATCGCCATCACCGTCACCGGCCACGGCCTCAAGGACCCGCAGTGGGCCCTCCGGACCGGGGACGGCAGCGACGTCCAGCCCGTCAAGGTGCCGAACGACGTCGTGACCGTTGCTGCGGAACTGGGACTGGAAGACAAATAACCGTGGAAACCATGCTGCCGCAGACCGCCCAGCTGCCCGCCATCCAGGCCGGGCAGCAGGTGACGGTCCGGGTTCCGGCCACCAGCGCCAACCTCGGCCCCGGCTATGACAGCCTCGGGTTGGCACTGAGCTTGCACGACACCCTCACCGTGGAGAGCCTCGACAGCGACGAGCTGGTCTTCGAGCTCAGCGGCGAGGGTGCGGACTCCCTTCCGCGGGACGCCAGCCACCTGGTGGTCCGCGCGATGAATGCCGCCTTCGGACGGCTGGGCTACCGCCACACCGGCCTGAAGATCACGGCCGAAAACGTCGTTCCGCACGGCCGTGGCCTGGGATCGTCGGCCTCCGCAGTCGTGGCAGCCGTGACGGCGGCCAACGCGCTGCTGCCGGCGGGGGAGCAGCAGGACAAGAACTGGATCCTGCAGCTGACCAGCGAGCTGGAAGGCCACCCGGACAACGTCGCTCCGGCGATCTACGGCGGACTGGCGCTGTCGTGGCAGGACAGTGACCAGTACAGCAGCACCTGCACCACTGTCGACGCTGCGGTTGTTCCCATCGTGGCAGTTCCGGACTACGAGCTCTCCACCGAGGCCGCGCGCGCCCTGTTGCCTGCCTCCATCGGACACCACGCCGCCGCAATGAACTCCGGCCGCGCAGCGCTTCTGATCCATGCCCTCACGCAGAAGCCTGAATTCCTGCTCGCCGGCACCGAGGACTTCCTGCACCAGAGCTACCGCGCAGAGGCCATGAGGCCCAGCGCCAGCCTGATCAAGGCCCTCCGCGAAGCCGGCCACGCGGCCGTTGTCTCAGGAGCGGGCCCCACGGTTCTGGTCCTGGCCAACGGCTGGGAAGAGGCCGCCGTCGTCCTGGAATTCATTGCCGCGTTTTCCGAGGCAAACACGCCGGACATCAGCTGGCGTGTGATGAAGCTGGCAGTCGACGTCGAAGGTGCTAAAGTGGGAGTGCACCGGCGGTAACACCGCATGCAGTCTCCGCAGTCACACCGCATTCACTGAGTCATAACGGCATTCATTGATGCAGCCAGACGGCGACTCTGCAGTCGAGAGGGCCCTGCAGCCAAGAGACCGTGCAGTCAACGACTCCGAGAATGGCCTTGATCGGTCATCGGGTCAGAATCTGCTTCGATCTGCTGCTTCGATCTCTTATTGCGCAATATCCTCCGGTGCCACCTGCTTGGCCTGGCCAGGAACCTACAGATGGATTTCTGTTCCCTGACCGCCAGTCCGCCGCCCCGCCAGCTATGCGGAGCATCTGAAGGTGATCAGTATCCGGCCCTGCTGGCCGAACTCCAACCGGCAAGGCCGACATCCCGGCTGCAGATCTGAACTGCAGCCCAGATCCAATCATCGCGTCCAGCTCACAGTCTGGACGCCGTCGAGGGGGAAGGATCCTTCGTGACCGAAACCACTGAGCTGTCGCCAGCTGTGGACACACCATCTTCTGCTTCCGGATCGTTGACGGAAGCTCCCGCCAAGAGCAGCGGCCTTGCCGGCCTGAAGCTTGCCCAGCTGCAGGCGCTTGCCAGCCAGCTCGGTATCTCCGGCGGATCCCGCATGCGTAAGGGCGACCTGGTGACGGCCATTTCCGCGCACCGTGCAGGCACGTCCGCCACCGCCACCAAGGCACCGGCGCGGACTGCCGCCAAGGCTGCTGCGCCGGTTGCCCCCGCCGAAACTGCCGCAGCAGCCCCGGCCGCTGAAGCAGCCGAGGCTCCGGCGCAGGAAACCCGTGCACGTGGCCGTGGCCGCAGCCGCCGGGCAGTGAGCGACGGAATCGTTGCCGCAACTGCTGCCGAAGCGGCTACCGAGGCTCCGGCCTCCGCACCGGCAGAAGCACCGGCCGCCGCCGAGGCTCCCGCCGCTGCTCCTGCCGAGGGCGCTGTTGCCGAGGCAGAAGGCGCAGAACGCCGCCAGCCGCGCACCCGCAACCGCCGCCGTGGCGAAGCAGCCGCAGCTGCTCCCGCCGAGGCCCCCGCCGCCCCTGCCGAGGCTGCCCCCGAGGCACGAGGCGCCGAGACCCGCGGGGCCGAGACCCGCGGGGCCGAGACCCGCGAGCAGGCACCCGAAGGCGAAGCCGGCCAGCGCGAACGCCGCGACACCCGCAGCCGCGGTGGCCGTGACGCCGGCGAAGCTGGCGGACGCGACACCCGCCGCGACGACACCCGCCGCGACGACACCCGCCGCGACGACACCCGCCGTGACGACAGCCGCGACGCCGACGAAGACGGCGGCAGCCGCCGCAACCGGCGTAACCGCCGCGACCGGAATGACCGCAACGAGCGTTCGGACAGCCGCGACGGCGGCCGCAACGACCGGTTCCGCGACCGCAACGACCGCCGCCGCGGGCGCAGCCAGGGGCCCGACGTCGACGACGTCGAGGTCACCGACGACGACGTGCTGCTGCCGGTGGCCGGCATCCTGGATGTCCTGGAAAACTACGCGTTCATCCGTACGTCCGGTTACCTGCCGGGCCCGAACGACGTGTACGTCTCCCTGGCCCAGGTCAAGAAGTACAACCTGCGCAAGGGCGACGCTGTTGTGGGCGCCATCCGTGCACCCCGCGACGGCGAGGACCGCGGCCAGCAGTCCGCCCGCCAGAAGTTCAACGCGCTGGTCCGCGTCACCTCGGTGAACGGCAAGACCGCCGAGGACCTCAAGGACCGCGTGGAGTTTGCCAAGCTGGTTCCGCTGTACCCGTCCGAGCGCCTGCGCCTCGAGACCGACCCCAAGAAGATCGGCCCCCGCGTCATCGACCTGGTTGCCCCGATCGGCAAGGGCCAGCGTGGCCTGATCGTCTCCCCGCCCAAGGCCGGCAAGACGCTCATCCTGCAGTCCATCGCCAACGCGATCACCACCAACAACCCTGAGGTCCACCTCATGATGGTGCTGGTTGATGAACGTCCCGAAGAAGTCACGGACATGCAGCGCACCGTCAAGGGCGAGGTCATTGCCTCCACCTTCGACCGTCCGGCCGACGACCACACCACCGTGGCCGAACTTTCCATCGAACGCGCCAAGCGCCTCGTGGAAATGGGCATGGACGTCGTGGTGCTTTTGGACTCCATGACCCGTCTTGGCCGCGCCTACAACCTGGCAGCCCCGGCCTCCGGCCGCATCCTGTCCGGTGGCGTGGACTCCGCCGCGCTGTACCCGCCCAAGCGGTTCTTCGGTGCTGCCCGCAACATCGAAAACGGCGGCTCGCTGACCATCCTGGCAACGGCCCTCGTGGAGACCGGATCCAAGATGGACGAGGTCATCTTCGAAGAGTTCAAGGGCACCGGCAACATGGAGCTCCGCCTTTCCCGCCAGCTGGCCGACAAGCGCATCTTCCCCGCCGTGGACGTCAACGCCTCCGGTACTCGCCGCGAAGAGAACCTGCTCTCGGCCGAAGAGGTCAAGATCATGTGGAAGCTGCGCCGCGTACTCTCGGGCCTGGAGACCCAGCAGAGCCTGGAACTCCTGACCAACAAGATCCGCGAGACCCAAAGCAACGTCGAGTTCCTCATGCAGGTTCAGAAGACGACGCTTGGTGCGAAGTCGGATAACGACAAGTAGCTGCGCGCGCCGCTCAAAATATGCCGGCCCCGCCCCTACGCCGGGTGGCTCCCGATCTACGATCGTCCGCCACCCGGCTCCGGCAGGCCCGAAGCCACTCCCGGGCCGGCATATTTTGAGCGGCTTTTGGTTTAACCGGAGTCCTTGGCCCGAGCAGCGCAGGGTCATAGGCCCTTCAGAGCCTTGGAATCGGGCTGTAAGTGACCGCGCGTTGCAGTAACTAGACTTGGTTACAAGTCGAAAGAGGTTTTGAGAATGTTTGAGTCCGTACAGGGCCTGTTGGATGAGCATGATGCCATTCAGGCGCAGTTGGGGGATCCGGCTGTCTATGCTGACCAGAAGCTGGCACGGAAGCTGGGGCGGCGGTCTGCGCAGCTGAACGGCATCGTGGACGCCTACCACAAGTGGGAGGCCCTCCGGGATGATCTTGCAGCTGCCAAGGAGATGGCTGACGAGGATCCCGAGTTCGCGGCCGAGGTGCCGGAACTTGAGGCTTCCCTGGAGACCGCGGCGGCGCGGCTGCGGCGCCTGCTCATTCCCCGCGACCCGGACGATGCACGCAACGTGATCCTTGAGGTCAAGGGCGGCGAAGGCGGAGACGAGGCTGCCCTGTTCGCCGGCGACCTGCTGCGCATGTACACCCGCTATGCGGAGTCCCGCGGCTGGAAGACCGAGATCATCTCCTCCACCGAGTCCGACCTCGGCGGCTACAAGGACGTCCAGGTTGCCGTCAAGGGCAGCTCCAATGACCCCGCCGAAGGCGTTTACGCCCGGCTCAAGTTCGAGGGCGGCGTGCACCGCGTCCAGCGTGTTCCCGTGACCGAATCGCAGGGCCGCATCCACACGTCGGCCGCAGGCGTTCTTGTCCTGCCCGAGGTCGACGAGCCTGAAGAGCTCGAGATCAACCAGAACGACCTCAAAATCGACGTGTACCGGTCCTCGGGTCCCGGCGGCCAGTCCGTCAACACCACCGACTCCGCCGTCCGCATCACGCACCTTCCCACCGGCATCGTCGTGGCCATGCAGAACGAAAAGTCCCAGCTGCAGAACCGGGAAGCCGGCATGCGCGTGCTCCGTGCCCGCATTCTGGCCCACCAGCAGGAGCAGATCGACGCCGCCAACTCCGAGCAGCGGAAGTCCCAGATCCGTACCATGGACCGTTCCGAGCGGATCCGCACGTACAACTACCCGGAAAACCGGATCGCCGACCACCGCACCGGCTACAAGGCGTACAACCTTGACCAGGTCATGAACGGTGACCTCGAGCCGGTCATCCAGTCCGCCATCGAGATGGACGAGCAGGCGCGGCTGGACGCCATCGGCGACTAGGAGCCCCCGGATCACATGACGTCCGAGCACACCGCGGAGCCGCCTGCCCAATCGTCGTCCGGCCAGTCCCTGGCGGACGCCGTCCGCGAGGCGACAGAGCGGCTGACCGAGGCAGGCGTCCCCAGCCCCCGGGTGGACGCCGAGCTGCTGGCCGACCATTTGCTGGGTGTGGGCCTGGGCCGGCTGCGGGCCATGATGCTCGGTGATGCCCCCGCCCCGGAAGGCTACGCCGAACTCGTGGCCGAGCGCGCCACGCGGATTCCGCTTCAGCACATCACCGGCGTGGCGCACTTCCGCTACCTCCAGCTCGCGGTGGGGCCCGGCGTCTTCATTCCCCGCCCGGAAACCGAGTCCGTCGTGCAACTGGTCATCGACCGGCTGCGGGCGCTGGAACGGGCCGGCCTGGTCCGCCCCAAGGTGGTGGACCTGGGCACCGGGTCCGGCGCGATCGCCGGATCGATCGCGCACGAGGTGCCCGAGGCCGAGGTTTTCGCGGTGGAGTTCAGCGAGTTCGCGCACGCCTGGGCGGCGAAGAACCTCCGGCCGCTGGGGGTCACCCTCCTGCTGGGGGACCTGCGTAACGCTCTGCCGGAGCTCAACGGAACATTCGACGTCGTGGTTTCCAACCCGCCGTACATCCCCGCCGAAGCAATCCCCAACGAACCGGAAGTGGCGCTCCACGACCCTCCGGAAGCGCTCTACGGCGGAGGAGCGGACGGCATGGAACTGCCGACGGCGGCCGCCGCCTCGGCGGCGCGGCTCCTGGTCCCCGGCGGCTACTTCGTGATGGAACACGCCGAAGTCCAGGCCGGCTGGATATCCACGATGCTGAAGCGGACCGGGCTGTGGAACGACGTCACCACGCATTTTGACCTTAACGGCAAGGAACGCGCCACCAGTGCCGTCCTTGCCTTCCCGCACCCGGAGTAATGAAAGAATGAGGCAGTGACCACTACGTACAACTGCACGGCCGACGACGAGCGGACCGCCGGAATCGCCCACGCGCGCCGGGCGATCCTCGAGAAGAAGTGCGTTGTCCTTCCGACGGACACCGTCTACGGAATCGCTGCCGATGCCTTTTCCCCGCAGGCAGTCACCATGCTGCTGGTCTCCAAAGGCCGTGGCAGGAACATGCCGCCGCCCGTCCTCATTCCCCGCCTGACTGCGCTCGACGGGCTGGCCACCGACGTCTACCCGGACGCCCGTGACCTGGCCGAGGCGTTCTGGCCCGGCGGGCTGACCCTGATCTTCCACGCACAGCCGTCCCTCGACTGGGACCTGGGCGAGACCAAGGGCACCGTGGCACTTCGCATTCCGGACGATGAGGTGGCGATCGACCTCCTGACCGTGACCGGACCACTCGCCGTGTCCTCGGCAAACCGGACCGGCCAGGCGCCGGCCCAGACGGCCTTCGAAGCGCGGTCCCAGCTTGCGGAGTCCGTGGAGGTCTACCTTGAGGGCGGCTTCCGGCCGGTCGAGGGAACCGACGCCCGGCCGTCCACCATCGTGGATGCCACCTCGCTGCCGCTGCGCGTGGTCCGTGAGGGGGCCATCAGCATCGAGCGGCTGCGTGAGGTGGTTCCGGGGGTTCTCGACATCAACGGCAATGCTGGGGATGCGGCTGAGGTCACCACTGCGGAAGCACCTGTGGAGTCTGACGCCGTGGAGTCCGAGGCCGTGCAGTCCGAGGCCGTACAGCCCGAGGCCGGCGAAAAGCCCGCAAGCGCCGTACAGCCCGACGCCGGCGAAAAGCCCGCAAGCGCCGAATGACGCTGCAGAGGCAAGCCGTCCCGATCCTTGGCGTGGATGCCACGCCCCTGGACGTCGACGGACTGACCGCCGTCCTCAACGGATTCGTGGCTGACGGCACCACCAGGACCGTCGTCGGACACAATCTCCACAGCGTGACGCTGTTCCACTCTGAACCCGAATTCCGGAAGTTCTACCAGAACAGCGACGTTGTCCTTCTCGACGGTGCGCCCGTCCTCTGGCTGTGGGGGAGGGGCCGGCAAAAGGCGGGAGGGGAAGCCAGTGCGCGGCCCGTCATGGACTACCGGCTTGGTTCAACGGACTGGATTCCCGCGCTGGGCCGGGTGAACGGCCTCCACCGCATCGCTGTCCTTGGCGCCGGCGCGGCTGCCAACGCCAAGGCTGTGGCGAAGCTGCAGGCCATCGTGCCCGGAGCCGCGGTGTCCGGAATGCCGGGGGAGGGTTGGGATCCGGACTTGGAAGAGAAGGCCGCCGCGTGGCTGGCCGAAGTCCAGCCGCAGCTGGTGCTGATTGGCCTGGGCATGCCGTTGCAGGAAGAGGTGCTGTGGCGGCGACTGCCGTCGCTGCCGCCCGCTGTGTACTGCGCCGTCGGGGGAGCCATCGAGCAGATCGCCGGCATCCAGAAGCTCGCGCCCCGCTGGCTTGGCCGGATGGGTCTGGAGTGGGCCTGGCGGCTGCTGCTGCATCCGCGCCGCGTGGCGTACCGGGTGTTTGGCGAGCCGTGGGTCCTGCTGGGGCTGCTGCTGCGGCGCCGGCTGCGCGGCCAGGGCTGACAGGCCGCAGCCCGCCTACGTCAGAACTTCTGGTCCTTCAGCGGGCCAAACCCCTTGCCGCGGAGCCCCGTGGAGAACGCCCGGAACCAGTCAGCCAGCCCGCGGAGATCGCCCCGGCGAAGGAAATAGCCGAGGTAGCCGCCCACATCGGCCACCAGGGACTTCACGCGGAAGTGGCGGCGAATGAGATAGCCGCGGTTGCGGTAGTAGAAGTAGCGCTTGAAGGCGCCCTCCGGGACGATGACGTGCCAGCGGGCTCCAAACACGTGCTTCGTTTCGGAAAACGCGTGCGGGTGCATGATCGCGGCCGTGGTGACGGTGCCGAAACGGATGCCGGCCTTGCGCAACCGGATGGTGAAGTCCACCTCGTCGCCACGGATGAAGAGGCGCATGTCCGGCAGCCCCACCTTGAAGAACACATCGGACCGGATAAGGGCGCCGTTGAAGAAATGGCCGTCGTTCGGCAGGAATCCAACCTTCTCCAGCGCGGCCCGGTCATGGGAGACCTTGCCGTCCAGCCGAAAGAAGAAGGAGAGCTGGTCGGGATGGCCCGGAGCCACCACCAGGGGCACAACAGCCTCCAGGTCCCGGGCTTCCGCTTCCCGGATCAGCGTGGCCAGGCATTCGGCGTCCGCAGGCTCGGCGTCGTCGTCCATCATCCAGACCCAGTCGGCGCCGCTGGCCACGGCCTTCAGCGCCGCCAGGGAGAAGCCTCCGGCGCCGCCAAGGTTGGCTTCCGAACGGATGTAGTCCACGTTTTCGTGCTGGGCCGCGACGTCTTTCGACGGCACCGTGCCGCTGTCAACGAGGCAGATGGTGGACACGGCGGCCGTCTGGCCGTTGATGGCATTGAGCAGGACGGCGAGCTCATTGGGACGGTCAAACGTCACGGCGGCAACTGCGACCGACACTGGCATTTCGGGGATCCTTTCAGCACAGCCGTCGGCAAGTTTCCCGCCGGCGTAAGGCCGTGTGACGCGAAGCGAAGTACCCGTTGGCGTTAGTATCTTGACTAGAGTCCACTGTAATACAGCCCCGTCAGGCACTATGCACTGCCTGTCTGTGCGCGCATGGCGACGGAGAACTTTCATTTATTGCACGTCAGATCCACACCTAACGAGCCCGCATGGTCCGCCCGGCCTGACCCCGAATCCGCATCAGAGTAGCCTGCAGCATGGCAGCATGCACCGAGGCAGCAATCTCAATGCCACGGGAACGGTGGCAGCACCATGATCATGTACCTGTCCATGATGCTGACAGCCGCCATCGTCTCCTACGGCGCAACGTGGGGTGCCCGCCTGATCGGCAACAGGCTTGAGCTGTTCGCCCCGATCCGCAGCCGCGACATGCATTCCAGCCCGGTCTCGCGTCTTGGCGGTCTGGGAATCTTTGCCGGCGTGCTCGTGGCGCTGGCCGTTTCAAGCCAGTCCTTCTTCGTCAAGGACATCTTCCGGAACAACGGCTCTCCGTGGGGTGTGCTGGCGGGTGCCGCCGTGATCGTGCTGGTGGGCGTGGCGGACGACCTCCTGGACCTTCGCTGGTGGGTCAAACTGATCGGCCAGGCCTTCGCCGCACTCGTGGTGGCCGTCTGGGGGGTCCGCATGACCATCATCCCGTTCGTTCCGGAGCCGATCCGCTTCGAGTCCGACCCGGTCAACATCGCCCTCACCACCGGCCTCATTGTCGTCACAATGAACGCGTTCAACTTCATCGACGGGCTGGACGGACTGGCGGCCGGGGTGGCCATCATCGGCGGGTCCGCGTTCTTCCTCACGGCCTACTGGGTCCACCGGAACGCTCCGATCCTGGACCGTTCAGACCTCGCCACACTGCTGACGGCAGTCCTGGTGGGGAGTTGCCTGGGCTTCCTGCCGCACAACTGGTTTCCCTCCAAGATCTTCATGGGCGATTCCGGCGCGATGCTGATAGGCCTGCTGATGGCGTCGGCCGGTGTGGTCTCCACCGGGCAGATCACGTCGGGGCTGTATGACCGCGTGAACGGTATCCCCACGATCATTCCCATCCTGCTGCCCTTTGCGGTGCTGTTCCTGCCGCTCCTGGACCTGTGCCTTGCGGTGGTGCGGCGCACCGCCGTCGGCCGTTCACCGTGGTCCGCGGACCGCGGGCACCTGCACCACAAGCTCATGGACATCGGTTACTCCCACCGCACCGCGGTCATGCTCCTGTATCTGTGGGCGGCGGTGCTGTCCTTCGGCGGCCTGGCGTTTGCCGTCTACCCCTGGCAGGTTGTGCTGGCAATAATGGTCGCCGCCACGCTGATCATGGGCCTGGTCACAGCGTGGCCGTACCTGAGCCGCCGCGGCGAAAACACGGGAGTGGGTCAGGCGCAGGAGTAACACGCGCTTTTCGGAAAATTTCTATCTCGTGTAGAATTCGACTGCAGGCCTTTCCTGCACCACTCCACCCTGCCCCGAAGATTGGGTTCGCATGACCTCCAACGCCGAGCCCGGACCTGCGTCCGGCAAAGGATCCGTTGGCGTCTCCGGGCCCACGCGGTCGCTCTGGCTCGGTCTGCTGGGACTCAGTTCCGCAGCCGCCGGCGGCGCCCTCGTTCTTACCGGCGTGGTTGCCGCCCTGCTGAACGGCTGGACCGGTGTTGTGTCCAGCAGCCTCGGTGGCCTGCTCGTGGCTGTGTTCTTCGCGATCAGCCTCCTGATCGGCCACTTTGTGGGGCGCAACAACCCCTCGGGTGCCGTCGGCCTGTTCGTGGCGACTTACTTCGTCAAGGTCATCGGTTTCGCCGTGGTGCTGTTCGTCCTCGGTGCCCCCGACTGGCTGCACGGGCGCTGGTTCGTTATTGGCGCCGTCGTGGCTGTGGTCACCTGGCAGGCGGCCGAGATCTACGGCTTTAGCAAAGCCCGGCTGCAGATCTTCAACGACCCCGAGCCAGCCGGCGACTCCAAACGGAACGGCGGCAGCACCGATGTCTAAGCCAAATCACCCTGGAAAAAACCAGCCCGGGACACCCGAACCGACGCCCGGTTCTGCCGCTGTACCCGGCGAGAATTCCGACGGCGGTTACAACGCTGGAATGGCCGTCTTTAGCTACATAATTGGCGGAATCATCGTCTGGAGTTTGATAGGGTGGGGACTGGATTATCTGTGGGGAACCCGCTGGATTGTGCTCGCAGGCGCTCTGCTTGGAGCCGCGGGAGGGTTCTATCTGTCCCATATGCACGGCCTCACCAGTTCAAGGAAACCAACTGGCGGGAACGGTGCAGCCAGCGGCCCGTCGGGGGACGGGAACAGTAATGCCAAATAATTTCACGCGGGGGAGGGCAAGCATGACGCGCGCCGGAACCCGACCAACGCCCAACGATGGACACTGCAGAGAGGAAACGCGTTGATCGCGCTTGCGCTCCCGGCCCAAAATTCAGGAGAGTTCACACCTCCCGGAATTGAAGAAATGCACCTGCCGGCAATCCTGCCGTGGGGTGCGGCAGACGGATTCTCCAAGCAGATGCTGCTGGTTATCCTGTCCGTCGTCATTATTGCCACATTCTTTGTGCTCGCTGCGCGGAAGCAGCAGCTCGTTCCCGGCAAGCTGCAGTTCGCTGGTGAAGCCGCCTACGGCTTCGTCCGTAACAGCATCGCCAAGGACATCATCGGTGGCAGGGACTTCATCAAGTACGTCCCGCTGCTGTTCAGCCTGTTCTTCTTCATCCTGGTGAACAACATCTACGGCGCCATTCCGGTGATCCAGCTCCCGAGCTTCTCGCACGTCGGCGGCGCCTATGTGCTCGCAGCCATCGTGTACGTCACCTGGATCGGCATCGGCATCAAGAAGAACGGCCTGCGCTACTTCAAGCTGGCCACCGTTCCCTCCGGTGTCCCGGTCTACATTCTCCCGATCGTCATTCCGATCGAGATCATCTCCAACTTCCTGGTCCGTCCGGTCACGCACAGCCTGCGTCTCTTCGCCACCATGCTGGCCGGTCACCTGATCGTCATGATTGCCGGATCGGGCATCGAATACCTCGTCATGCAGGAGAACGTCCTCCTCAAGGGCACCTCTGTGCTGGTTCTCGCCGGCGCGATTGCCATGTACATGCTGGAAGCGCTGATCATGGCGCTGCAGGCCTACGTGTTCACACTGCTGACCGCGATCTACATCGAAGGCGCACTTCACGCCGACAGCCACTAGGCACCTCAAACTTCCCCTCGTGGGGATGAAGCAACCCAAACAACCTGCCATATACATGGCATCTTGAAAGGAAGAAAAATGGAAGGCTCCATCAACGGCTCCCTCAACCTCATCGGCTACGGCCTCTCGGCCATCGGCGGTGGTATCGGTGTGGGACTCGTGTTCGCTGCCTACATCAACGGCGTGGCTCGTCAGCCGGAAGCCCAGCGCGTCCTGCAGCCGATCGCATTCCTCGGCCTTGCGCTGACTGAAGCCCTCGCCATCCTGGGCCTGGTCTTCGCTTTCGTTCTCAAGTAAACCTTCAGAACCTAGCGAACATTCAGAACCGAGTAGATAAGGACGGGTGAAACATGAATCAGCTGATCATCTCAGCCGCCACTGAAGGCGCCGCGGCGGCTAACCCGCTCGTTCCCAATGTTTGGGAAATGGGCGTCGTCCTCGCCGGCTTTGCTGTCCTCTTTTTCATCGTGGTCAAGTTCGTTGTCCCGATGTTCGAGAAGACGTTCGCAGAGCGTGCCGAGGCCATCGAGGGCGGCATCGCCAAGGCTGAGAAGGCCCAGGCTGAGGCTTCTGCCGCACTCGAAGAGTACAAGCAGCAGCTCACTGATGCCCGTGCCGAGGCCAACCGGATCCGCGAGGAAGCACGCGCCGAAGGTGCCCAGATCCTGGCGGAACTGAAGGAGAAGGCGGCAGCTGAGTCTGCACGCATCACCGCTCAGGCACACGTGCAGATCGAATCCGAGCGCCAGGCGGCAGTTGTGTCGCTGCGTTCGGAGGTGGGCACCCTCGCCACCACGCTTGCGGGCCGCATCGTTGGGGAAAGCCTCGAGGACGACGCACGCGCAGCACGCGTTGTTGACCGCTTCCTGGCCGATCTGGAGACCCAGAACGCAGGTGTAGCTAAGTAATGGCAGGTGTATCGAGCGAATCGCTGACCAAGGCGCTGACCGAGCTGGAGCCAAAGCTTCCGTTTGCATCGCTGCAGTTGGCAAAGGAACTTTTCGGGATCCTGGGCACGGTGGACAGTTCGGCTGGCTTGCGCCGCGCCCTGACTGACCCCTCCCGCAGCGGTGAGGAAAAGTCGGCGTTGATCAAGCAGCTCTTCAGCGGAAAAGCTTCCGCCGAAGCTGTGGACATCGCTGCCGGTCTGGCCAGCTCACGCTGGGCATCGGCGCGGGACATCGGCGATGCACTCGAGACGCTTGCCGCAACGGTGGTCATCGCCGTTGCTGAGAACAAGTCGGCCGTTTCTGCCTCCGGTATCACTGGCCTGGAAGAACTCGAGAACGATCTGTTCTCCTTCAACCAGGCTGTGGCTGCCAGCCACGAGGTGCAGCGTGCCCTGTCTGAACCGCAGGCCAGCGCCGCCGCCAAGATCGCCCTGGCCGAAAGGCTGGTTCCTTCCGCAAGTGAGGAAGCCAAGGTCCTCATCGGACAGGCAGTGGCCCAGCCCCGTGGCATCAAGGCAACCAGGCTCGTCAGCCGTTTCGCCGAGCTCGCCGCCAAGCGCCAGCAGCGCTGGATTGCGACGGTCAGCGTTACTCGTCCCCTGACGGAGACCCAGGCAGGCCGTCTGCAGGCGGGATTGAACTCCCTCTACGGGCGCGAACTGAAGGTCAACGTCAAGGTTGATCCCATGCTGATCGGCGGCATCCGGGTTCAGGTGGGGGACGAAGTGCTCGACGCTTCGGTCCTCACCCGCCTGAACGAGCTTCAGCGCCAGCTGGCCGGCTAGCCGGACAAGCACAACACAACTGATAGAAACCCCGGTCATCGTGAGCAACGATGATCACGAATACAGGAGAGCAGGGACTGCAGATGGCCGAATTGACCATCAACGCCGACGACGTCCGTAATGCGTTGAACGAATTCGCGGCGTCCTACGAACCCGGAAACGCAGAGCGCGTAGAGGTCGGCCGTGTGACCACCGCAAGTGACGGCATCGCCCGTGTTGAGGGCCTTCCCTCGGTCATGGCGAACGAGCTGCTTCGCTTCGAAGACGGCACGCTGGGCCTCGCCCAGAACCTCGACGTGCGCGAGATCGGTGTCATCGTACTCGGTGACTTCACTGGCATCGAAGAAGGCCAGGAAGTCCACCGCACCGGACAGGTTCTGTCCGTGCCGGTCGGCGACGCCTTCCTCGGCCGCGTTGTGGACCCCCTGGGTGTTCCCATCGACGACCTCGGCGAGATCAAGGCCGAGACCACCCGTGCCCTGGAACTCCAGGCACCGGGCGTTACCCAGCGTAAGTCTGTGCACGAGCCGATGCAGACCGGCCTGAAGGCCATCGACGCCATGATTCCGATCGGCCGCGGCCAGCGCCAGCTGATCATTGGTGACCGCCAGACGGGCAAGTCCGCCATTGCCATCGACACGATCATCAACCAGAAGGACAACTGGGCTTCCGGTGATGTGACGAAGCAGGTCCGCTGCGTTTACGTCGCGATCGGCCAGAAGGCTTCGACGATTGCCGCTATCCGCCAGACTCTGGAGGACAACGGCGCGCTCGAGTACACCACGATCGTCGCCTCCCCGGCCTCCGACCCGGCCGGCTTCAAGTACCTCGCTCCCTACGCCGGCTCGGCCATCGGCCAGCACTGGATGTACGGCGGCAAGCACGTCCTGATCGTGTTCGATGACCTGTCCAAGCAGGCCGAAGCCTACCGCGCCGTGTCGCTGCTGCTCCGCCGCCCGCCGGGACGCGAAGCCTACCCGGGCGACGTCTTCTACCTGCACTCCCGCCTGCTGGAGCGTTGTGCCAAGCTCTCCGACGAGCTCGGTGCAGGCTCGATGACCGGCCTGCCGCTCATCGAAACCAAGGCAAACGACGTTTCCGCCTACATCCCGACCAACGTGATCTCCATTACCGATGGCCAGATCTTCCTGCAGTCGGACCTCTTCAACGCCAACCAGCGTCCCGCTGTTGACGTTGGTGTCTCGGTGTCCCGCGTTGGCGGTGCCGCCCAGGTCAAGTCCATGAAGAAGGTCTCCGGTACCTTGAAGCTGGACCTCGCCCAGTACCGCGACATGCAGGCGTTCGCGATGTTCGCATCGGATCTCGATGCCGCATCCCGCCAGCAGCTGACCCGCGGTGCCCGCCTGATGGAACTGCTCAAGCAGGGCCAGTACTCGCCGTTCCCGGTCGAGAACCAGGTCGTGTCCATCTGGGCCGGTACCCAGGGCTACCTGGACGACGTCCCGGTTGAGGACATCAGCCGCTTCGAGTCCGAATTCCTGGAGCACCTCAAGCACAAGTCCTCGATCCTCACGACGCTGGCTCAGACCAACGTCCTGGACGACGACACCGTCGAAGCGCTGAAGACCGCCATTGTGGACTTCAAGAAGGGTTTCTTCGGCGAGGGGGACGACAAGCTGGTAGGCGCCGGCCACGAGGAGCATGAAGCTATCTCCGAGGGTCAGGTCGACCAGGAAAAAATCGTCAGGCAGAAGCGCTAGTTTCGCTGGCAGGGACTGCCGGAGCCCTTCGGGGGTCCGGCAGTCCCGGCCACCGGGATCTTAGGAAAGGATAAGTATGGGAGCCCAGATCCGGGTCTACCGCCAGAAGATCAGCTCGACGACGTCGATGCGCAAGATCTTCAAGGCGATGGAACTGATCGCTACATCGCGCATTGGCAAGGCCCGTGCCCGGGTAGCAGCTTCACTGCCTTACGCGAACGCGATCACGCGCGCCGTTTCCGCCGTTGCAAGCCAAAGCGAAATCGACCAC
This sequence comes from Arthrobacter sp. NPDC057013, assembly GCF_042674585.1. Taxonomy (NCBI): domain Bacteria; kingdom Bacillati; phylum Actinomycetota; class Actinomycetes; order Micrococcales; family Micrococcaceae; genus Arthrobacter; species Arthrobacter sp. NPDC057013. The sequence goes on from NZ_JBHUSE010000006.1 coordinate 107,581, forward strand.
CCCTTGACCACCGAGCCGGAGCAGATCCGCCGGGCCGCCGTTCTGGTTATCACCTCAGACCGCGGCCTTGCAGGTTCCTACTCCGCCAGCGTGCTCAAGCAGGCCGAAGGCCTGAACGAACTGCTCCGCGCCGAAGGCAAGGAAGTCAAGACGTACCTCGTGGGACGCAAGGCGCAGGCTTACTTCGATTTCCGGAATCGTCCCTACGGGCGAGTCTGGACCGGCAACACGGATGCCCCTGAGTTCGCCACGGCGCAGGAAATCGGCGCGGCACTCCTCGAGGACTTCGCCATTGATTTCGAAGAGGGCGGCGTGGACGAGATCCACGTTGTGTACACCCGCTTCAAGTCCATGGTGACGCAGGAGCCAACCGTCATCCGCCTTCTTCCCCTCGAAGTTGTGGAAGAGCAGGCAGTCTCCGAGTCGGAACTTCTGCCGCTTTACGAATTCGAACCGGAGCCGGAACAGGTGCTCAACGCGCTGCTGCCGCGCTACATCGAATCCCGTATCTTCGCGGCCATGCTGCAGGCAGCGGCTTCCGAGCTTGCTGCACGCCAGCGGGCGATGAAATCCGCCGGTGACAACGCCACGGACCTCATCAAGAAGTACACGCGTCTGCGCAACACCGCGCGCCAGGCAGAGATTACGCAGGAGCTTTCCGAAATCGTGGCCGGCGCCGACGCGCTCGCGTCGTAGCCGGACCGGTCCCGGACCCCTGCAACAAAAGATAAACTTAACCCCACGCCATCTACGAGTGAAGTGAGAGAGATGACTGCCACCGCTACCGAACACGTAGCAGCAACGGCCGGTGCCACCGGCCGTATCGCACGTGTCATTGGCCCGGTTGTCGACGTCGAATTCCCGGCTGACGCAATCCCCTCGATTTACAACGCACTCACCACCGAGATCACTCTCAACGGTGAGACCAAGACCATCACGTTCGAGACCTCCCAGCACCTGGGTGACAACCTCGTCCGCGCTATTTCCCTGCAGGCAACCGACGGCCTGGTCCGCGGCACGTCCGTGGTGGACAGCGGTTCCCCGATCACCGTGCCCGTTGGCGACGGCGTCAAGGGCCACATCTTCAACGTCCTCGGCAAGCCGCTGGACGTCGACGAGTCCGAGATTCAGGCTTCGGACTACTGGCCGATCCACCGCAAGGCCCCGTCCTTCGCGTCCCTCGAGGGTTCCACCGAGATGCTCGAAACGGGCATCAAGGTCATCGACCTCCTCACCCCGTACATCAAGGGTGGAAAGATCGGCCTGTTCGGCGGCGCCGGCGTGGGCAAGACCGTGCTGATCCAGGAAATGATCACCCGTGTTGCCCGCAACTTCGGTGGTACTTCCGTGTTCGCCGGTGTTGGTGAGCGTACCCGTGAAGGCAACGACCTCTGGGTTGAAATGGAAGAGGCAGGCGTTCTTAAGGACACCGCCCTTGTGTTCGGCCAGATGGATGAGCCGCCGGGAACGCGTCTGCGGGTGGCCCTGACCGCCCTGACCATGGCGGAGTACTTCCGCGATGTCCAAAACCAGGACGTGCTGCTCTTCATCGACAACATCTTCCGTTTCACGCAGGCAGGTTCCGAGGTTTCCACGCTGCTGGGCCGCATGCCTTCCGCCGTGGGTTACCAGCCGAACCTGGCCGACGAGATGGGCCTCCTGCAGGAGCGCATCACGTCCACCAAGGGCCACTCCATCACCTCGATGCAGGCCATCTACGTCCCCGCAGATGACTACACCGACCCGGCACCGGCCACCACCTTCGCGCACCTGGATGCGACCACGGAACTTTCCCGTGAAATCGCCTCCCGTGGCCTGTACCCGGCCGTGGACCCGCTGACGTCCACGTCCCGAATCCTGGACCCGCAGTACATCGGCAAGGACCACTACAACACGGCTGTCCGTGTGAAGCAGATCCTGCAGAAGAACAAGGAACTCCAGGACATCATCGCCATCCTCGGTGTTGACGAACTTTCTGAAGAGGACAAGATCGTCGTGTCGCGTGCGCGCCGCATCCAGCAGTTCCTCTCCCAGAACACCTACACCGCCAAGCAGTTCACCGGCGTTGAGGGCTCCACCGTTTCCATCAAGGACACCGTTGAAGGCTTCGCGGCCATCTGCGACGGTGAACTTGACCACGTTGCAGAGCAGGCGTTCTTCAACGTCGGCGGCCTGGACGACGTCGAGCGCCAGTGGGCCAAGATTCAGGAACAGACCAAGTAATATGGCTGAGCTTGAGGTTGAGATTGTCGCAGCGGACCACTTCGTGTGGTCCGGGGCGGCCAAGATGGTCAAGGCCCGCACCAGCGATGGTGAAATCGGAATCCTGCCCGGCCACTCGCCCGTGCTGGCGATTTTGGCCGAGGGTCAGCTGGCGATCGAGCCGGTCTCCGGCGACCGCATTGCCGTAGACGTTGACGGCGGGTTCTTCTCCGTCGACAACAATCGGGTGGTAATTGTTGCTGACAACGCCCAGCTGGGTGACGCGGCCACTGCGGGGATCCGATAGCACAACCCTGATGGACGTTACTTACTTTCCGTTCATCGCCATAGCAACCGTGTTTGCGGTGCTGATTTTTACGCTGTGCCTGTTTGGGGTGCGCCGCTTCAACCTGCGGCGCGCCCTGGGCACGGTGGACGCCTCCATTCGTACGGCTGGAAAGAGCTGGCGGATGGGGGTTTGTCGTTATCAGGACAATGAGCTTGAGTGGTTCAAACTCCTGTCGCTGAGCGTCCGGCCACGCCACCGCTTCAAGCGGAGCTCGCTTGAGCTGCTGGGCCGTCGCCAGCCCACGGAGGCGGAGCTGGTCAAGGTGCAGCCCGACGTCGTGATCGTGGAGCTTCGCTACGAGGGCGAGGACGTCTTCCTGGCCATGAAGTTCGATGCCTACACCGGTTTGTCCTCCTGGCTTGAGGCCGGGCCGGTCATCGGAGTGGGCACCTGGCGCTGAGGTTTAGGGCCCCGCCAGGCGGCAATCCCGCGCCTACCCGTGAATGTTTCAAGATCTGAAAATATTAGTGACACAAAAAATGATCCCCGGCACGAATGCCGAGGATCATTTGTTTTGAGACTAATCAGACGACGGTTACGCCCGTGGCCTGGGGGCCCTTGGCGCCCTGGCCGATTTCGAACTGAACGCGCTGGTTCTCGTCGAGGGTCTTGAAGCCGCCGGTCTGGATCTCGGAGTAGTGAACGAAGACATCGCCATCGGAGTCGTCCGGGGTGATGAAGCCGAAGCCCTTTTCAGCGTTGAACCACTTGACGGTTCCCTGTGCCATTTATTTCTCCTCAGTATGGAACTGCTTAAGGCCAGCACACCTCGTACTGGTCTTGGGTTACTCCGCGAGAAGAATCCTGGCCTGCACCTCCGATAACCGGAATTGCGTTGCAGGAGCTTCGCGCTCGCAACATGTCTTGCGAGCATGAAAAACACCTACACAAAGACTGATACAAGAATTTCATGGGCAAACCGTCTGGTCAACGGGCAAAACGGGAATTCCGACAAATTTTGGGCAAATCCCGAGTAAACGCCTGATCACCCCTCGGCTACCGCTGTGCCGGCCGGAAGGGCGGTCAGAAAAGCCGGGATTCGATATCGTCGACGCCCCGCATCGCGTCGTAATCAAGGGTCACGCAGTCAATGCCACGGTCGGTGGCGAGCACCCTGGCCTGCGGTTTGATCTGCTGCGCGGCAAAGATGCCCCGCACCGGCGCCAGCAGCGGATCGCGGTTGAGGAGCTCAAGGTACCGCGTCAGCTGCTCCACGCCGTCGATGTCCCCGCGGCGCTTCAGCTCGATGGCCACGGTGGCGCCGTCGGCATCGCGGGCCAGGATGTCCACGGGTCCGATGGCTGTGAAGTACTCCCGCCGGATCAGCGAGAATCCCTCGCCCAGGGTCTCAATCTGGTCGGCGAGGAGCCGCTGCAGGTCGGCCTCGACGCCGTCCTTGATCAGACCGGGGTCCTGGCCCAGCTCGTGGGAGCTGTCGTGGATCTGCTCATGAATGTTGATGATCAGCCTGTCGTCCGTCTTGGCCGACTGCACCGTCCACTGTTCGACGACGCCCACCTCGACGTCGGCCTCCTCCGGGGAGGTGACGCGGAGGACGGCGGGCGGGCTCATCCAGTTCAGCGGCTTGTAGGAGCCGCCGTCGGAGTGCACCAGCACGGAACCGTCGGCCTTCACCAGTAGGAGCCGGGTGGCGAGGGGGAGATGGGCTTTGAGCCGGCCAACATAATCAACGGAGCAACGGGCTATGACGAGACGCACGCCCTACACCATACCTTCTCCGCTGTGCCTTTCCTGCCGTGCCTTCCCTGCAGAGGCCGTCCCTTAGCACGGTGTCATGCTGGGCGGGGCGGGGGCGCCGGCTGAGGCAGAATGGAGTCATGCCCCGCTCCAACCGTCCCCGCCGACCCAAGACCGGGCGCGGTGCGGCCGGGAACGCCCCGGGCGGCGGAAAGCACGGCACCGGTCCCGCACCGGAACTTGACCTGGAGCGGGCCCGCGCAGGGATCGCCCGCCGGGAAAGCGCGCCGGACGGCGACTGGATGGTGCGGACCATGACGGCCCGCAATGCCGAAAAGACGTACATCTGCCCGGGCTGCTCCACGGCCGTGCTGCCCGGAATCGCCCACCTTGTGGTCTGGGCCGACGATCACCTGTTCGGAGCTGCCGCGGGACTTGCCGAGCGGCGCCACTGGCACACCAACTGTTGGACGTCGCGCAACTTCCGCTACCGGTAGCCCAAGGTGACCAGTAACGCCAGGGGGCCCGGGTCCGGAGCAACCCGGCCGGAAGATAAGCTGGTTCGCATGACTTTTGACCCGGCGTCGTACGTTTTCAGCCAGCCATCAGCAGCCACCGCGATCCGTGCCTCCACGGTGCTCCCCGCCCGGCGCGAAAACATCGAAATCCGCACCGAGGACGGCCACACACTTGTGGGCGAACTGGCCCTGCCGGAATCGGGTCCGGTCACCGCCACGCTGATCACCCTCCACCCGCTGCCCACGCACGGCGGGTTCATGGATTCGCACGTGTACCGCAAGGCCTCCTACCGGCTGCCTGCGCTGGCAGGCGTCGCCGTGCTGCGCTTCAACACCCGGGGCACGTCCTCGCCGCGCGGAACCAGCGACGGGACGTTCGAGGAGGGCATCGGCGAGCGGTACGACGTCGAGGCGGCGGTGCGTTTCGCGGTCGAGCGGGGGCTGCCCAACCGCTGGCTCGTGGGCTGGTCCTTCGGCACCGAGCTCGCCCTGATGTACGGCGCCGTGGAGCCGGTGGCATCCCAGGTGGAGGGCGCGGTGCTGCTGTCCCCGCCGCTGCACCGCGCCACCGACGAGCACCTCAAGCTGTGGGCGGAGGCCGGCAAGCCGCTGACCGTCCTGGTGCCCGAGCACGACGACTATCTCCGGCCCGCCGCCGCGGAGGCGCGGTTCGGCCTCGTGCCACAGGCCAGGGTGGTGGGGGTCGACGGCGCCAAGCACCTTTGGGTGGGGGAGAAGCAGGCCGCCCGGGTGCTGAACGAAATCGTGGACGACGTTACGCGCGACGGCTCAGGAGCCGCGGGCCTCCCGCAGGAGTGGAATGGGCCGGTGGCCACCGCCGTCTGACGGAAGGTGCTGGACTGCGCCTAATGCTTGTCCTGGCGGACGATGTAGATCTCCTTGATCAGCAGCAGGGTTGCAGCCGCCGTCGGGATGGCAATCAGTGCGCCCAGGACGCCGAGCAGGCTGCCGCCGGCAATGACGGAGATGACGGCGACGGCGCCGGGCACCGCCACGGCCTTCTGCATGATGCGCGGTGAGATGAAGTAGGCCTCGAACTGCAGGTAGGCGAAGTAGCAGATGGCGTAGGCCAGGGCGGACTGCCAACCCAGCGTCAGGGTGATCAGGATGACCACCACGCCGGCGATCAGCCCGCCGACCAGCGGAATGAAGGCCAGCAGCGCCACGATGAACGTCAGCAGCACTGCGAACGGCACGCCGATGATCGACATCACGATGAAGGCGAAGGTGGCGTTCAGCAGGGCGACCACGGCCTGGCCGATGACATAGTTGCCCACGGAGCGGCTGATCTCCTCGGACAGCGCTTCGACCCTCGCCCGCCGGGACCGCGGTGCCAGCCGGTAGCCCCATTTCTTCATCGCAGGCAGGGCGGCCAGGAAGTACAGGCTGAGCACCAGCACGATCAGTGTGCCGAACAGGCCGTTGGCCACCGTCGAGCCGAAGCCGACGACGCCGCCGAAGATGCCGCTCATGGCCTCCGGGTTCTTGACGAACTTGTCCAGTTCCTCGGTGATCCGGTCGCGGACGCCGAACTGGTTGTCCACGGTCCGGAAGAAATCCGAGTTGATGAAGTCGCGCACCCAGACCGGGGCCTGCTGCACGAGCTCGGTCACCTGCTCCACGATCGTGGGGATGAGGGTTGCAAAGAACCCCACGACGGCGAGCATCAGCACGGATACCGACACGAGGATGCCGGCGGGCCGGGGGATCTTGCGGCCCTCCAGCCAGCGGACTACCGGGTCCAGGCCCAGGGCGATGAACAGGGCGGCCACGATCCAGAGCAGGAGCTGGGTGGTGTGGGACCCGATCCAGTAGACCAGCAGGGCCAGGCCCACGCCCACGGTGCCCATGAACCCCAGGTACAGCGGGTGCTGGGCCGAGATGCGGGGGCCGGGGGAACCGAACCGTGCGGTGTCCCCAGTCTCGCCGGCATCTTCGGCCTCAAGGTTGTCCGGATGCTCCGGCGGGAACTCAAACCTGAGCCTGGGCTGCGCACCGGGAATTGGCTGGCGCAGACGCCTCAATACGGCGCCCAGGGCAGCCGGACGGCCCTTGGTCTTCGGGGAAGTGTCCTGTGCTGCAGTTTCCCGGGGCGCGTGCAGGCTCTGCGCGGAGTCGGCGTCGGGCAGATCTTCGGGGCCGCGCTTAGACGGATCCGTGTGTTCAGTCACTGCTTTTTGATGCCTTTACCGTACGTGGCGCCGCGGCTGCGGGCCGGGTGTGATGATCATCGCAAACACTATCAGCAGCCTTGTGAATAGCCGGGCGGGCGGCGTTTCGCCGGAGTGGCAGCCGGAACCCCGAACCCCCCGATCCGGCCTATTGGTAACAAAACGGTTACTATTGAGATAAACCCCCGCTGATGATAGGTATTCCTTTGCGTTTCAAGACTGCAGTTGCACTTGTGCTGCTCGGCCTCCTGACACTGCTGGCCGGCATCGGGCAGAAGACCTTCTGGGCTCCCGCCGAGACCGTGACGGCAACGGCTTCCGCCGGCGAAGCCGCGCCCCTGACCGTTATCGACCAGAAGCTGCGCACCGTCGACGGTGGAACGGTCACCATCAAGGTGAAGGGCGAAGGCAGCTTCCTGCTCGCGGCAGGACGCCCGGATGACGTCGATGCCTGGGTGGGCAAGACCGCCCACAACACGGTCACCGGAGTCTCGGACGACAAGAAGTCGCTGCAGGTGAAGCACACAGACGGCGAGGCCAGCGCGCCGTCGCCGGCCGGCTCCGATCTCTGGGTCAGCACCGAGAACGCCAGCGGCGAACTGGACTACACGTGGTCCGCCCCGGCCGATGGCGACTGGTCCCTGCTGCTCGCGGCGGACGGAAAGAAGCCCGCGCCGTCGTCCATTTCCATGACGTTCCCCAACGACACCTCCATGCCGTGGGCCGTGCCGCTCACGGTCCTCGGCGGTCTCCTGATCCTGGCCGGCGGAGCGCTGCTGGTCCTCAAGCCCAAGAGCGGAGCGCCCCGCGACGGCGGGTCCTCCGACGGTGGATCCCCAGGCAGCGGGCCCGCTGCCAAGGGTGCCGACAAACAGGGCAGCCTGTTCGCGCGGCGCGCCCGTGCCAAGGCGGCAGCCAAGGCCGGTGAACGGTCCTCCTCGGCACGGCTCAGCGTGGTGGTCGCGGCCACCACCGCCGCCGTCCTCGCCGGCACCGCGGCCGCCGCGCAGGCCAGCACTTCGTCCGCCCCGGCGTCGACGTCCACGGCCAGTGCATCGCCCGCCGCCGGCGGAACACCGGTGGTCCTGGATGCCCAGTTCCGCCGCATCCTGGAGCAGGTGGCCAGTGCCACCGACGCCGGCGACGCCGCGAAGGACGCCAAGAAGCTGGCCTCCCGCGTTGCCGGGACGGAGCTTGAGGTCCGCACCCAGAACTACAAGATCAGGTCGCGCGTGGCCTCCTATGACGCCCGCATGCCCGTGCGCTCCACGAAGCTGCTGACGACGGTGGTCACGGACAAGCGCGAATGGCCGCGCTCCGTCCTCGCCGTCACGCAGGGCGAGGGCAACGTTGTGCCGCAGCTGCTCACGCTCGTGCAGAATTCCCCGCGGGAGAACTACAAGCTCGTGGGCACGTCGCCGCTGCAGCCCGGCACCACCTTCCCGGCGATCGCGCGCGGCGGCACGGAAACGCTTGCCGCAGGCGACAAGTCCGGCCTGCTCTACAGCGGGCAGGAAGCGCTCGCAGGACTGGCCGACCGGCTGACCAAGTCCAACTCCACGTTCAAGAGCAAGCTGGTGGAAGGCGAGTCATCCCCGTACATCGCGGACACGCTGTCCTACCAGGCTGACATCGTGAAGGACGGCGTCGACGGCAAGTTCGCGTTCACCCACAAGGTCTCTCCGGAGAGCACTGTGGTATTCCGGACGGAGGACGGCGGGGCCCTGGTCCTTGGCCGCCTGACCTTCAACTTCGACGGCACGCCCAAGGCCGAAGGCGACAAGCTGTCCATTGGCAACGATGCGGCCGTCCTCGCCGGCGGCAAGGAGACCACCACCGGCATGGTGCTGAAGTTCGCCGAGTCCGTGGCCGTGTACGTGCCGCCGGCCGACTCGAAGGATCCCATGAAGCTTGTGGCTGCCACCCGTGGACTGGTTGGCGCCAGCTTCAAGTAGGGGAAAGTTTCTCTCAACCTGCCGCACTCGAGCGGCCGCGGTACTTACCGCGGCCGCTCTTGTGGCTAGAGTGGGAGCTATGAGTTCGCCAGCTTCCCGCCCAGTCCCTTCGGCCGCGAGCCAGCTTAACCTTCGCGGCGCCGTCGACCTCTCCTCCCTCAAGCAGCGGCCGGCACCGCCGGCGCCCACCGGTGGCCCCGCGGCCGGCGACGCACAGTCCCCGCCGGCCCAGCAGAACGACGGCGGACCTGCCCTCAGGGTGGACGTCACCGAGGCAAACTTCCAGAGCCTGATCGAGCTGTCCGCCCAGGTGCCCGTGGTGTTCATCCTCTGGGCCGCCTATTCGCCAGAATCGTCCGGCGTGCTGGACGCGCTTGACCGGAACATCCAGAGCTACGGCGGCAGGCTGGTCCTCGCCGCTGCGGACGTCGAAGCGTTCCCTCAGCTGGCCCAGGCCTTCCAGGTGCAGGCCGTCCCTACCGCCGTCGCCGTGATCAAGGGCCAGCCGGTTCCGCTCTTCCAGGGCGGCGCGGACGAACAGCAAATCCGCCCCCTGCTGGACGAACTTCTGACCGTTGCCGCTGCCAACGGGGTGACCGGCAACGTCGGAGGCGGCGCGGGCACGCTTGAAGAACCCGGCCCGGCCCCTCTGCCGCCGCTTCACCAGAAGGCTTTCGACGCCATTGAAGAGGGCGACTACGCCGCAGCGGCGGCTGCCTACCGGCAGGCGCTCGCCGAGATGCCGGCGGACGCGGAGGCCAAGGCCGGCCTGGCACAGGTGGAACTCATGGAACGCCTGCAGAGCCTTTCCGGACCCGAAGGTGAGGCCCTGCGCCAGCTCGCGGCGGATGAGCCTGACAACCTCTCGGCCCAGCTGGGCGTGGCGGACCTCGACATCGCCGGCGGCCACGTGGAGGATGCCCTGAACCGCGTGGTCGCGTTCATCGGCAGGAACTTCGGGCCGGAACGCGAGTCCGCGCGGGTGCGGCTGCTCGAGCTGTTCGAAGTAGTCGGCACCACGGACGAACGCGTGGGCAAGGCCCGCCAGGCGCTGGCACGGGTGCTGTTCTAGTGGCGGTGCCCGCGCTGTTCCGGCCCCTGGTGCTGCGTTCCCTGGAGCTGCAGCACCGTGGCTGGGTTTCGCCGATGTGCCAGTACAGCTGCGAACCCGACGAGGCCCCCGGTGTGCCCAACGACTGGCACCTCATGCACCTCGGATCGTTCGCCGCCGGGGGCGCCGCCCTCATCCTGACCGAGGCTGCCGCGGTCAACGCCGAAGGGCGCATCAGCCCGCGCGACGCGGGGCTGTACAACGACGAGCAGGCGCAGGCCTGGGAGCGGATCGTCCGCTTCGTGCACCGCCACGGCGTGGCCGACACAAAGATCGGTGCCCAGCTCGCCCATGCCGGACGCAAAGCGTCCACGTACTGGCCATTTTCAGGCCGGACCGGATCAGTCCCGGCATCCGACGGCGGCTGGGAGACAGTGGGGCCGGGCGCCCAGGCCTTCGACGGCTACACGCCGCCTGCTGCCATGACCGAGGACGACATCCAGCGCGTCATCAACGATTTCGCCGCCGCAGCGGCCCGTGCCGTGGAGACCGGCTTCGACACCATCGAACTGCACGGTGCCCACGGATACCTCCTCCACGAGTTCCAGAGCCCCCTGATCAATGACCGCACCGACTCCTGGGGCGGCAACGCGGAGGGGCGGAACCGGCTGACCCTGGCCGTCGTCGACGCTGTCCGCAATGTCATCCCCGACTCCATGCCTCTGCTGCTTCGCATTTCGGCCACCGACTGGGCAGAGGGCGGCATCAGCGTCGAGGACTCGGTCAGCCTGGCCGCGCAGGCCGCCGAGCGGGGCGTTGACCTCGTCGACGTGTCCAGCGGCGGTGCCGTCGCGCACCAGAAGATCCAGCCCGGACCGGGCTACCAGACCGAATTCGCGGCCCGGATCCGCCGCGAAACGGGAGTCGCCACCGGCACTGTGGGGCTGCTGACGTCCCCGGACCAGGCGGAGCATGTGGTGGCCACCGGACAGGCAGACGGCGTCTTCATCGCCCGGGCGGCACTGCGGGATCCGCACTGGTGGCTCCGGGCCGCCTTTGAACTCGGCCATGACCTGCGGTGGGCCCCGCAGTATGAACGGGCCGTGCCGCGGCGTGCTTTTTAGGCGTAGTTTCTACGGCTGGATGTTCTGATTTTTCTACTCCTTCCGGAGGATCCCGCTGGCCGCAAGGCGCGGCTAGGGTGAGTGCATGAGCAATCCCTTAACAGCCCTCTCGATCAGGGGGCTTGCCAAGCGCTTCGGCACCAAGATCGCGGTGGACGGCATCAGCCTCGACGTTCCCGCGGGTTCGTTCTTCGGAATTGTCGGGCCCAACGGCGCCGGCAAGACCACCACGCTGTCCATGGCCACGGGCCTCCTCCGCCCGGACTTTGGAACGGCGGTGGTCCACGGCGTGGACGTCTGGGCGCAGCCGCTGGAAGCCAAGAAGCTGATGGGCATCCTGCCCGACGGGGTGCGGCTCTTTGACCGGCTCAGCGGTGAGCAGCTGGTCACGTACGCCGGGCTGCTCCGGGGCATGGGCAGGGACGTGGTGGCTGCCCGGGTGGGGGAGTTGCTCGCGGCTTTGGACCTCAGCCAGGACGCGGGCACCCTGGTGGTGGATTACTCCGCCGGCATGACCAAGAAGATCGCGCTGGCCTCAGCACTGATCCATGCGCCGAAGGTCCTCGTGCTGGATGAGCCCTTCGAATCCGTGGATCCCATCTCCGCGGCCAACATCAGGGACATCCTGGACAGGTACGTGGCCTCGGGCGGCACCGTAATCGTGTCCAGCCACGTCATGGACCTCGTGCAGCGGATGTGCGACCACGTGGCAGTGATTGCCGGCGGGCGGATCCTGGCCGCCGGAACGATTGACCAGGTGCGCGCCGGAGCCACTCTGGAGGAACGGTTCGTGCAGCTCGTGGGCGGCCGGAGCCAGACGGAGGGGCTCGAATGGTTGCGCACCTCCTGAAGCTGAAGCTCACGCTGCTGCGGAACGGCCTGCGGCGCAGCCCTTGGCAGCTCGTGGGGCTGGCCTTCGGCGCCCTGTACGCGCTCTTCTTCGTCGGCATGTGCGTGGTGCTGCTCGTCCTGCTCCGGCAGGAGGATCCGGGGCTTGCCCAGACCGTGGTGGTGCTTGCCGGCTCTGCGGCGCTGCTCGGTTGGGGAATTGTGCCGGTCATTGCCTCGGCCGTCGACATGACGCTGGACCCCGCGCGATTTACGACGTCGGCCGTGCCCATGCCGCAGCTGCTGGCCGGCCTGGCCCTCGGCGGCCTCATCGGCATTCCGGGGCTGGCCACCTTGCTGGTCGCCCTGGGCACCGTGGTCACCTGGTCCCGCGGTGTGCTGCCCGCTGCGGGCGCACTGGCGGGCGCCGTCCTGGGCGTGCTTACCTGCGTGGTGTTCTGCCGCGTGGTCACCACCGCGACGTCCAGCCTCGCGGCCTCACGCCGGTTCAAGGACGTCAGCGGCATCGCCTTCATGGTTCCCCTGGTCCTCCTGGGCCCCATCACGGCAGGCATCTTCCAGGGCATGGCGGGTTCCGGGGCCTTCCTGTCCGACCTGGCCGGCAGGATTTCCTGGACGCCGCTGGGGGCGGCCTGGTCGTTGGGCGGCGACCTTGAAACCGGACACACCGGCCCGGCTGCGCTCAAACTGCTCATTGCCGTGGCCACGCTGGCAGGTCTTACCTGGTGCTGGAAGCTGCTGCTGGAACGTGCCCTGGTCACGCCGCCCTACAGCGGAAGCAGCCGCCGGAAGGGCGGGCGCCTGGGGCTGTTCGCCCTCCTGCCCGCGACGCCGGCCGGTGCCGTCACGGCGCGGGCCCTGACCTATTGGTTCCGTGATCCCCGGTATTCAGGCTCGCTGGTGGTCATTCCGCTGCTGCCCGTGGTGCTGGCTTTCCAGGGGAGCCAGACCAATGACTACGGCGTGCTGATGATCACCGGCCCGCTCACGGCGTTCCTGCTGGCGTGGTCCATCTCGGGGGATGTCTCCTATGACAACACCGCGTTTGCCCTGCACGTCGCCGCCGGCGTGCGTGGAGTCCATGACCGGCTGGGGCGGGCGCTGGCCTGCCTGGCGTTCGCCCTGCCGGCGGTGCTGATCCTGGCCACCGTGCCGTTCTTCATCACCGGGGACTGGGCGTGGTGGCCCTCCCTCCTGGGGATATCCGTGGGTGTGCTGCTGACCGGGCTGGGCCTGTCGTCCGTGGTGTCCGCCCGCTACACCATTGCCGTGCCGCTGCCCGGCGACAGCCCGTTCAAGAAGCCGCCGGGAAATGTGGGGCAGACCCTCGCCGTCCAGTTTGGCGGGATGGGTGTCCTCCTGGTCCTGGTCCTCCCGGAGGCCGGGCTGGTCCTCGCCCAGGTGCTCACCGGTGAACCGCTGTTTGGGTGGATCAACCTGGCTCTGGGCCCCGTCCTGGGCGCGGCGCTGTTCATAGTTGGGGTCCGGGTGGGTGGGCGCTGGCTCGATGCCCGCGGCCCGGAGCTCCTGGCCCAGGTCACGGTCAATCGCTGAGAGCGCGCAACCGCTGAAAGCATGCAACCGCTGAAAGTATCTGCCCGCCGTGGTTGACTGGCAGGACAGCTGAGAGAAAGGCCGAACATGGAGGTCGTCATACTTCCGGGCGCCAGGCAGATTGCCGCCCTCGTGGCGGATGCGGTGGAAAGCCTGCTGCGGGGCAAGCCCGACGCCGTGCTGGGGCTGGCCACGGGCTCCTCGCCGCTGCCGGTCTACGACGAACTCGCCCGGCGCCACGAGCAGGCCGGCCTGGACTTCAGCCGTGCCTATGGATTCACCCTGGACGAGTACGTCGGGCTGGAACCCGGCCACCCCGAGTCCTACCGGGAGGTCATCCGGCGCGACTTCGCGAACAGGGTCAACATCGACCCAGGGAACGTCTTTGGACCGGACGGCAGCGCCGCGGACATTCCGGCGGCATGCCGGGCCTACGAGGGCCGGATCAGGGAGCGAGGCGGGATCGACGTTCAGCTGCTGGGACTCGGCACCGACGGGCACATCGGCTTCAACGAGCCGGGCTCGTCCCTGGCATCCCGTACCCGGATCAAGTCGCTCATCGAGCAGACCCGGCGTGACAACGCCCGCTTCTTCCGCAGCCTTGACGAGGTTCCGCACCACGTGGTGACCCAGGGGCTGGGCACCATCCTCGAATCGAGGCACGCCATCCTGCTGGCCACGGGGGCCCAGAAGGCGCAGGCCGTCCACGACCTGGTGGAGGGACCCCTCGCGGCGATCTGCCCTGCCTCGGTCCTGCAGTTGCACCCGCACGCCTCGATCGTGGTGGATGAGGCCGCGGCATCTTCACTGAAGCTCGCCGACTACTACCGCCACACCTACGACCACAAACCGGCGTGGCAGGGTCTGTGACCGGAACCTGCGCCCGGTCCTCCCGCGGCCGCACCTTCGGAACGGCTAAGATGGATGCCATGAGTAGCATGACGGATCCTCTCGACAACGACCCCATGCGTGAGCTTTCCGGCGCCGGATCGTCCACCGCAACCATTGAGCGCGAGGAACTGCGCCAGGAAGTGGAGCCCGGCGACCGTGAGCGCTTTTCACACTACGTGCGCAAGGAAAAGATCATGGAGTCCGCCATGACGGGCGAACCGGTCATTGCGCTGTGCGGCAAGGTCTGGACGCCCGGCCGGGATCCGCAGAAGTTCCCGGTCTGCCCGATGTGCAAAGAGGTCTATGACGGCCTCCGCCCGGGCAACGACGGCGGCAGCGGGTCCGGCGGAGACTCAGGCAACAGCAAATAGTGACGGAGACACTCTTCGGCGGACCCACCCTGCCCCCGGCTTACCCGGAACGTGCAGCCTGGGGAACCGCCCCGAAGCTCCGTGCCTGGCAGCAGGAAGCCCTGGATCTTTACTTCAGCAAGGCTCCGCGCGATTTCATGGCCGTGGCCACCCCCGGCGCCGGCAAGACCACCTTTGCACTCAGGGTGGCCTCGATGCTGATCGAGGCCGGCACGGTGAACCGCGTGACCATCGTCGCACCCACCGACCACCTGAAGCGGCAGTGGGCCGACGCTGCCGCGCGCGTCGGCATCGCCATTGACCCGAACTTCAAGAATTCGGACGGCCAGCACGGCCGCGGGTTCATCGGCGTGGCCGTGACCTACGCGCAGGTGGCCAGCAAGCCCATGCTGCACCGGGCCAAGACCGAGGCCGCCCGCACCCTGGTGATCCTTGACGAAATCCACCACGGCGGTGAGGCGCTGTCCTGGGGTGACGGTCTCCGTGAGGCGTTCGACCCCGCGGCCCGGCGGCTGTCCCTGACCGGCACCCCGTTCCGGTCGGACACCTCGCCCATTCCGTTCGTGGAGTACACCGAGGACCGCGAGGGCATCCGGCGCTCCAAGTCGGACTACACCTACGGCTACGGCAACGCGCTGCGTGACCACGTGGTTCGTCCGGTCATCTTCATGGCGTACTCGGGGCAGATGCGCTGGCGCACCAGTGCCGGCGACGAGATGGCCGCCTCCCTCGGCGAGGCGGCCGTCACCAAAGACATCACGTCACAGGCGTGGCGCACCGCCCTGAACCCGGCGGGGGAATGGATTCCCGCCGTTCTGGCACAAGCCGACAAACGGCTCAGCGAGGTCCGCCGCACCGTTCCCGACGCCGGCGGCCTGGTGATCGCCACCGACCACGAGGACGCCAGGGCATACGCCGGCCAGCTCAAGAAGATCACGGGCGAATCGCCGACGGTGATTCTGTCCGATGATGCCAAGGCCTCAAACAAGATCGAGGAGTTCAGCGCGGGCGACAAGCGCTGGATGGTCGCCGTGCGCATGGTGTCCGAAGGCGTGGACGTGCCGCGCCTGTCGGTGGGCGTCTACGCCACCTCGACCTCCACCCCCTTGTTCTTCGCCCAGGCAGTGGGGCGCTTTGTGCGTTCCCGGAAGCGTGGCGAGACGGCCTCGGTCTTCCTGCCGTCCGTTCCCCAGCTGATGGCGCTCGCCAACAGCATGGAAGCCGAACGCGACCACGCCCTCGACCGGCCGCAGAACGACGACCCTGACGGCCTGATGGACCTCGAAGAATCGCTGATGGACGAGGCGAACCGCGAGGAAAAGGCCTCGGACAGCCTGACCAAGGGCAAATTCGAAGCACTGGACTCGCAGGCGTCCTTCGATCGCGTGCTGTTCGACGGCGGCGAATTCGGCACCGGAGGCGATATCGGCTCCGAGGACGAACTCGACTTCCTCGGCATTCCTGGCCTGCTGGACGCCGAGCAGGTGGGCGTTCTGCTGCGCCAGCGCCAGCACGAGCAGCAGGGCAGGAAGAAGCGCCAGGGTCCGGCAGCCGAGCCCGCCGGACCGGCAATACCTGACCACCGGATGCTGATGGACCTGCGGAACGAGCTGGCAAAGAACGTGGCGGCCTGGTCTGCGCGGACGGGCACCCCGCACGGCGTAGTGCACACGAAGCTGCGGACCGTCTGCGGCGGCCCGCCGGTGGCACAGGCGAACGAGGAGCAGCTCCAGTCCAGGCTGAAGAAGCTCCAGGACTGGTTCATCGGCAGGAAGTAAGGACCTACTCGAGGTCCACGCCGCCCAGTTCCATTTCGGCGAAGGTGTCGTCGAGGTCATCGGCGATGCCCGCCGTCAGCCGCTTGATCACGGTGACGGAGTAGCCGGCCTGGACCGCATCCAGTGATGTGGCCATGACGCAGTGGTCGGTGGCGAGGCCCACCACCACGACGTCCTCCACGTCGTGGCTCTGCAGCCAGTCATCGAGGCCGATCGCGTCTTCCTCCGGAGTGTAGCCGGGGTCGGCCGCCCCGGGCAGGGTACCCGGCTGCCGCTCGCCGGTAGGGACGGCGTCCTCCGGTGCCAGCAGGCCCTCGAACCCGGAGTAGGCAGCGGTGTAGAGGCCCTTGTGGAAGTACGCCTGGATGTGCTCGGTGTCCAGCTCCGGATGCAGCTCGGCGCCCTGCGTGCCGGCCACGCAGTGCGGCGGCCAGGTGTCCTTGAAATCCGGGGCCTCCGAGAAATGGGCGCCGGGATCGACGTGCCAGTCCTGAGTGGCCACGATGTGGTCGAACTGGCCGTGGTGGTTCTCGACGTACTCGCTGATGGCCCCGGCCACTGCAGCTCCGCCCTCCACCGGCAGCGCGCCGCCCTCGCAGAAATCGTTCTGGACGTCGACGATGATGAGTGCCCGTGCCATCAGTTCTCCTCAGTTCTCTTCAGTTGTCCTCATAGAGCGTCGGGATGGCCGGCTCGCCGCGGTGCAGGCGGTGGACCACTGCCGGGAGTTCGGCCAGCGAGTCAGCGTGGCGCTGCCGGGCCCGCAGGACGCCTTCGTGGCCGGTCCAGCCCGGCAGGAGTTCGCCGTTCTTGATGAACTGCTGCAGGAGAGTACGGTCGTTGCCGTCATCCGCGGGCCGGTGGCCCACGCCGATGAGCTCCTGGGTGGCCGTGCCGTTGTCGTTGAGCCTGCGGAGGGCGTACTTCCGTCCGCCCTTGCTGGCCTTGTTCTTGGCGGTCTTGGCGACGGCGACGAATTCTCCGGCGTCGTTGGTCCGGCTGACCAGCTTGTAGACCATGCTGGCGGTGGGCGCTCCGGAGCCGGTCACCAGGGAGGTGCCCACCCCGTACGAGTCAACGGGGGCGGACTGCAGTGCCGCAATCGCATATTCGTCCAGGTCCGAGGTCACAGTAATCCGGGTGTGCTCGTTGCCCAGTTCATCCAGCAGCTGCCGGACCCACTGCGCCTGCTCCACCAGGTCGCCGGAGTCCAGCCGCACGGCGCCCAACTTGTCCCCGGCGATGTCCACGGCCGTACGGACGGCGGTTTCGACGTCGTACGTGTCCACGAGCAGCGAGGTGCCGGCCCCCAGGGAGGCGACCTGCGCCTCAAAGGCGTCCCGCTCGGTGTCATGCAGGAGCGTGAAGGAGTGGGCGGCGGTGCCCACCGTCTTGAGGCCGTACCGCAGCCCGGCCTCGAGGTTTGAAGTGCTGTCGAAGCCGGCGATGACGGCGGCGCGGGCGGCAGCCGTGGCTGATTCCTCCTGCGTCCGCCGGGAGCCCATCTCGATGCAGGGCCGCTGGCCGGCGGCCATGACCATCCGCGATGCCGCCGAGGCGATGGCGCTGTCGTGGTTGAGGACGGACAGGACGTACGTCTCCAGGATGCACGCCTCGGCAAACGTTGATTCGACGATCAGGATGGGGGAGTTGGGGAAGTACGCCTCACCCTCGGCATAACCCCAGACATCGCCGGTGAACCGGAAATCGGCCAGGTAGTCGATAGTCTCCTTGTTAACGACGCCGGTGCGCGCCAGGAATTCGAGCTCCGCCTCGCCGAACCGGAACGCCATGATGCCTTCCAGCAGCCTGCCCGTGCCGCCCACGACCCCATAACGGCGGCCGTCCGGGAGCCTGCGCGCGAACGCCTCGAACACGGCCTTGCGGTGCGCGGCGCCGGAATGGAGGGCCCCCTGCAGCATGGTCAGCTCGTAATGGTCGGTGAACAGGGATGTGCGGGGCTGCTCCCAGCCGGCGGAGTTACTCACAAAAATCACTCTAGTCCCCACCGGCTCCCACGTCTCGCTTCGCTTCGCCGCGGGGCCCTCGCCGGTGTGGGCCCACCCACCGGCTCCCACGTCTCGCTTCGCTTCGCCGCGGGGCCCTCGCCGGTGTGGGCCCACCCACCGGCTCCCACGTCTCGCTCCGCTTCGCCGCGGGGCCCTCGCCGGTGTGGGCCGAGCATCGCCATAGAATGGACAGATGACCTTAAGCGTTGCGCTCGGCCCTGACACCCAGGAGAGCACCCAGACCGGAACGGCGGTATCCACCGATGCCCTGACCGCCCCGGACGTCCCTTGGAACCTTGTCATCTGGAATGACCCCGTCAATCTGATGAGCTACGTCAGCTACGTTTTCCAAAGCTATTTCGGCTACTCGGAAACCAAGGCCAACAAGCTGATGCTCGAGGTCCACAGGAAGGGCCGGTCCATCGTTGCCCACGGCAGCAAGGAACAGGTGGAGCAGCACGCGGTCGCGATGCACGGGTTCGGCCTGTGGGCCACCGTGGAGAAGGCCACCGGCGGAGACAGCGGGGGCGGCAAAAGCGGCCCGGGCAAGGGCAAGGGAAAACGTGGCTAAGGCTTTCAAATACGGACTCAAGGGCATTACCGGTTTCCTGGAGCCGGCCGAGCGGGAACTGCTGCGCAGCCTCTTCGCCGACGTTATCTCCATGCTGGAACCGGCCGACCGCGGCTCCGAGGATCCGCTCGCCGCGCTGATCGGGCTGGACATGGAGGTCCGGGAACCGTCCGACCGTGCCCTCCGGCGGCTACTGCCCAACGCCGTGAAGGACGACGCCGAGGCCTCGCTTGAGTTCCGCCAGCTCACCGAACGCTCGCTGCGGGAAAGCAAGATCGGCGCGCTGCGCGCCGCCGCGCTGGGCCTGGACAAGGACGAGCTCGTCCTGACCCCGTCCGATGCCCGGCACTGGTCCACCGCGCTCAACGACGTGCGGCTGGTGCTCGCCGAGCGCCTCGACATCCGGGACGAAGCGGACGCCGACCACGTCCACCAGATGCAGGACTGGTCCCAGGCCGAGGACGTGGAAAGCTACCTCGCGCTGGTCTACAACTTCACCACGTGGCTGCAGGAGTCGCTGGTGCAGGCGATGCTGCAGTCACTGGACACGCGGGCCTGAGGGGTTTCCGGCGCCGGCCGGTTCCTTCGGCCTGACCGGTTTCGGCTGCGGGCGTTTCGGCCGCCGAATGTGACAAATTCGACATGAGTCGCTCGCCACAAGTGATGGCCGCACCTCACGGGAAGACCTATCCTCAAATAATCATGACTTCAGCATCGAGCATGGATCCGGCAGCGGGAGCTGCAGCGGAGTCCGCAACGGCCGACGGCGTAAATGTGGGATCGCTGCCGATCGGCATCTTCGACTCCGGGGTCGGCGGCCTCACGGTGGCACGGTCGATCATCGACCAGCTGCCCAACGAATCCATCCTCTACGTCGGCGACACCGCCCACGGCCCGTACGGGCCGCTGCCCATCGCGGAGGTGCGCGCCAACGCCCTCGGTGTCATGGACGAACTCGTGGATTCCGGCGTCAAGCTGCTCACCATCGCCTGCAACTCGGCGTCGGCCGCTGTGCTCCGTGACGCCCGTGAGCGCTACACGGCCCGTTACGGCATCCCCGTCATCGAAGTGATCCAGCCCGCTGTGCGCCGCGCCGTCGCTGCCACCCGCACCGGGCGGGTGGGCGTGATCGGCACCTCCGCCACGGTGGGGTCCCGGGCCTACGAGGACACGTTCGCCGCGGCGCCTGACCTGGAGATCACCTCTGTGGCCTGCCCGGCATTCGTGCCCTATGTGGAGGCCGGCATCACCACCGGACCGGAACTGCTGGACGTCGCCCGCGAATACCTGGAACCGCTGAAGGCTGCGGGCGTGGACACCGTGGTGCTGGGCTGCACGCACTACCCGCTGCTGACCGGCGTGATCTCCTACGTCATGGGCGAGGACGTCACCCTGGTCTCGAGCGCCGAGGAAACCGCCAAGGACGTGTACCGGGCGCTTGCCAGCAACGGCCTCGAACGGACGGACCCGGCACGGCCCGAGCACAGCTTCATCGCCACCGGCGATCCCGGCCAGTTCGAGGCCCTGGCCCGCAGGTTCCTCGGCCCGGAGGTGCTCAGCGTCAAGCACGTGGACCACGTTGCCGCGCAGTACCCCACGGGCAGTCTGGCCCGGATCACCCCTGAAATGATCGCCGCCGCGCGGAACGCGGCCGCCCGGCCGCGCATCTCCAACTTCGTCGAGCAGGCCGCCGGCAGCGGCGCAGCCCCCCGGGGGTCCTTCCTGTGAAGCTCACCATCGTCGGCTGCACCGGCTCATTTCCCGGCCCCGGATCGCCCGCCTCCTGCTACCTACTGACGGCCAACGACGGCGAACGGGTGTGGAAGGTGGTCATGGACCTCGGCAGCGGGGCGCTGGGCGCCATCCAGCGGTACACCGACCTGGAGGACATCGACGCGATTTTCCTCACGCACCTGCACCCGGACCACTGCATGGATCTCTGCGGTCTGCATGTGGCGGTGCGCTGGAAGCCGGGCGGCTGGGACCGGGGGAGGATCCCCGTCTGGGGCCCGGCCGCCACCGCCGACAGGATGGCCACTGCCTACGGCCTGGACCTCGATCCCGGGATGCATGAGGAATTCGACTTCACCAACTGGACCGAGCGCCAGTCCGTCACTGTCGGTCCTTTCACTGTGACGCCGTTCGCCGTGAACCACCCGGTGGAGGAGGCCTACGCCTTGCGCGTGGAGGTGACCGAGCCGGGTGCCGCTGGAAATGCCGCGACCCGCGTGCTGACCTATTCAGGTGACACCGATTCGTGCCGCGGGCTGGAGGAAGCGGCCAAGGACGCCGACCTCTTCCTTTGCGAAGCAGCCTTCGAGGAAGGCCGTGACGACGGCATCAAGGACGTCCACCTGACCGGCAAACGGGCCGCCGAGGCAGCCACGGCCGCCGGTGCCCGCCGCCTGCTCCTCACCCACATTCCGGTGTGGACATCGCAGACCAAGGTTATGGCCGAGGCGCGCCCCGCCTTTGCCGGTGACGTGGCCGTGGCCGTGGCGGGCGTGCACTACACCGTCTGACGTGCACCTCCGGCCTGCAGCCTCGATAAGCTAAAGGCATGACTTCCGAAGCAACCACTGCCCCCGTCATCCGTGCCGACGGCCGCACCCCTGACCAGCTCCGGCCCATCAGCATCACCCGCGGGTGGTCCAAGCAGGCCGAGGGATCGGCCCTCATCGAGTTCGGCAACACCCGGGTCCTGTGCACCGCTTCCCTCACAGAAGGCGTTCCGCGCTGGCTCAAGGGCGAGGGCCGCGGTTGGGTGACGGCCGAATACGCCATGCTCCCGCGGGCCACCAACACCCGGTCCGACCGCGAGTCCGTCAAGGGCAAGATCGGCGGCCGCACCCACGAGATCTCCCGCCTGATCGGGCGTTCGCTGCGTTCCATCATCGACACCAAGGCCCTGGGCGAAAACACCATTGTGCTGGACTGCGATGTCCTGCAGGCCGACGGCGGCACCCGGACCGCGGCCATCACGGGCGCCTACGTGGCGCTCGCCGAGGCCATCCGCTTCGCCCGCGAGAACAAGATGATCGCCCGCAATGCCCAGCCACTGATTGACACCATCGCCGCCGTATCCGTGGGGATCATCGACGGCATCCCGATGCTGGACCTGCCGTACATCGAGGATGTGCGCGCCGAAACCGACATGAACGTTGTGGTGACCGGCTCCGGCAAGTTCGTGGAGGTCCAGGGCACGGCCGAAGGCGCTCCCTTTGACCGCGACGAGCTCAACCAGCTGCTGGACCTGGCCCTGCTGGGGACGGAGCAGCTGGCCGCCATCCAGCGCGAGACCCTGGCCGAAGCGCCGTGAGTGAAGACAGCGCCGTGAATGGAAACAGCGCCGTGAGTGGGGGATCTGCGCCCCGGCTGGTGCTGGCCACCCGCAATGCCGGGAAGCTGCGGGAGTTGCGTGAGCTGCTGCGCGGGCAGGTCCCGGGGCTCGACGTCGACACACAGGTAGTGGACGCGGCCGCCGTCGGAGCCCCCGACGTTGCGGAAACCGGGGTGACGTTTGCGGAGAACTCGCTGCTGAAGGCGCGGGCTGTGGCGGAGGCCACGGGACTGGTGGCCATCGCCGACGACTCCGGGCTGTCCGTGGATGTCCTCGGCGGGGCGCCGGGGATTTTCTCCGCACGCTGGGCGGGCCGCCACGGCGATGACGACGCGAACCTGAACCTGCTGCTGGCCCAGCTGGCGGACGTGCCGGACGGCCACCGCGGTGCCGCGTTTGTGTGCGCTGCGGCGCTCGCTGTGCCGGCGTCGGCATCCGGGGACGGAGCTCGCGAAGTGGTGGAATACGGGCAGCTGGCCGGCACGCTGCTGCGCGAGCCGCGGGGCGAAGGCGGGTTCGGCTACGACCCCGTCCTGGAACCCCTGGGCCTGGACCGCAGCTGCGCCGAGCTCAGCCCTGAGGAGAAGAACGCCATCAGCCACCGCGGGCTGGCGTTCCGTGCGCTGCTTCCCTCGATCGTCGAGGCCCTGCGGTAGCCGCCAAGACACAGCCGGTCGCTGACAGCAGAAAGGCACCTCACCCGTGAGGTGCCTTTCTGGTGTCTTGGGGTGCCCTGGGAAGCCTGCCGGAGTGCTGGTCAGTCGAGGTTGGTCTTGCGCTCGGCCTCGGGCTCGTGCTCCTCGATGAACTCTTCCACCGGATCCGTCCCAAAGGCCGCGGCTTCGCGCTTGGCGGTCATGCCTCGGACTACCTCAATGCCCACGGGGATGACCGAGAGCAGGACAATGACGATGAAGATGATGTCCAGGTTGTCCCGCACCCAGGGGACTTTGTCGCCCAGCAGGTAGCCGAGAAGCGTCACGCCGCCGCCCCAGAGGACGGCGCCGATGACGTTGAACAGGAAGAACTTCCGCTTGTCCATCCCGGCGACGCCCACGATCACGGGAACGAAGGTGCGGATGATGGGCACGAAGCGGGCCAGGATCAGGGCCTTGCCGCCGTGCTTTTCGAAGAACTTGTGTGCGCTGTCGACGTTCTCGTGCTTGAAGAGCCGTGAGTCCGGCTTGTTGAAGATGGCGGGGCCGGCCTTGGACCCGATGAGGTAGCCGGTCTGGTTGCCGATGATGGCGGACACGACGATCAGCGCGGCGAAGAGCCAGATGTTGAATTTGATGGTGTCCGTGGCCACGAGCAGGCCGGCCGTAAACAGCATGGAATCACCGGGCAGGAAGAATCCGATCAGCAGCCCGGTCTCAGCGAAGATGATCCCGCAGACCAGCACAACAACCCACGGGGCAAGGGCCGGGTCGGCGAGGAACACCTGGGGGTTGAGCCAATCGGGCAGGAATGATGCCAGATGCGGCTGGACGGGGCCGGCGCCGCCCAGCGCGGGCACGGCAAAGTCGCTCAATGCATTAAAGTTCACGTTTCAAGGGTACTTGACGGGTTCAGCGCCCCTGCCGGGCTACAGTTGTCCCCGTGGGTTTGGACTTTACGGCGATCGACTTCGAGACCGCCAACGGCTTCCGCGGTTCGCCGTGCGCCGTTGGCCTCACCAAGGTCCGCGGCGGCGTCATCGTCGAGGAGGCTTCGTGGCTGATGCGGCCGCCGGAGAACCACGACTCGTTCGATTATCACAACGTCCGCGTCCACGGCATCAGGCCCGAACAGGTGGCCGGCAAGCCCCGCTTCGGCGAGCTTTTTCCGGAGATCGGCGCATTCATCGGCGGCGACATCCTCGCGGCCCACAACGCCGCCTTCGACCTCGGGGTGATCCGGTCCGGGCTTGAGGTTTCGGGGCTTCCCGGCCCTGCCTACGACTATGTCTGCACGGTGATGCTGTCCCGGCGCTGCTACTCCCTGGTGTCGAATTCGCTGCCCTTTGCCGCCGAAGAGGCGGGTGTGCCCCTCGTGAACCACCACGACGCCGCCGAGGACGCCAGGGCGTGCGCCGGCATCCTCATCGACATCGCCGGGCGCAACCGGGCCAACAGCATCGCCGAACTCTACCTGTCACTGGGGCTCTCCATTCCGCAGCAGGCGGCATTCGACCCCTCCGCCGGTGAGCTCTCGAAAGCCACCGTCGCGGCACTCGCCGCGGGCGGCGTCAGCGTGGCCCGGCCGTTCCGCAGCGGATGGCCGGAGGAAGGGCTCAACCCGGACCCCAATCCCGACGCCGAGCCCGGGAACCCGCTGTTCGGCCAGACGGTCGTGTTCACCGGCCAGCTCGCCATGCCGCGGCCCGAAGCGAAAACGCGGTCGGCCGAACTGGGCGCGCGCCCAGAAAGCCGGGTCACGGCGCGGACCAGCGTCCTGGTGGTGGGGGACGGCTTCGTGGCGAACGACCTGCGCTCCGGCCGGCTCACCGGCAAGGCCAAACGCGTGCTGGAGCTGCATGACCGCGGCCAGGCCATCGAGGTGATCTCCGAGGGCGAGTTCCTGCAGATGGTGGGCGGCGCGCCGATACATATGGCAAACGCTTCCTCGGATCCCGCGGCCTGCTGAGCAGCCCTTCCTCATGTCCTGTCGGGTCTCCTGGAACGCCGGATCACTTCCTGTCGGGTTTCCTGGAACGCCCGATCACTTCCTGTCGGGTTTCCTGGAACGCCCGATCACTTCCTGTCGGGTTTCCTGGAACGCCCGATCACTTCTCTATGGAAAGCAGCGGTCAACCGATCGAAGCTGAGATCTGCCAGAGATATGTGCTGCAGGATCTGATAGAGCGTTGCCGAGAATTCCGCAGGATCTGATAGAGCGTTGCCGGGAATTACGCAGGATCTGAGAGAGCGCCCGGAAGCGCGTGGGCCGTGCCGCTTCTCCAGATGAGGTGGCGCCGGTTCATATGCCGCAATAAAGCTTCCGCGCGAGGCTGGTGCTCTCCTAGCCTTGGTGCATGGGCACAGGGGGCAGGTCAAGCACACAAGGCAGTTTGGGCACACCAGGCACAGCCGACACACAGGGCAGTCAGGGCAGGCCGGGTTCCGTCTTCGCCTTTCCCAACCCCGTCAACGAGTACGCGGCCCGCATCACGGCCGGGCTGGTGGTCCTGCTGGCCGCCGCAACTCTGCTCACCGGCTTCGGCTGGGGCCTGGCGCTCCTTTCCGCCGGTTTTTGGCTGCGCGTGCTGTTCGGCCCGAGGATCTCCCCGTTAGCACTGCTTTCGGTCCGCGTCCTCGCCCCGCGGCTGGGACGGGTCAAACTGGTGCCCGGGCCGCCCAAGCGTTTCGCCCAGGGAATCGGCGCCGCGATGACCACGGCGGCCGCCGTCCTGCTGGCCGCCGGCGTCGCGCCTGCCGCCTGGATTTTGCTCGCCGTGCTGATTGTTGCCGCCTCGTTGGAGGCCTTCGCCGGGTTCTGCCTGGGCTGTGCCCTGTTTGGCCTGCTGCAGCGCCGGGGCCTCATCCCCGAGGACGTCTGCGAGGCGTGCAACAACATTTCTCTCAGCCGGACGTGACGGCAACCAGCTGCTTGGCCATGCCGCGGATCACCTCGGGGGCCTCGAGCGCCTCCAGCCAGTCCGTGGGCAGGC
Source organism: Arthrobacter sp. NPDC057013 (assembly GCF_042674585.1). Lineage (NCBI taxonomy): Bacteria > Bacillati > Actinomycetota > Actinomycetes > Micrococcales > Micrococcaceae > Arthrobacter > Arthrobacter sp. NPDC057013. The sequence goes on from NZ_JBHUSE010000006.1 coordinate 133,682, forward strand.
AAGCCGTGCCGTAGTACGTGCCCAGGATGTTGCCCGCGATGGACCCGGTGGAATCGCTGTCGCCGCTGTGGTTGATGGCCACGGCAATGGCCTCCCTGAAATGGTCCACCGGATCCGCCGCGCCGCCATCTCCCCGGGGCGCCGTGGAAAGGACCGCATAAAGCCCGACGGCGAGAGCCTCCTCCGCCACCCAGCCCTCACCCAGTTCACGGACCAGATCCTCCGGGCTGAGCACGGGGGCAGCGCCGGCCTGGCCGGCCCCGCCGGCGAGGCGGACCGCGGCTCCCAGCCGGTCGCGGAGTTCGGGCGCTGCGTCGTCGTCGCCCAGCACACGGTCCAGCGCAGCCTGCGCTGCTCCGGCCAGGCTGCTGCCCTGCACCAGGGAATGAATGATCAGGCTGAAAGCACCCGCGCTCTGCCGGGCGGACGGATGCCCATGCGTGAGCGACGCCGCGTCGGAGCTCAGCTTGTATACGGAGTCCGCCGGAATATGCGGAACGAGTCCGAAGGGAGCCGAACGCATGACCGTGCCGCAGCCCTTTGAATCCGGATTGACCGGACGGGCAGCCGTTCCCATTTCGCCGGTGGCCAGCCCGCGCAGGCAGGCATTGCCCGGGGCGCGCCGGTGCCGCAGGACCTCCTGGCCGTCAATCCAGCGGGGCTGCGGCCGCGGCGCGGATTCGGGAACAGGCACGCCCTGCGTGTCCAGCCAGCGCAGGTACGCTAGCCAGACGCAGGCGTTGGCGTCGGCACCGACGCCGGAGTTGGCCCACTCCAGGGCCTCGACAATCCCGTCAACCGTGTACAGCGTCATCTGGGTGTCGTCCGAGAAGTGCGTCCCGCCGTCGAGCATGGAAAAATCCCGGAGTCCGGCGGCGCCGAAGCGGCGCCGGATCTCGTCTATCTGATCGAACTCGACGGCATAGCCAAGCGAGTCGCCCAGGGCGCCGCCCAGCAGGCAGCCATGGATGCGGGACTCGGGGGACGGAACAGCGCCGGGTTCATTGCTCATGCAGGCAAATTTACCCTGCTGTGATATCCCACTCTCAATGCCGGGCGTCCGGCCACCGGACGATAGGCTCGGATTCAGCAACCGTCCAGACTTTGCTGCAAGACTGCTGGGGCCCGCTCCCGACGTGAGCGGCGTTCCCCCGCTGACCGAAACAAAGGATTTCCACGCCATGAGCACCCCTGTGTCCGTCCCCCCGACCGACCACCGGCAACCCGCCGGTGATAACGGATTCCGGCCCGGGCTGCTGTCCAGGCTCGGAGCGGAGGCGTTCGGAACGCTCTTTCTGGTGCTCGCCGGGCTGGGCGTGCCGCTCTTCACCCTACCGCAGTCCAACCCGCTGCCAGGCGCCCTCGCCGGAGGCCTTGCCGTGACGGCAGCGATGCTCGCCTTCGGCTACATCTCGGGCGGGCACTTCAACCCGGCCATCACGCTCGGCAACCTCGTGGCCGGGAGGATCGGCATCGCCGCCGCAGCAGCCTACATCGGCGCGCAGTTGGTCGGCGCTGCGGCAGCCGCGCTCGCCCTGTTCGGCGTCCTCCGCACGGTGCCCAACATTCCCGACGCCCGCACCGCCTTTGACACTGTCACCGCCGGCTTCGGCGAACACTCCGTGATCCAGACGTCGATGGCCGGGGTGCTGCTGGTGGAGGTTCTGGGAGCCGCCCTCCTGGTCGCCGTGTTCCTCGGCATGACGGCCCGCCGCAACACGCACGCGGCGGCCGCCCCGTTCGCCGTCGGTCTGGCATTTGCCGTGCTGCTGCAGCTGGGCCAGGCCCTGGGCAACGCACCCTTCAACCCCGCCCGTGCCACCGCCTCTGCGATCTTCAGCAGCAGCTGGGCGCTCGGGCAGCTGTGGCTCTTCTGGGTGGCCCCGATCGTCGGCGCCGGCATTGCAGGCCTTGTTTTCCGCGGATTCGCCGACTCCCTGGGCCGCACCGCAGCGCTGGATGCTGACCGTTCCGACGACGAGGCCGACGCCGGGTCTGACCCCGCGGATGACTTTGACGACGACGGTGAAGAACCCGCCGTGGCCACCCGGGCCGCAGCGCCCGCAGCGGCCGACGCGCCTGACGCGGGCGATGAGGCGCGCGACTTCTTCGACGGGCCGCGCACCAAGCAGTCCTGACGCGCCGAAGCGCGGGGTCGGCTATTTTGTCAGTGCCCGCGTCTAGCTTATGAATATGCGGTTATTGCACACTTCCGACTGGCACCTGGGCCGGTCTTTCCACGGCGTCGGCATGCTGGACGCCCAGCGTGCCTTTGTCGACCAGTTGGTTGCCCGGGTCAGGAAACTGTCCGTCGACGTCGTGCTGATCGCCGGCGACGTCTACGACAGGGCACTGCCAGGGGTCGACGTCGTCAACCTCCTGGACGATGCCCTGGTCCGGCTCACCGGGGCAGGCGCCCAGGTGGTGCTGACCAGCGGAAACCACGACTCCGCCATCCGGCTCGGCTTCGCCTCCCGGCTGCTGGAGAAGGGAGGCGTTCACCTGCGCACCCGTCTCGACGAGCTGGACGTCCCCCTCCTGCTGCCCCTCGGCGAAGCCGGGACTGAACAGCGCGGCGAAGACGGGCCGGTGCTGGCGATCTACGGCATCCCGTGGCTCGAACCCCGGCTGGTCGCAGACCAGCTCGGGGTGGACACTGCCAGCCACTTCGAAGTCACCCGCGCCGCCACGGAACGCATCCGGGCCGACGTCGCCGCGCGGGGTGAATCCCGGACGGTCCATTCCATTGTGCTGGCGCACACCTTCGCCAGCGGGGGCATCAGCTCGGACAGTGAACGCGACCTGAGCATCGGGGGAGTGGGGGCCGTACCGCTGGACCTGTTTGACGGCTTTAGCTACACGGCGCTCGGCCATCTGCATGGCCGGCAGTCCCTCTCCGCGGAGGTGCGGTACTCGGGCTCGCCCCTGGCGTACTCCTTCTCGGAGGCCAAGCACCAGAAGGGCGGCTGGCTCATTGACGTGGACGCGTCCGGGGTCACCGCCGTCGAAGAGATCCTCTGGGACGCGCCGCGGCAACTTGCCGTCCTCCGCGGAACCCTCGACGGGCTGCTGGAGTCACCCGAGCACGCCTGGGCCGAGCACGCCTACTGCCAGGTGACCCTGACGGACGCCCAGCGCCCGGCCCAGGCCATGGAGCGGCTGCGCGCCAGGTTCCCGGACACGCTCGTCCTCGGGTTCGACCCGGAGGGGGCACCCGCCGCCTCCGGGGCGAGCTACAGCAGCCGGCTGGCGAAGGCGGAGGACGACCTCGCCGTGTGCTGCGGGTTCCTGGAACATGTCCGCGGCCGGGAGCCGGATCCGGCGGAACAGGCCGCCCTCACCGAAGCTTTGGAGAACGTGCGCCTGCAGGAGGCATCACTGTGAGGATCCACCGCCTGGAAATCTCCGCGTTCGGGCCCTTTGCCGGAACCGAGGAAATTGATTTTGACCGGCTGAGCGCCCAGGGGCTGTTCCTGCTCAACGGCCCCACCGGAGCCGGCAAGACCAGCGTGCTGGACGCCATCTGCTATGCCCTCTACGGGTCCGTACCCGGAGCGCGGCAGGACGGCAAGAGACTGCGCAGCGACCACGCGGACACGGCCGCGGAACCGCGCGTGACCTGCGAATTCACCGCCCGGGGCAGGCGCTTCGAAGTCTCCAGGTCGCCGGCCTGGGACAAACCCAGCGCCCGCGGCCGGAACGGCTTCACCACGCAGCAGGCCAAGACCCTCCTGCGCGAACGCGTCGCGGGGGAATGGGTGGAAAAATCCGGCCGCAACGACGAAGCAGGCGCCGAAATCACCGCGCTCCTTGGCATGGACCGGGAGCAGTTCACCCGCGTAGTCATGCTCCCGCAGGGGGACTTCGCCGCTTTCCTCCGGTCCAAGGCATCCGACCGCCTGGAACTGCTGCAGAAGCTCTTCGGGACCGAACGGTTCGAGGCAGTGGAACGGGAACTCGCGTCCCAGGCCGCCGGGGCCGCAAGCCAGGTCGCCGACCTTGAGGGCCGGCTCGGCCTGCTGGTGGCGAGGGCATGGTCTGAGGCAGCGGCTCTCGAAATCGATCCCGAGACAGCGCCGGATGCCGCCGGCGGCCTTGAACTCCTGTCATGGCTGGAGGCTGCGGCCTCGGCGCGCGCCTCGGCACTGGCCGGCGATGCGGAATCCTGCGAGGACCAGCGCCGCCGCTGCGCGGAGCGGCTCGAAGCGGAGCTGGCCCGCGACGGACGGCGCCTGAAGCTTGCTGCCGCACTGCGCCGGAGGGCAGATGCGCAGGCCGCCGCGCCCGGACTGGCCAGCGCCGGGGCCGCGCTGGACCTGCACCGCAAGGCAGAGCTCCTCGGCGGGCAGCTGAAGGCCGTGACCGCCGCTGAGACCTTGTTTGCCCGGGCCGAAGCAGCCTTCGATCTTGCCTCTGCCGGTGTACGGAAGGCAGCGGAGTCCAGCTCCGAACTGCAGTCCGGCTCCCTACTAGCCGGCCTGGAACATAGCCATGCCGAAAACAGCCGTGCCGAAAACAGCCCTGCAGGACACGGCGCGGTCGCACAACTTGAGGCCGTCGACGTCGCCGCGGAGCTTTCGCGCCTGCGGGCGCTCGCAGCCGTGATCGGCGAACGCCTCGCCGATGAGGACAAGCTGGGCGGCCTGCGCGCACGGGCCGCCGGGCTTGCGCAGCGACGGCTGGAACTCACCCGTGCCGGCGATACCCACGCCGCGCGTCTGCTTTCCCTCCGCACGGAGATGGAGGCCCTGCGAGCCGCCCTGCAGCCGCTGGAGCAGTTGGCAGGGGAATCCGTCCTGCGCACCAAGGAGGCGGCGGCCGCCGACGAGCTGGTGGACGTTGTCAGACGCCATGGAGCCGCGGCCGCCGAGTGTGCCGCCGTCACCGAACGGCATCTCAAGGGCAGGGAACACCACCAGGAACTGCGCCGGCGGTGGCTGGACGTCCGCGAGGAACGGCTGGCCAATGCGGCGGCTGAATTGGCTTCGCGCTTGGAGCACGGCGCGCCCTGTCCTGTCTGCGGCAGCCCGGAGCACCCCGAACCGGTTCCCGCCGGGGACTCCGTCCTGGGGCTCGCCGAGAAAGAGGAACGTGCCAAGGAACGCAGCGAGGCGGCGGAGCGCGCGCTGTCTGTACTGGAGGCCGAGCTCTCCGAGGCCAGGCAGCTGGTCGCCGTTCTCGCCAGCCAGGGTGGTGACACCGATCCTGCCGAAGCAGAGGAAGCGGCCCGGACCGCCCGGCAAGCCGCTGCCGAGGCAGCCGCCGCCGTCGCGGACCTGGCGGCAAGCAGGAGCCGGCAGGAGGAACTGGCCGAACGCATCGAGGCGACGGAACAGGTGCGCGTGGACATGGTGGCGCAGCTGGCACAAACGGAATCCGCCCGCACCGAAATCGAAGTGCAGTCCGGCGCCCTGGAATCGTCGCTCGAAGCGCTACGTGCAGGCCACGCGAGCCTCGGACTCCGCAGCGACGCCATTGGCCAGGTTGTCAGCGTTCTCGAACAGGCTGACGCCGCCCGGAAACAGCTGGACCAGGCCGCGGACCGCCTGGCGGAGGCGCGGAGCGAGCTGGACCGTGCCCTTCCCGAAGCCGGATTCGCCTCGGCCGCCGAGGCCCGCGAGGCTCTGCTGCCGGGACCGGAGGCGGCAAGGCTGGAGTCGGCCGTCAAATCCGGACGGGACGAAGAGGTGCGGCTCGAGGAGCTGTTCGCCAGCGAGGAACTCATGGTCGCGGCAGAGGAGCAGGCCGCCAGGGAACAGACAGCCGGCGAATCCGGTGCCGGCTCAGCGGCGGCCGCGGTGGACCTGGACGTGCTGCGCACCGAAGCCGAGCAGGCAGCCAAAGCCGCAAAGGACGTGGAGCTGGCGGCAGGCCTGGCCCGGCAGGCCGTGAGGGCTCTGGGCCGCCTGCATGCCGAGTACGGGGAGCTTGCTGCGTCCGGCCGGGAGCCGCGGGAACGCGCCGGAGTCCTGAAGGGCCTTGCCGAGGCCGCCCGCGGTTCCGGCGACAACACTTACCGCATGAGTCTGAATGCGTACGTCCTGGCGGCACGGCTGGAGCAGGTTGCCATCGCCGCCTCCGAAAGACTGGTCGCCATGAGCGACGGCCGCTACACCCTGCAGCACTCGGACGCGAGGGCAGCCCGGAACGCCAAGTCCGGGCTGGGGCTGGAAGTCGTGGACGAATGGACCGGCCGCCGCCGCGACACCTCGACACTCTCCGGCGGGGAATCCTTCATGGCCTCGCTGTCGCTGGCGCTGGGCCTCGCGGACGTCGTGCAGCAGGAGGCAGGCGGCGTCGACATTGAAACCCTGTTCGTCGACGAAGGCTTCGGCAGCCTCGACGAGCAGGCACTCGAGCAGGTCATGGATGCCCTGGAGGGCCTCCGGGACGGCGGCCGGGTGGTCGGCCTGGTGAGCCATGTGGGGGAGATGAAGCAGCGCATCGGCAGCCAGCTCCAGGTGGTGAAGCAGCGCAACGGCTCCACCGCGCGCATCGTTGATGCACTCGTAACGGTCTGACCCCCGGTGGTGCCCGCCAGCAGGGGCACCACCGGGCGGTTGTGACTTCAGCCGCGGTTTCCGGGTCCACTATCATGGGACTGTTACCGGGTTCAGCGCATCGGGAGGAGGGACGATGCGCACGACTGAACGAGCCCGCATACATGAGCACTTCAACGGCGCCCCAGCCACCCGCCGACTCCCGCCCGACCACCTGCGCCGGCACAGATGAGCCAGCCAGTCCGGCATCGCCAGCCCGGCAGCTTGGCGGCCGTTTCGCCCGCCTGCCGGCGCTCGCAGGCAGGGAATTCCTGCCCATTGGCCTGTTTGCCCGCCTGCCCCTGGCGATGCTGACCCTGGGAACCCTCACCCTCGCCACCTCGGTCGCCGGCTCGTATGCCGTCGGCGGCGCCGCTGCCGGCGCCGTGGGTATCGGCTCGGCTGTCGGTGCGCCCGTCCTCGGCTGGCTCGCCGACCGGCTGGGCCAGCGCCCGGTGCTGCTGGTCTCGGCCGTCCTGAATGTCGTGGCCGTGCTTGCCGTCATCGCCGCCGCGTACGTGATTTCCGGGGTGCACAACGTCGGTGCCGCATGGGGCGTCATCGCGGCCGCACTGGCGGCGGGCCTCAGCTGCCCGCAGGTCGGCCCGCTGGCCCGTGTCCGCTGGATGGCCCTGACCGCCGAAAGCCGGCGTGCGGGGATCAGCTCCGACCTCGACGTCGCCCTGTCCTATGAGAGCACAGCCGACGAACTGACGTTCGTGCTCGGTCCGGCGCTCGTGGGTGTCCTGGCCAGCCTGCTTGCCCCGTGGGTGCCGCTGGCCCTGGCCGCCGCGCTCACGCTCACGCTGGTTCCGGCTTTCGCCGTCCACCGCACCCACGCCGCTGTTCCGCGGCGGGCCGCCGCCGGCACCCGCGAGGGCACGGAAAGCGCCCGCACAGCGGGCAGCGGAAGTGCCGGAACCCGTGCTGGCAGCCGGCTTGCCGGCCTGGCCGCCGTGGCACTTCCTGTCCTGGCCATGGTCTGCATGGGCACCTTTTTCGGCTCCACGCAGGCAGCTTTGAGCGCGTTTGCCGCCGGGTTCGCAACGTCGGAGGCGGCCGGCCTCCTCTACGCCGTCATGGGGATCAGCTCGGCCGGGGCCGCGATCTCAGTGGCCTACTGGCCGGCCGGCTTCCCGGTGGCCGTCCGCTGGGTCACCGGGGCGGCGGCGATGGCCGGGTTGTCGGCCCTGCTGTTCCTGCCCACCGACGGCTGGGGCATGGTGCTGGTGCTGCTCGTACTGGGCCTGCCGGTGGGTCCGGTCATGGTTACGGTCTTTGCCATCGGCGGGCTGGTGGCACCGGCCGGCCGGCTTGCCACTGTGATGACGGCGCTCGCCAGCGGCATTGTCGCGGGCACCGCCCTTGGCTCCTCCGTCGGCGGCCAGCTGGCGCAGGAAGGGGGCCATCAGGCGGCCTTCCACGTCACGGCAGCCGCCGCGGCGGCACTGTTCGCCCTCGGCGCGGTGGCCGCCGTCGTCGTCCGTTCCCGGAAAAGGACAGCTCAGGCGAGCTGACCTTCAATCCGGGCGGCGCTGGCGGTCAGGGCGGCTGCCACTTCCGCCGGATCCTGCGACGATCGGATATAGACGACGGCGACCGCTGCCGGGCGTCCGCCGGGCACACGGACCGGTGCGGCAAGGGAGGAAACCCCGGCGATCACCTCGTCGTGACTTGCCGCGTAACCGAGCTTCCGCGCCTCCGCAGCTTCGGGGCGGTAGGGCACGGCGGGAGCCAGCTGGCTCCACTCGTGCTCCGTCAGGGCGGACTGGATGGCGATTCCGGGAGCGCCGGAGCTGATCGGATGGCGGGACCCCGGATGCTGCACCACGGTGGCGGCCGAATGCCGGGGTTCCACCGTCACCAGCGTCACGCAGTCCTGGTGGTCCCACACCGCCACGAAGGCCGTCATATTGAGTGAGTTGGCCAATTGGGTCAGTTCCGGCAGCGCCGCGGTCTGGAGGTTCCGCGAAACGCCGCGAGCCAGCACCGCGAGCCCCGGCCCGGGCTGGACGCGGCCGGCGTCGTCGCGCACCAGCAGGGAATGGTCCTCGAGGGTCCGCAGGATCCGGTAGGCGACGGAGCGGTGCACGCCCATGGCCTCCGAAAGTTCGGCGATGGTCAGCGGACGGTCGGCTTCGGCCAGGATTTCCAAGGCGCGGATGCCCCGGGAGAGGGTCTGCGATGGGGAAGCCTGGGCGGGTGCAACCTGAGTTGCGGCGCCGGCGTTGGGAGTCATGCTGTCCATCCTAGGCAAGTAAGCGGGGCGCCAGCCAAAAGGGCTTGTGTGGCCCGTTCCGTTGGGCTACCGTTCCATATAGGAACCGCCTGTTCAACTATAGAACAGTGTATCTACGGAACAGTTTAGAGCGACTGCGGCACGGTGCGCCAGAGCCAGGAACCGCGCCCCCGAAGGATCAATGATGACGGCCAATCCAGCAGCGGGCCCCGGTGTTCCGGGCAGGACGTCGGTGCCCCGTGCCCACCGCTTCCGCGGCAGCCTTGGCCGGTTCGCCACCGGGGTTGCCATCGTCACCTTCGACGGCGTCACCAAGCGGCACGGCATCACCGTCAACTCCTTCACGGCAGTCTCAATGGACCCCCCGCTGGTCCTGGCCAGCATCGCCCGCACCGCCAAAGCCCACGACGAGCTGGCCGGCCGGCCCTTCACCGTCAACATCCTGGGGGCCGAGCAGCGGCAGCTGGCCCTGCACTTCGCGGGTCGTCCCGGGCCGGAGCCCCGCTGGGTGGAAGGGGCAACGGCACCCCGGCTCTCCGGTGTCCTGGCCTATTTTGAATGCCGGCCCTGGGCGGCATACGACGGCGGCGACCACACCCTCTATATCGGCGAGGTGGTGGATTTCGACCACCGCAACGGCGACGCGCTCGCGTTCGCCAACAGCGTCTTCACCACCATCCCGGAGAGCCAGCTGGGGATAGAGGACCTGCTGTAGGCGGCACCTTTCCATCATCACAAAAGACAGTTCAACGACGACTGGAGGCAGCAATGGGCATCAGAACCGGCCAGCAGTACCTGGACAAACTCAACGCGATGACCCCGCACATCGCGATCGACGGCGAGGTGGTCAGCGAAAAAGTTGCCGAACACCCGGCCTTCCGCAACGTTGCCCGGCAGTACGCGAAGCTGTTCGACATGCAGCACGACCAGCGGCATCAGGAGGCGCTGACCTATGCCTCGCCCACCACCGGGGACCTCGTCAACGCGTCCTTCCTGGTGCCACGGACCATCGAGGACCTGCGGCACCGACGCCGGGCCACCTCCGCGTGGGCCGAGGCGACCAACGGATTCCTCGGCCGCACCGGCGACTACATGAACTCAGCACTCACCGCCCTGGGCACGGCCGGGACGTGGTTCGCCCAGGCGGATCCCAAGTTCGCCGAGAACATCGGCAACTACTACGAGTGGGCGCGCGAAAACGACATGCTCGCAACCCATACCCTGATCCCGCCGCAGGTGAACAGGTCCGTATCCGGCTCGGAGCAGCTAGGCGGACAGCTCACGGCCCACATCGTGGCAGAGCGCGACGGCGGCATCGTGGTCCGCGGCGCCCGCATGCTCGCCACGATCGCGCCCATCGCCGACGAGCTGCTGGTCTTCCCGTCCACGGTGCTCCGCGGCACGCCGGAGGATGCGCCGTATTCCTTTGCCTTCGCCATTCCCAATGACACGCCAGGGCTCAGGTACCTCTGCCGGACCTCGCTGTACAACGGCGGCAGCACCCACGATGAACCGCTGGCCTCCCGCTACGAGGAAATGGACGCCGTGGCCGTCTTCGACGACGTCTTCGTTCCCGGCGACCGCATCTTCATGCTCGGCAACCCGCAACTCTGCAACTCGTTCTATGCCGAGACCGGCGCGGGCGCCCTCATGACCCACCAGGTGGTTACCCGGACCATCGCCAAGAGTGAGTTCTTCCTGGGCCTGGCCTCCGAGCTCGCCGACTCGATCGGCATCGACGGGTTCCAGCACATCCAGGAGGACATCGCCGAACTGATCATCGACGTCGAAATCGGCAAGGCGCTGGTCCGTGCGTCCGAGGCCGACGCCGAACCCAACGAGGCCGGCATGATGCTCCCCAAGTGGACCACCCTCAACGCTGCCCGCAACTGGTATCCGAAGGTGGCCCAGCGCTTCCCGCAGATCATCCGGAAATTCTCCGCGTCGGGACTGATGGCCCTGCCCGGCGAAGCGGACGTCAACGGCGATGCCCGCGCGGACATCGACCTGTACCTGCAGGGAAAGACGCTGACCGGGCCCGAGCGGGTCCGGCTGTTCAAACTCGCGTTCGACGCCTCGATCTCGGGATTCTCCGGCCGGCAGTCGCTGTACGAGTACTTCTTCTTCGGGGATCCGGTCCGGATGGCCGGGGCACTGGTCAACACCTACGACCGCGAGCCGGCCCGGGCGCGGCTGCGTGAGTTCCTGCACCGGACAGACTAAGCCGGACCGGCTGAGGGGTGCGCCAGATCACGCTTTCGTAGTATCCTCACACCAACTGACCGTTCGATCAGTAAATCGGACAGCCCTTTCTCGCCGCCGGCAGTAGTACTGCCCCCACCCACGGAGTTCCAATGACCGCAGCTTCACACGTCGATTCAGAGGCCGGGCCCAGCAGCAAGCGCGAGGAACGCAAAGTCCTCGCCGGCACACTGGTGGGCACCACCATCGAGTGGTACGACTTCTTCATCTTCGCCCAGCTGACGGCAACGCTGCTGTCACCGCTGTTCCTGGCCCCGCTGAACGAATCCAACCCGGGCCTGGCGCAGATCCTCTCCTTCGCCCTGATCGGCATCAGCTTCCTGTTCCGGCCCCTCGGCGCCATCATCGCCGGGCATCTGGGTGACCGCCTGGGCCGCAAGGCCATGCTGGTGTTCACGCTGATCATGATGGGTGCGGCCACGGCACTGATCGGCATACTGCCCACCTACGGCCAGATCGGCTTCTGGGCGCCGGTGCTGCTGATCACACTCCGCGTCATCCAGGGCTTCTCCGCCGGCGGTGAATGGGGCGGTGCCGCCCTGATGGCAGTGGAACACGCCCCCAAGAGCAGGCGCGGCCTGTTCGGCGCCTACCCGCAGATTGGCGTCCCCGTGGGCATGATCCTGGCCACCGGGCTGCTGTTCTTCCTCAACACCGGCATGTCCAAGGAAGACTTCGCCTCGTGGGGCTGGCGCGTTCCCTTCCTGCTCTCCATCGTGCTGATCGTGGTTGGCTACCTGATCCGCCGCGCAGTCGGTGAAAGCCCGGTCTTCAAGGAAATGACTGCCCGCAAGGAAGAAAGCAAGGCCCCGCTCGGAGAACTCATTCGGAGCCACAAGAAAGCTGTGCTCTACTCCACCATGATCTTCATCGGCAACAACGCCGCCGGCTACCTCCTCATTGCCTTCTTCATTGCCTACGCAACCAGGACTCTGAAGATGCCCACGCCGCAGATCCTCCTGGCCACCACGCTGGCATCCTTCGGCTGGCTGATCTTCACGCTGGTGGGCGGCTGGCTCTCGGACAGGATCGGCCGGGTCAAGACCTTCCTGACCGGCTACGCCATCGTCTTCGCCTGGATGATCCCGATGTTCGCCCTCATCGACACCAAGGACATCATGCTCTACGGCGTCGCGCTGTTCGTCCTCACGGTGGGCCTGGGCCTGTCCTACGGACCCATGTCCGCCATGTACGCGGAGATGTTCCCGGCTAACGTGCGGTACTCGGGCATCTCGATCGGGTACGCCTTCGGCGCCATCCTGGGCGGTGCGTTCGCGGCCACCATCGCCGAGTCGCTCCTGCAGAGCACCAAGTGGACCGGCTCCATCGGCATCTACATCATGATCCTGTGCGTCATTTCGGGCATCGGAGTGATCCTGGCGAAGGAGACCCGCGGCCGGCCGCTCGGGGTCAGCCGGCACTAGATGCGGGCGCCGTGCAGCAGGGCTATCGCGTCCTCGTCGCTCAGCTGGTCAAAGCGCCGGTAAAAGGCTCCCACAGCCCGGAATCTTCCCGGCAGGTGGAGGCACAGAACATTACACACCCGGGACAGTGACTTCTCCGCCTCTATCGAACCGACGGGTGCGGCGGCAACTACCGCTGCCGCACCGGCCATCCGTACCGCCTCGACCGCTGCCCGCATGGTGGCCCCCGTCGCCAGGCCGTCGTCCACGAGCAAGGCCGTCTTGCCGTGGATGTCGGGGTCAACGGCTGGATAGCTGTCGGCGCGGCGCATCAGTTCGGCCCGCTCCCGGCGCTCCACCTGGTCGAGCCAATCCTGCCGCACGCCGTCGTCGAGAATCCGCTCCACGAGCGGCCGGTTGAGCAGGCGGACGATGTTTCCGCCCGAGTAGGCCAACGCGCCGAATGCGGTCTCGTCATGGCCCGGGATGCCCAGCTTGCGGACCAGCAGGGCCCCGAATGGCAGGTGCAGGACCTCAGCCGCGGCGGCGGCCACCGGGATGCCGCCGCGGGCCAGGCCCAGCACCATGGTGTCCGTGCGCTCGCGGAATTGCGGAAGGGCGGCCGCAAGCTGCCGTCCTGCATCCTCCCGGTCCTCAAAAACCATGGCCATGGGTTCCTCTTCCGGTGTCTCCGCCCCCCAAAGTCCAGCCTACGCCCGTCGGCTCCGGCGGGAGCCGGGGTTTTCGACGGCGTCCGGCCGGGCCGGCGGAAAGCTCCGGACCGGTTGGGAGCGGGAGCCGCGTGGACCTGCTAGCTGCCGAGGAACGCGATGGCCGCCTGCTTGAAGGCGCGGCTGGTGATGGCGTTGGTGTGCGTGCGGCCCGGCAGGACCAGCTGCTCGGCCATGGAGCCGGCCTTCAGGGCCAGGTCGGCGAGCTGCGGCATGGACGCGGCGCGTTCGTCATTTTCGCCGGCCACCAGCAGCATCGGCATGTGCGGCACGGCCTCGGCGGGGTCGTACGGTTCCCCCTTGATGGCCTCCACCAGGGACAGCAGCGCGAAGATGTTGTTGCTCGGCAGCGCCTGCGCCATGCTCAAGAGCCCGGCCGTGGACGAGTCCTCGATGGGCGTGCCGTCGGCAAGGTACCGCTGGGCGGCCACGAGGTCGAAGGCCGCCAGCGGGTCGGCCATGTTCGGGCCGCCCAGCACCAGCCGGTGGACCAGCTCCGGCTGGGTGGCGCCGAACTCCCAGGCGAGCCGGGAGCCAAGGGAATAGCCCACCACGTCCAGCCCGCTGGCAGGGTCACCATCGCGCAAGGGCCGGGCGCCGGCGTCGAACGCTATCTGCAAAAGGTCAGCCCTGATCCTGCTGGGGGAGTAGGAGTCCATGTCCTCCGGAGCCCCGCTCCGGCCGTGGCCGGGAAGGTCGACGGCGATGACCCGGCGGCCGGCCTCCAGCAGCGCCGGGATCCAGCCCGTGTCCTCCCAATTCAGCTTGCTGGACGCGGAGAAGCCGTGAATGAGGAGGACGGGGCGGAGACCGGCGTCGTTCGCAGGGTCATGCACCTCGACGTAAAGCTGCGGGTCGGTGCCCTCGACCGTGTGGGAGTGCTGTTCGCCGGTGTGTCTGCCGCTCATCGCCTCAGTCCTCGTCAAGTCTCATCCTTGTCAGGTACAGGGCTCGCCGGGACTGCTTCGTGGCCGGTCCGCCGTGGATGGGCACCACTCTACCTGTCTGCGGACCGGGCAAATCCACGGCTAGGAGAGCCGGGCGCGCCGGGACGCCGCGAACCGGGCCCCCGCCCAGCAGGCGGCGGCGATGCCGGCGATCAGCAGCAGCGTGCTGATCAGCTGCATGCGGCTGCTCTCGGCGCTGAAGCCCACCGCAAACACCAGTCCGAGCAGCACGAGGCCGAACACGGTGAGCCCGGGGAAGCCCTTCATTCGCAGCGGCAACGCAGTGCCGTCGCGGTCCGCGCGCCGGCGCAGGATGAGCTGGGAGACCAGCGCCGAGCCCCAGACCACGAGGCAGGTGGACCCGACGAGCTGGAACAGGGCGGGCAGGATGCGCCCCGGGAACAGCAGCTCCAGGACAGTGGCGATGAAGCCGAACGCGACGGAGACGCCGACGGCGATCATCGGCACCCCGGCCCCGCTGAGCCGGGACAGGAAACCGGGAGCCTCGCCGCGCTCTGCGAGCGAGAACACCATGCGGGACGCCCCGTACAGGTTGGCGTTCAGGGCGGACAGCAGGGCGACGACGGCCACCAGGGTAATGGCGGTGGCGGCACCGGGGATGCGGGCGGCATCCAGGACGCCGGCGAACGGCGAGGACAGGGCCTCTGACGTGGCGGGAAGGACGGCGGCGATCACGAAGACAGAGCCGATGTAGAAAACGAGGATCCGCCACACCACCGTGCGGATGGCCCTGGTAACGCTGTGCTCGGGGTCTTCGGTTTCGGCGGCCGCGACGCTCACGATCTCCGTGCCGCCAAACGCGAAGATCACCACGAACAGGGCCGTGGCAATGCCGCCAAGGCCCGAGGGCGCGAAGTCTCCGGTGATGTTGGCCAGCCCGGGGGACGCCACCTCCGGCAGGAACCCGAGGAGCAGCGCGGCGCCGACGCCCAGGAACAGGACGATGGCGGCCACCTTGAGAATGGCAAACCAGAACTCGAACTCGCCGAAGTTCTTCACCCCGGCCAGGTTGATGCCCGTGAACACCACCATGAACACCAGCGCGAGTGCCCATACCGGAACCACCGGCCAGACCGAAAACAGCAGCCCCGCCGCACCGAGTGCCTCCGCAGCGATGACCACCACCAGCTGCAGCCACCAGAGCCAGCCCACGGTTGCCCCGGCGGTCTTGCCCATGGCGCGTTCGGCGTACACGGAGAAGGCGCCGCTGTTGGGGTTGGCTGCCGCCATCTCGCCGAGCGCCCACATGACCAGGATGATGAGCGTGCCGGCCACAAGGTAGGACACCAGGACGGCGGGGCCGGCCGCCTGGACCCCGGCGCCCGAGCCCAGGAAAAGCCCGGCGCCTATGGCGCTGCCGAGGCCCATCATGGTGAGTTGGCGGGGCTTCATGCTGTGGCGGAGCTGGACTGCGGGCCGCTCTGCCGTGGACTTCGTCGTCATGCTGCGTACCTTCTTGGGGTTGGGGACTGGTCCTTTTGGGACCTTTCGAATTTACACCCAACTTTCGCGAAACATTTTGCATCCCGGGCGGGCGGCCGTAGAATCAGTTTTAGTCAACTTGACTATAACTAGTCCAGGACGGAGCCGAAGGCGCCCGGCCGATCGCAGCGAAGCGGGTGATTACCGTGTACACCACCTCAGCCAACGTGGCCGAGCGGCAGTCCGCGCCGCCGTCGCTCGCCATTTCCACGGTGATTTTTGCACTCCGGCCCAGCGAGTCCTCCGGCCGCCCCACGTTGTGGATCCCGCTGGTCCGCCGGATCCGGGAACCCTTCAAAGGCCAGTGGGCCCTCCCAGGCGGCCCGCTGACCCACGCCGAATCCCTGCAGGACGCCGCCTCACGTAATCTGCGCGAAACCACCGGGCTGGCACCGAGCTATCTCGAACAGCTCTACGCCTTCGGCGGCCTGCACCGTTCACCCACCCAGCGTGTGGTGTCCATCGTCTACTGGGCGCTGGTCCAGCCCACCGAGGCTGCGCTCGCGGACGAATCCGAGAACGTCAGGTGGTTCCGTGCCGACAAGCTCGGCAGCCTTGCCTTCGACCACAACGCGATCGTGGACTACGCCCTGTGGCGGCTGCGGAACAAGCTGGCCTACGGCTCTATCGCCTACCACTTCCTGGGGGAATACTTCACCCTCGCCCAGGTCCGCGAGGTCTACGAAGCCGTGCTGGACACGCAACTGGACCCCGCCAACTTCCGCCGGCAGATCAAGTCGACGCCGGAAATCGAAGAAACCGGTGAATACCTCCAGGGCGGCAAGCACCGCCCGCCGCGTCTTTACCGATTTACCGGCCGCCCCGGCCTCGACCCAGATAACAGGAGCACCCCATGAGCAGCGTCAATACTGCCATCCAGCTGATCACGCGTGAACAGGCCGAGAAGGCCACGGCAGCCGGCACGGGCGGCACCTGCAGCCCGGCGCTTGCCAAGGGGCCCTGGGAGTACGACCTCGCGGAAACGCTCGCCGGTGTTCCCGCCTACGGCCCCGGGGCTTCCAGCGCGGACGTCGCTCCTCCCTCCACGCCGCGCCAGGGCCAGCTTCCCGAGGAGTACAAGCTGGCCGGCGAAGCCGAGCTCGATGCCCGGATCCGTGCTGCCAAGGCAACGCTGGGTGACCGCGCTGTCATCCTGGGCCACTTCTACCAGCGCGATGAGGTTGTCCAGTACGCCGACTTCGTCGGGGATTCCTTCCAGCTGGCCAACGCCGCCCTGACCCGGCCCGACGCCGAGGCCATCGTGTTCTGCGGTGTGCACTTCATGGCCGAGACCGCTGACACCCTCTCCAAGCCGGAGCAGGCTGTCATCCTGCCGAACCTCGCTGCCGGCTGCTCGATGGCGGACATGGCTGACGCCGATTCCGTGGAGGAGTGCTGGGAACAGCTCGAGGAGATATTCGGCACCGAGCCCGACGCGGAGGGCCGCGTTCCGGTCATCCCCGTCACCTATATGAACTCCTCCGCAGCTCTGAAGGCCTTTTGCGGCCGGAACGGCGGCATCGTCTGCACCTCCTCCAACGCCAAGACGGTCCTCGAGTGGGCCTTCGAGCGCGGCCAGCGCGTCCTGTTCTTCCCGGACCAGCACCTTGGCCGGAACACGGCCAAAGCGCTGGGTGTCCCGCTCGAGCAGATGCCCATGTGGAACCCGCGCAGGGAACTTGGCGGAAACGACGAACAGGCCCTGCTGGACTCCCGCGTCATCCTCTGGCACGGCTTCTGCTCGGTCCACAAGCGCTTCAGCGTGGCCCAGATCGAGAAGGCCCGCGCCGACTTCCCGGGCGTCAACGTCATCGTGCACCCCGAGTGCCCCATGGAAGTGGTGGACGCGGCCGACTCCGCCGGATCCACGGACTTCATCCAGAAGGCCATCGCGGCAGCCACCGAGCCCACGGTCTTCGCGATCGGTACCGAGATCAACATGGTGAACCGGCTGGCGGCGCAGTACCCGCAGCACACCATTTTCTGCCTGGACCCGGTCATCTGCCCGTGCAGCACCATGTACCGGATCCACCCCGGCTACCTGGCCTGGGTCCTCGAAGAACTCGTCGCCGGCCGTATTGTCAACCGCATCACCGTGGACGACGACGTGCAGCAGGACGCCAGGACAGCACTCGAGCGCATGCTCGCCGCCAAGCCCTGACAGGGAGCCCGCAATGACCATCCCCAGCGAATACGGATCTGCCGGCCCACGGCGTCTCGCCGTCGTCGGCAGCGGCATCGCCGGCCTCTACGCCGCGCTGCTCGCGGCGGAGGCGGGCGCCGAGGTGGTGCTGCTGACCAAGGGCGCGCTCGCCGAGAGCAACACGTACTTCGCCCAGGGCGGCATTTCCGCCGTCCTGGACGAGCCGTCGCCCGGTGACACGGTGGCCGCCCACATCGCGGACACGCTGAAGGCCGGCGCCGGGCACTGCAACCCGGCGGCTGTCCGGGTGCTGTGCACCGAGGCGCGCCGGGACATCGCTGGGCTCGGACGCTTCGGCGTCCGCTTTGACCTGGACGACGACGGCGACCCCGCCCTGGGTCTCGAAGCAGCCCACTCCGCGCCGCGGATCCTGCACGCCGGCGGCGATGCCACCGGCGCCGGGATCGCCAACGCCCTGATCTGCGCCGTGCTGGCAGCGCAGGCCACGGGCAGGATCCGGCTGCTGGGGCACGCCAGCGTCACAGCCCTTCGGCAGCAGGGCCGGCGGGTCACGGGCGTCGAGTTCCTGCAGGGCGGCCGGCTTGGCAGCATCCAGGCCGACGCCGTGCTGCTGGCCACCGGCGGGGCAGGGCAGCTGTTCGCGCAGACCACCAACCCGTCCGTTGCCACTGCCGACGGCCTGGGCCTTGCCTGGCGCGCGGGTGCCGCGGTGGCGGACCTGGAGTTCTTCCAGTTCCACCCCACCTGCCTCGTCCGGCCGGACAGGGGTGCCGTCCGGCCGGACAGGGGTGCCGTCCGGCCGGACAGGGGAACAAAGTCCGACGGCGGCCGGGACCCGCTGCTGATCTCCGAGGCAGTGCGCGGCGAGGGTGCCATCCTCGTTGACGCCCGGGGCCGCCGATTCCTGCACGGCTACCATCCCGACGGCGAACTCGCCCCGCGCGACGTCGTATCCCGCAGCATCGCCCTGCACCTGGCCGCGCTCGGCGACCCCAACGGCCACGTCTACCTCGACGCCCGGGGGATCGAAGCCGCCAGGGGAGCAGGCTTCCTGGAGCGCCGCTTCCCCACCATCACCCGCGGCACCCGCGAGGCCGGCGTCGACTGGACCCGGGAACTGGTCCCCGTCGCGCCGGCGGCGCACTACTGGATGGGCGGTGTCTCCACCGACCTGCACGGCCGCACCACGGTCCCCGGACTCTTCGCGGCCGGCGAAGTCGCCTGCACCGGCGTCCAGGGGGCCAACCGGCTTGCCAGTAACTCGCTTCTCGAAGGACTGGTGTTCGGGCGGCGGGCTGTTGAGACGTTCCTTGGCGACGTAACTTTCCTTGGGGCGTCGCAAGACAGCACTACTCCGCGTCCCCACGATCCCCCTAACCTCGCAAGCTCGGCCAGGGAACCCGGATCGTGTGGGCCCACGGCCGCTGGCGGCCTCCCCTTGACGCACCCTTCCGTAGTACTGTCCCGCGACCGGCTGCCCCGAACCGAACCTATTGATGGGGGCCCCGCGGAATCGGGGGTCTTTTCCCGGAGTTCCCTCCGGCGGGTGATGACCGCCAAGGCTGGGGTGCTTCGCAGTGGCGAGCTATTGCGGGAAGCGGGGGCCGCGCTGGCGGCGTGGGCCGCCGTCGTACGTCCTGACCGCGTGCCGGGAGCGGACGATCCCCGCGCCCATGAGGACGCCAACCTGCTGCTCGCCGCGCAGCTGCTGGTCCACGCCGCGGGGGAGCGGCGGGCGTCGCTCGGCGCGCACTACCGCGATGACGGCCTGCTGGAACCGGTCGCCAGCCTGGACGGCCAGGCACACGACCTAGACGAAGAATTCAGAATGAGCCCGAAAGCGAGCCTTGTCCATGACTAGCCTGACCCTCCCTGCAGCACCCGTCCGCGAGATCCTCGAACGGGCCTTTGCGGAGGACGCGCCCAGCGGTGACATCACCTCGCAGCTGCTGATCCCGGCCGAGGCCCGCGCCACCGCCGTGCTCAACGCCCGCGTCCCGGGAGTCTTCAGCGGCGGCAGCGTGTTCCGCGACGCGATGCTGATGGTGGACCCGGACACGCAGGTGGAGCTGCTCGTGGCCGACGGCGAAGCGTTCGCGGCGGGAACAAAGCTCGCCCGGGTCACCGGCCGGGCGCGCAGCGTGCTGCTTGCCGAGCGGGTCGGGCTGAACCTCGCACAGCGGATGAGCGCGATCGCCACCAGGACGGCCGAATTCGTGGCACTCGCCGCCGGCACCAAGGCCCGCATCACGGACACCCGCAAGACCACCCCCGGCCTGCGGGTCCTGGAACGGTACGCCGTCCGGTGCGGCGGCGGCGCCAACCACCGCTACAGCCTGTCCGACGCGGTGCTGGCCAAGGACAACCACCTGGCCGTCATGACCGGGGGAGACCCGGCAAAGCTGACCGCGCTGCTCGCCGGCGCAAAGGCCCAGCTGGGACACACCACGCACTTCGAGGTGGAGGTGGACAGCGCCGAGCAGATCGAACCCGTGCTGGCCGCCGGCGTGGACACCATCATGCTGGACAACTTCAGCCTGGAGGAACTCCGTGACGGCGTCCGGCAGGTCGCCGGGCGGGCCGTGGTGGAGGCCAGCGGAAACGTCAACCTGCGAACCGTGGCGGACATCGCCGCCGCGGGCGTGGACGTCATCTCCGTCGGAGCCCTGACGCACAGCGTCACGGCCCTGGACCTCGGCCTGGACGTCGAACTGACAGTGGGGTGAACGCACCATGATCTTCCTGGACGCAGCAGCCACAACACCCGTCCGCCGGGAGGTGCTGGAGGCCATGTGGCCCTACCTCACCGGCGAATTCGGGAACCCGTCAAGCCACCACTCGCTCGGTGACTCCGCCGCGCGGGCGCTCACGGATGCCCGCAAGACGGTGGCCGCCGTGCTGGGCTGCCGGCCCGGGGAGATCACCTTCACGTCGGGCGGCACGGAGGCGGACAACCTTGCCGTCAAGGGCATTGCGCTGGCCCGGCAGGCGGCGGACCCGGCGCTGAACCGGGTGGTGATCAGCGCCGTCGAGCATCCCGCCGTGGAGGAGTCCGCACGCTACCTGGAACGCTTCCACGGCTTCACCGTGGACGTGGTGCCGGTGGACGGAAACGGGACGGTCACCCCGGATGCGCTCGCCGCGGTGCTGCGGGAGGAAACGGCGCTGGTCAGCATCATGTACGCCAACAACGAGGTGGGGACCGTTCAGCCGGTGGCCGATCTGGCGGCCCTGGCGAAGGAGCGGGGCATCCCCTTCCACACCGACGCCGTGCAGGCCGCAGGCTGGCTGCCCCTGGACGTGCGCGCGCTCGGCGTGGACGCGTTAAGCATCTCGGGGCACAAGCTCGGGGCGCCCAAGGGCAACGGCGTCCTGTTCGTCCGGGGCCGGACCCGCATGGAGCCGCTCGTGCACGGCGGCGGCCAGGAACGTGGCCGGCGGTCCGGCACCGAGAACGTTGCGGGCGCCGTGGCCCTGGCCGCCGCGCTCACCCTGGCACACGCCGACCAGCCCGCGCTCGCAGCCCGCGTCACGGGTCTCCGCGACCGGTTTGTCGCCGCGGTACTGGGCGGCGTGCCCGGTGCGCTGCTGACCGGGCACCCGTCCGAACGGCTGCCCTCCGTGGCGTCGTTCTGCTTCCCCGGCACCAGCGGGGAGTCCGTGCTCCTGGAACTCGAGCGTCAGGGCGTGGTCTGCTCCAGCGGCTCGGCGTGCGCGGCAGGATCGGATGCGCCGTCACCGGTGCTGGTGGCACTGGGCATCGAAGCGGAGGTGGCGCAGACCGCCGTGCGGTTCAGCTTTGACTCGTCGGTGACCGCCGCTGACCTGGACGCTGCCGCCGCCGCGGTGAGGGCCGCCGTCGGAAGCGTCCGGAACCTGGGCGGCGTGCCGGTCAGCTAGCGGCGCTGACGGGGTTGGTGAGCTCGCCGATCCCGCCCACCCGGCAGGTGACGGTGTCGCCCGGCCGGATGCCGGTGCTGGCCGCCGGGAACCCGGTGAGCACCAGGTCGCCGGGGTGCAGGGTCATGAACGACGTCAGGTAGACGAGGATCTCGTCCACCTTCCAGCCGAGGTCTGCGGTGCTTGCCGCCGGCAGTTCGGTGCCGTTGTGGACGACGCCGACGGGAAGGTCCGCGTGGTCCAGCCCGGTGACGATCCACGGCCCGGCCGGCGTGAACGTGTCCTGGCTCTTGGCACTCAGCCAAAGTTCATCGGATTTTTGCCGGTTGCGCGCGGTGACGTCGTTGCCGATGGTGTAGCCAAGAATCGCGGTCCGTGCGTTGTTCAGGGTCAGGTTTTTCGCTGTCCGGCCGACGACCACGGCCAGTTCCGCCTCCGGCTCCACCAGGCCGATTCCGGCCGGCAGTTCGATCGCCTCGCCCGGCCCGATCACGCTGGTGGCCGCCTTGTGGAAGGCCTGGGCGGGAAGGTCCCGGCCGGCCTGCCCGGTGTTGTGGGCCATCCCCAGGACATTGGCCGGGACGCTCGGCGCGAGGAAGGTGAAGCTGTCCTCGGAGACCTCAGTCCCGGGCTCCCATCCTTGCCTGTGGTTGCTGTTGGCGTTGGCGCGCGAGCCCGGGAACGGGGACTCCACCACCGTCCAGGTCCGTCCTGCCGCACACTCGAAGTCCGTGGCGTAGCTGGCCACGAAGAACTGTTCGGGAAGTTCGGCGGTGCCTGAGTGTGGGTTTGTGTCCAGGGCCGCGGACGACGGGGCTGGGGTTACGGGGCGGACACGTGCAATCCGCTGGGCAGGTGGGGTCATTCAGCCATCGTATGTGCCGGCCGGAACTGCCACGAACCGTGTGGCGTCAGTACAGTTCGCCGACCGGAATCTCCACGGCCAGCCGGTTGGCGGGGCCGGCAAGCGGGCAGGCCCAGGCCTCGTTGTAGGCGCACGAGGGGTTGTAGGCGAAGTTGAAGTCCAGCACGTACTGGGCGTCCGACCCGGAACCGCGGACGCCGTGGAAGGCACCCTTGATGGTGTCCAGGAGGTAGCGGCCGGCACCGTAGCTTCCACCGGGCTTCCCGGCCGTGGCGTCACGGAACGGGACGAAGATCCCGCCGCCGTAGCCCTTCAGCTTCCACACCGCCAGCTGCCCCATCTCGGGAAGGTCGAACGTTCCCAGCCGGAGGAATCTGACCAGCCCGTCCGTCCCGGTCTCAACGTTCATCTCCTGCCCGGCGCCCTCCTTGGTGAGGGGCACATAGAAACGGTAGATGGGATCGTAGTCTGCGGTCTTGAGACCGTAGAAGGACGCCTTGGCCTCGGCCGTCAGTGCCGACGCGGCGTGGGTGCCGAACATGCGGTCGCGCTCCTGGCGCCAGTAGGCGTGGGCTTCCGCGGGGCTGTCCGCGGCGATCTTGCGCACCGTGTCGTAGAGGGCGAAGGTCCTCAGCCGCCAGTCGGCAATGTCGAGGGCGGACATGTTCGCCAGTGTCTGCTCTGCTGCGTCCAGCTCATGTTCGGCCATGACCTCAGCCTAGTTGCTGTTTCACCTGCGAAACGCTGACCTGTGCCTTCGGGTTGGGCAGGGCGTCCCGGCTAGGCTGGAGCCATGACAGGGATCACGGCCTCCGGACGTACTGGCATCGCCGCCGTCGTGCTGTTGACGGCGGGACTGATGGCCGGCTGCAGCAGCGACGGCAAGGGCGGGCCCGCCTGGACGGCGGAGCCGGGCACCAGCCCGGCGAGCGGGGCGGCCTCGGGGTCCGCGAGCCCCTCCGCCGCCGCGTCGGAGGGTTCCTCAGCCTCACCCGGCGCCACGGCGGCGGCGTGGAAGGTCTTCACCGACCCTGCCAAGACAGTGAGCTTCGAACTTCCGCAGGACTGGATTGCCCAGTCGGTGGACCCCGACAAGGGAACCCTTCCCGGTGCGGTGAAGATTGAGGTCAAGGACAAGGAAGGCACGTACCTGGCCACCCTGCAGACCGGCCTGCCCAACATCACCGCAGCGAGCTGCGCCGCTTCCGCCCGCAAGCCCTACGTCGTCGTCAGCAGCGTGCCCATGGAGCTGCCGCACAGCGGAGGGCAGGGGACCATCGACCCGCACGTGGTGTTCAGGGTGATCCAGGGCTACCGCTACTTTGGCTCCTACGGCATCACCAATCTGGTGGGCGGCGCTGATTCCAAGGCCTGCCAGCTGCAGAATGTGGTGCAGGGCCTGGCGGGCAGGGGGAACTACTCGTTCAGCGACGTGCGCTCGCTGAAGCCGTTCGCGCCGGACGAAAAAGTGGCTCCGGCCAAAGCCTTCGACACCCTCGACCAGGCCGCCGGCTACGTCAACAAGGGCTCCGAATTCGCCAACGTCCAGCGGATGCTAATGTCTCTGGAGATCAAGAGCTAGTCGCGTTGCGCCTCCGGCACACCCAGCCCGCAGCCGCGACTGACTGACGCCGCCGCCGCCCCACACCCCGGAGACCCATGGAACGAACTGTTGCTGCCCGCCTGATATTCAAGACCGTGGCCGACACCAAGGTGGCGATGGCCATCTCCGTGGCAAGGAACGCCGGCTACACGTCCTTTGTGGAGGACCTCAGCGTGACGGCTGACGGGGAGCAGGTTCCACTTACTGAGCTTTCGGACCACCACGGCGGCAGGTTCCACTACATGGAGTTTGCCGACCCCACCGAGGTAACGGTGGATTACTCAGCGACCGTCGGGGGCCGTGCCGAGCCCGAGGAAGCCTCGCTGATGGAGCTGATCCGCTATGTCCGGCCCAGCCGCTACGCAGAGTCTGACAGGCTGCTTCCCACTTCGTATGCGGAGTTCGGCGGACTCCAGGGCGGGGAGCTCCTGCACGCCGTGCGCAAATGGGTCTTCAACGAACTGCGCTACGTCAGCGGTTCCTCCCGCGGAACGGACGGCGCCGTGGAAACCCTGCTGCACCGGCGGGGCGTCTGCCGGGACTATGCGCACCTGGCCATCTCGCTGCTGCGCGCCAAGAACGTGCCTGCCCGGCTGGCGGCCGTGTATGCGCCGGGTCTTTCCCCGATGGACTTCCACGCCGTGGCCGAAGCCCATGTCAACGGGGCCTGGCACGTCATCGACCCCACGGGCCTGGCGCCTCGGGACGCCATGCTCCGGATCACCGCGGGGCGCGACTCCTCGGACACCGCCTTCCTGTCCACGGTGGGCGGCAGCCTCTCCCTCCGGGAGATCCGTGTTTCCGCCACGGTGGACGGCGAGCTGCCGGCGGAGGATCCGGACAAACTGGCCGTTCTCCGCTGACGTCAGCTTTGCAGCGTAAGCAGCCTCCCGCCGTCGGCCGTCCGACGTCGGCACTGTCACCTGCCGTCCGACGGCGCCGCCGGCCGTCCCGCTAACGGGACGGCTGGTGACTAACGCAACGGCAGGGACGCACGCAGCTTCTCGGTGAGGCGCAAGAGTTCCCGCTGCTCCGCCGGGGTCAGGGCCGGGGCAACCAGCTCGGCGATGTCCCGCACGTGCTCCCGGCCGATTTCCTTCTGCAGCGCCGCGCCCTCCTCCGTGAGTTTGAGCAGCACGCCCCGGCCGTCGTCCGGGGCGGGCGTGCGTTCCACGAGGCCGCGTTTCTCCAGGCGGTCCACCAGCCTGCTCAGACTGGACTGGCTCAGCAGCACGTTGTCGTTCAGCTCGTTCAGCCGTAGCCAGCCGGACGGGCACCGCGACAGGGTGAACAGCACATCGTACTCGTTCACCGCCAGGTTCCGGAAGGCGGGGCCGGACTGCAGCCGGCGCATCACGGCCACCTGTGCCCGGAACAGCGACTCCCAGGTTTCGGCCGCCAGTCGGACCGTGGACATCGACGGCCCGGACGCCGCCGGGGCGTTCCGGGGTGTCATCGCGACTCCGTCGGGGAGGCGGCGGCAGCGCCCTCACCTGCTGTGCCTTCGGTGGCGGTGCCTTCACCTGCGATACGGGCGGCAACGCGTCCGGCGTGCGTGGGCGGAGCCGGGATGTGGGCGGCCGTGCGGTCGGCGTACTCCTTGCGCAGGACCGGCAGGACTTCCTCGCCGAACAGGTCCAGCTGCTCCAGAACGGTCTTCAGCGGCAGGCCGGCGTGGTCGATCAGGAACAGCTGGCGCTGGTAGTCGCCGAAGAACTCACGGAACGTGAGGGTCTTTTCGATGACCTCCTGCGGGCTGCCGACGGTGAGCGGCGTCTGGGACGTGAAGTCCTCCAGCGACGGGCCGTGGCCGTAGACGGGGGCGTTGTCGAAGTACGGCCGGAATTCCCGGACGGCGTCCTGGGAGTTCTTCCGCATGAAGAACTGTCCGCCCAGCCCCACGATCGCCTGGTCCGCCTTGCCGTGGCCGTAGTGCTCGTAGCGCTCGCGGTAGAGTCCGATCAGCTGCTGGTAGTGCTCCTTGGGCCAGAAGATGTTGTTCGCGAAGAACCCGTCGCCGTAGTAGGCGGCCACCTCCGCTATCTGCGGCGTCCGGATGGAGCCGTGCCAGACAAACGGGGCCACGCCGTCGAGCGGGCGCGGGGTGGAGGTGAAGTTCTGCAGCGGCGTGCGGAACTTGCCGGACCAGTTGACGGTGTCCTCATCCCACAGCTTGCGCAGCAGGCTGTAGTTCTCGATGGCGAGTTCGATCCCGTCCTGGATGTTCTTGCCGAACCAGGGGTAGACCGGGGCCGTGTTGCCGCGGCCCAGGACCAGGTCCACGCGGCCGTCGGAGAGGTGCTGCAGCATGGCGAAGTCCTCGGCGATCTTGACCGGATCGTTCGTGGTGATCAGCGTGGTGGCCGTGGACAGCGTGATGCGCTCGGTCTGCGCGGCGATGTACGCGAGCGTGGTGGTGGGGGAGGAGGAGAAGAACGGCCGGTTGTGGTGCTCGCCGATGGCGTAGACATCCATGCCGATTTCTTCGACCTTCTTGGCGATCGCCACGGATGCCTTGATGCGCTCGTGCTCGGTGGGGGTCCGGCCCGTGGTGGGGTCCTGGGTGATGTCGCTGACGCTGAATACGCCGATCTGCATGATGAGCCTTCCGTTCGCCGGGGTTGTTCGGGCCTGCTTTAACCAGTGTACCCGATTTACATGCATTTGCATGTAATGCCCTCAACGTTCCCGGCGCCAGGATATTCCCGCCCTCCCGGACCGGCCAGGTAAGACCATTGACACGTGTGCAGCCCGGGCGTTCCATGGGCACACGGGGCCTGCGACCTTCCGGGGGAGGTGCAACTGTCGATGAAGGCAGTGAAGAATGCCAAACCGGTCTCCGTGGTGGTCGGCGGCGCTTTGCTCGTCACCGGAGGCTTTGGTTTTTGGCTGGCTGCCCTGCCCTCCGTGGCAGCAGACGCAAAGGCGGTTGCATTCACCTTCTTCTTCGGGGCTGTGGCCGTGGTTCACGGTGGTGTCATATTATCCTGGCGTCTGCGGTCCCGGGACAGGGTGCTGATGCGGATGCAGTTGGCGGACATCCTGCCGGGGATCCTGCCCCTCGTTATGTTCGCATCGGAATTTCTGGCCGTACCGGCCCTCGCCAGCCCGGCCCGCCCTTACATGTGGATGGCCGGCCTGCTGCTGGCCTCGGCTGGGATAACTGTGATGGCCGCAGAGAAGGTGGCGCCGTCGGAGATACCGCCGCTGCGGCGCGGACGTTACCGGGACTGGCTGAGATGGCAGGCATTCGGTCTCGGCACGCTGTTGCTGTCGTTGGTTATTCCCGCCATGTTCTTCTCCTACCCGTCCGCGCCTGGTGCCGCGGCGCCGCTGATCGTCGGGTTGGCGCTTGCGCAGTCAGCCGTGAGTATCTGGCGCATCATTGAACAACGCCAGGTTTCCAAGGCCGGCGTGCGTCTGTCGGGTCTCCAGATCAGCTGGCTCAGGGTCATCCACATCAGGCGCGGCCATGAGGCGGCGGTGCGCGAATTGCGCACGATGTATCCCAAGATTGGGCCCCTGTATGCCGACGCCGTCATCGAAAACCTGTATCGCACGGAGGAGGAGCCGCGGGACGCAGCGTAAGCCCGGTGCCGGCAGCGGCGTCAACCGGCAGGGGCTTATTCCGGGGAGCCGGGGGCGGCACGGCGTCCGCTGAGCTTGGGCACCATGCCGGTGGTCCAGTCGGCGAACTCGGCATCGACGTCGTCGTCGGCGGGGGAGAAGCCGGGCCGCTGCTTGAGCTGGCGCATCAGTTCCTTCTTCTCCTTCCGACCCTCCACCAGGCGGTACAGCACGGGGACGAGCACCAGCGTCAGCGCCGTGGAGGAGACCAGTCCGCCGATCACCACGATGGCCAGCGGCTGGGAAATGAACCCGCCGCCGCCCGTCATGCCAAGCGCCATGGGGGTCAGTGCGAAGACCGTGGCCAGCGCCGTCATGAGGATGGGGCGGAGCCGCTGCCGGGCGCCGTGGGTGATGGCGTCGGCGACGCTCATCGCGGGCTTGGCGCCGCGCGGTTTCCGGTACTGGTTGATCAGGTCGATCAGCACAATGGCGTTGGTCACCACAATGCCCACCAGCATCAGCATGCCGATCAGCGACGGCAGCCCCAGCGGAACCCGCGTGACCAGGAGCAGCGCCACCGCTCCGGTGGCGGCGAACGGCACGGAAACGAGGAGGATCAGCGGCTGCACGAGGGACTTGAACGTCGCCACCATGATCACGTAGACGATGGCGATGGCGGCCAGCAGCGCGAGGCCGAGCTGCCGGAACGATTCCGCCTGCTGGGTGGTGGCGCCGCCGATCTCCGCGGTCACTCCGGCGGGCAGCTTCACGCCCTTGAGCCGCTGCTGCACCTCGGCGCTGAGAGCGCCCAGGTTGGATCCCGACGGCGTGATGGACACCTGGGCGGTCCGCTGGCCGTTGCTGGAGGTGATGGAAACGGGGACGTCCACCTGCTCGACGGCGGCAATCCGGCTGAGCGGGACGGCGCCGGAGGCGGTGGGGAGCGGGATGTCGCGGACGGCAGCGATGCTGGTGAAGCGTTTGCCTTCGCCGATCTGGACGGGGAAGTCGTCCGTGTCGATGCGGACGGTGCCGGCGGGAACGGGGCTGATGGTGGAGGCCAGGACGCCCGCCACCTGCTCTTCGGTCAGGCCCGCGGCAACCGCCTTGGCCCGGTCAACCTTAACCTGCACCACGGGCTGGCTGGCAGCCAGGTTGGTGGTCACCTCGCTGCTTCCGGGTACCCCGGCCATGGCCTGGACCATGGCGTCGCTGGCCTTCTTCAGGCCTTCGGAGGTAGCCGCCTTGAGGGTGATGTCCACGGTGGAGGACGTGCCGAAGCCGCCCTGCTGCGAACCGACGGAGATCTTCCCGGCGGCGCCTGCCGCGGCCAGCTCGCTGCGGACGGTGTCCTGCAGCTTGCCCTGGTTCGCTTTTTCGTCGGTGACCACCGTGAACGAGGAATTGGAGGCGCCCGAGGACGTCAGCGCGGTGAAGCCCGCCTGCGCATTGCCGGAGGTCACCTGCACATCCTTAATCCCCTCGATGCCCAGGAGCACGTCCTCGACCTTCCGGGCCGCTGCGCTGGTGTCGTCGAGGCCCGTGCCGGCGGGAAGTTCCTGCTTGACCGTCATGCTGTTCTCGCCTGAACGCCCCAGCAGGTCGGTGGCGAGCAGCGGCGTCATGGCAGCGGTCCCGCCGAGGACCAGGACCGCGGCGATCAGGGTGAGCACCGGGTGCTTCTGGGTCTTGTTCAGGACCGGGAGATAGCCGCGCTGAAGGATGCTGCGCTGCTCGGCCTGGTGCGCCTGCGCCTGGACTTCCAGGGCGGAGCGGGGAGCATCGCCCGCGCCTGCATCGGCGGGGCTCTTCAGGAACCAGTACGCCAGTACGGGGACGATGGTCAGGGACACCAGCAGCGAGGAGAGCAGCGCAATGGTGACGGTCAGCGCGAACGGACGGAACAGTTCACCCGCGAGGTCGCCCACAAAGGCGATGGGGAGGAAGACGGCCACGGTGGTCAGCGTGGAGGCCGTGATGGCGCCGGCCACCTCACGGATGGAGGTGAGGATCGCGGTGAGCTTGGCTTCGCCGTAGCTGAGGTGCCGCTTGATGTTCTCGATCACCACGATTGAGTCGTCCACCACCCGGCCAATAGCGATGGTCAGTGCCCCGAGCGTGAGGATGTTCAGGGAATAGCCGGTGCCGGAGAGGCCGATGAAGGTGATCAGCAGCGACAGCGGAATGGAGACGGCGGTGACCAGCGTGGAGCGGACGGACATGAGGAAGAGAAGGATGACGGCAACCGCGAAACCGAGGCCCAGCAGACCCTCCGTGGTGAGGTCCTTGATGGATTTTTCGATGAAGGGTGCCTGGTCGAAGACGGGGGTGAACCTGGCGTTCGAGCCAAGCTCCGCCTCGAGCTGCGGCAGCAGATCCTTGACCGCGTGCGATATCGCCACGGTGTCGCCCTCGGGCTTCTTCGTCACGGAAATGGCCAGTGTTTCGAGGCCGTTCGTCCGGGTGATGGAGGTGCGGGCGTCATCCTTGATGCTGACATCGGCCACGGAACCAATGGTGGTGCCCGGGCTGGCCCCGCTGAGCGGCAGGGCCTTCACCGCAGCCACGGAGTCGACAGGGCTGCCGATCTGCAGGGACAGGCTTTTGCCCTTCTCCTCGATCGTGCCCGCCGGAATAAGGTCGCCGTTATTGGTCAGGGCGTTCCGCACGGACTGGATGCTGGCGCCGCCGGCAGCCATTTTGGCCGCGCTCGGCTGGATGAGGATGTGCCGGGTGGCGCCGCCCGTCACGTCGGCGCCACGGACGCCGTCGAGCTTTTGCAGCCTCGGCACCGACAGCCGCTGGAGGTCGGTGTTCAGCTCGCTCAGCGGCTTGTCCGAGGAGACGGCGAGGAAGACGATCGGGAAGTCGCTGATGCTGCCGGCGATGGCCTGGGGCTGGACGTCGTCCGGCAGTGTGCGCCTGGCGTTGGAAATGGCGCGGTCGATCTGGTTCCGGGCCCGGTCCAGGTTGGAGCCGTAGGTGAACACCAGGCTGATCTGCGAGACGCCGTTGCGGGAGGTGGACGACGTCGACTCCAGGCCTTCGACGCCGTTCAGCGCATTCTCGAGTGGCCTGCTGACCTGTTTGTCCACCACCTCCGGCGACGCCCCGGGCATCGACGTGATCACCGTGATCCGCGGGAACTCAATCGAGGGAATGAGTTCCTGCTTCAGCGAAGACATGGTGATCACCCCGAACACCGAGGCGAAGACCGTGATCAGCGCGATGAGCGCGCGGTTCCCGAGGGATAGGTGGGCCAGCCGGAACATCGCATGATCTCCTGGGTCGACGGACTGTTTGCTTCGGTGGTGCCTGCCGAAACCCGCGCCGGGTCAGCCCAGGACGGTCAGCCCTGCACGGTCAGCCAGGACGGTCAGCTCTGCACAGTCACCGCTGGACTGCGGGCGATGCTTCCAGCTGGAGGCTCTTGGCGGTGGCCTTCTCGAGCTCCGCCGCCAGCTCCGGGTTTTCGTTGAGCTTGACGCCATAGCCCGGCATCATTTCCTTGAGCTTGGACTGCCAGCCCTTGAAGTTCTTGGGGAAGGACTTCTGCAGGAGTTCGATCATGATGGGCACGGCCGTGGAGGCACCAGGTGAAGCGCCGAGGAGGGCGCCGATGGAACCGTCGCGGGCGGCAATCACCTCGGTGCCGAACTGCAGCACACCGCCCTTCTTCGGATCCTTCTTGATGATCTGCACACGCTGGCCGGCGGTGATGAGTTCCCAGTCGCCGTCCTTGGCCTCGGGGTAGTACTCGCGCAGCGCCTCCACCTTGTCGGCGTGGCGCTTGGCCACTTCCTTGACCAGGTAGGCGGTCAGGTCCATGTTGTCCTTGGCCACGGCCAGCATTGGGATGATGTTGCTCGGCCGGATGGACAGCGGAAGGTCGAGATAGCTGCCGTTCTTCAGGAAGTTCGTGGAGAAGCCGGCGTACGGGCCGAACAGCAGGGAGCGCTTGCCGTTGACGTAGCGGGTGTCCAGGTGCGGCACGGACATCGGGGGGGCGCCGACAGAAGCCTGGCCGTAGACCTTGGCGTTGTGCTGGGACGCGAGGGACGGGTCCGTGCAGCGGAAGAACTGGCCGGACACCGGGAAACCGCCGAATCCCTTGCTTTCCGGAATGCCGGAAGCCTGCAGCAGGTGCAGTGCGCCGCCGCCGGCGCCGACGAAGACGAACTTGGCGCGGATGCTGCCGCGCTCACCGGAAGCCGGGTGCTTGAGCGAAAGGTCCCAGCCGCCGTCGGACGCCCTGCGGACATCGGTGACGTCGTGGCCGTAGTTGATTTCGACGCCGTTGTTTGCCAGGTAGCCGGTGAGCTCACGGGTCAGGGCGCCGAAGTCGACGTCGGTGCCCTCTGCCGCGCGGGTTGCGGCGACGCGCTGCTTCGTGTCGCGGCCCTTCACGATCAGCGGCGCCCACTTGGCGATCTGCGCGAAGTCCTCGGAGTACTCCATGCTCCGGAACAGGGTGTGCTCCTTGAGCGCGTTGTACCGGGTCTTGAGGAAGTTCGAGTTGTCGTCGCCGATGACGAAGCTCATGTGCGGAACGGTGTTGATGAAACCCTTGGGGGAGCCGATCAGCGAGTTGTCCACCAGGTGGGACCAGAACTGGCGGGACAGCTGGTACTGCTCGTTGATGTGCAGCGCCTTGGCGGGGTTGACCGAGCCGTCTTTGGCTGCGGGGGAGTAATTAAGCTCGCACAGCGCGGCGTGTCCGGTGCCGGCGTTGTTCCACGGCCCTGAGCTCTCCAGGCCGGCCTCGTCGAGCCGCTCGAACAGGGAAATGGTCCAGTTGGGTTCGAGCTGCTTGATGAACGCACCCAGCGTGGCGCTCATGATGCCGCCGCCAATAAGAACGACGTCGGCATGTTGGGTCTTGGAAATGAAGGTCACAATCAGTCTCCGATAGGCGGCTCTGGCTGTCACAGAATATCCCTGCACCGCCCACTAACTGAAATTGGGCCCCGGCGTCAAGACCTCAGCTGGACCTTGGTGAAAACTTCATTTAATACCGGCGAGGCGGGATAGCTGACCACCCGGTCGGACAGGGCCAGTGCGGAGATCGGGAAAGCGATGGGAACTGCGGGCAGGGACTCCGCGATCTGGGCGTTGATGGTCTGGTACTGAGCCGTGCGTTCCTGGCCGTCCGGGAGTCCGCGCGCGCGGTCGATCTTGGCGAAGACCTGCGGGTCCTGATACCCGAACTCACCGTTTTTCTCGCCGAAGAGCGGCGCGAGGAAGTTGTCCGCGTCGGCATAGGAGCCGTTCCAGCCGAGCAGATGCAGGGCATGGTCGCCGGGGTTCTTCACCTTCTGCAGGTAGCCGTCCGTCCAATCGACGGGAACGGGCTGGATGTTCAGGCCCACTGCCGTGAGCTGGCGGCTGATTTCCGCGTAGACCTTCTCCGGAGTCGGCAGGTAGGGCCGCGTGACGTTCATGGGGTAGTAGAACTTCAGCGCCTGGCCCTTGTACCCGGCGTCGGCCAGCAGTTCCTTCGCCTTGGCGGGATCATGCCCCAGCGCGGGAGCGTTGTTGTTGAACCCGCTCAGCTTCGGCGGAACGAACTGCGAGGCCTGCGCGGTGTTGTCGATGAAGAAGCGCCTGATCAGCGTGTCCTTGTCGATGGCCAACTCGATGGCCTGCCGGATTTTGAGGTCCTTCAGGACCGGAATGTCCTGGTTCATGCCGAGATACATCACGGAGAACGGATCCCGCTGGATAATCTGCTTGCCGCGTTTGACCAGTTGGTCGAAGTTCCCCACCGTTACGGCGTCATAGCCGTCGATCCTGCCGTCCAGCAGTGCCTGCAGCCGCGTCTGCGGGTGGTCGTAGGGGACGAATTTGAGCGTGGAAATCTGGCCCCGGGCGCCCCAGTATCCCTTGTTGGTCACCAGGGAGACGCCCGCGCTGTCCCAGGAGGAGAAGCGGAAGGGGCCGGTGCCTACGGGATGCGTTGCGTAGCCGGAAAGTGCCTGGTTGCCACGGCGCAGGCTGAGCTGGTCAGCCTTCCCGGCGGCGAGTGCCTTGGGGGAGGAGATGGCAAACGCGGGAAGCGTCAGGGCCTGGAGGAAACCGGTGAAGCGCTCCGTGAGGCTGATCCGCACCCGCAGCGCCGACAGGGCAGTGCAGGATTTGAAGACGGACAGCTCCGCATGGTCGGCGTGCTCCTTGAAGACGCCCTTGAAGGTGGTTCCCGGAGCCTGCTTCCGCAGCGCCTCTGAAAACTTGAACCAGCGCTCGAAATTGGTGCAGACGGACTCAGCGTTGAACGCCGAGCCGTCGTGGAATTTGATGCCCGGGCGAAGGGTGAAGGTGTAGGACATGCCGTCCGACGATTCCGTCCACTCCGTGGCCAGCAGCGGTGTGGGCTCGCCCGTTGTCTGGTCTACGCCCACCAGGCCTTCCAGGATCTGCCGGGTGACCCGCTGCGATTCGACGTCGTTGGCCAGGGCGGGGTCCAGGCCCAGCGGCTGCGAGGCGGTGCCGAACGTGAAGGTCTCTGAAGGCGCAGCGGCGGCAGTTGTGGTGCTCGCCGCGGCGGACGACGGCGTGGGCTGGGCTTCGCTCGTGCAGGACGTGAGGGACAGGCCCAGTAGGACGGCGCCGGTCTTGAGGGCCGTACGGCGCGGGATACTGCTGCTGGGCACTCGATTACCACCTCTGGACTGCTGGGGTGCGCGTGGGCGGCTGCTTGCCCGCCACCCAGTCTAATTGACGGATCGCACGCGCTTGGCTTACGCGTGAGCCAGGACACGCCGGGCGGCTGGCGGCACAAGAAGAGGCCGCGGTCCGCACCTGTCGGATGCGGACTGCGGCCTCTGTGCAGGGCCTGGGTCCCGGAACGGGCTCAGCGATTACTTGGGCATCAGCACCGAGTCCACGAGGTACACGGTGGCGTTGGCCGTCTGGACGCCGCCGCAGATCACGTTGGCGCCGTCCACCTTGAGGGCATCCTTGGTGCCGGTCACGGTGACCGACCCGCCCTGCACGGTCTTGTGCGTGCCCACAATCTTGTCCGGGGTGATCTGGCCGGGGACCACGTGGTAGGTGAGGATCTTGCTCAGCAGGGCATCGTCCTTCTTGAGGGTCCCGATCGTTGCTGCATCAACCTTGGCGAAGGCAGCGTCAACCGGCGCGAACACCGTGAACTCGCTGCCGTTCAGCGTGTCTACGAGATTGACCTTCGGGTTCAGCTTGCCGGAGACCGCGGCGGTGAGCGTCTTCAGCAGCGGGTTGTTCGAGGCGGCGACGGCCACGGGGTCCAGGGCCATGCCCGCGACGGAGCCTTTGCCGCTGGGAACCTGCTTGGCGTAGTCGGCACAGCCGGGTCCGGCGAGGTTGGCTGCGGGATCCATGGCCGCCGTCGAGGTTTCCGACGGTGACGGCGCCCTGCTGGAGGCGGAGGGCGCCATGCTGGACGGTTCAGCGGCGGCCGACGAGCTGCTGGACGTGCCGGCGGAGCCGCCGCACGCGGTGAGGCTCAGCAGAGCGGCGGCTGCAATGCCTGCGACGGTGAAGGTTGAGCGCTTGAAAGACTGCATTTCGATTCTCCTTAGTTGTGCCGACGAACAGGACCGAAGGGAGTCCGGCTTCCTCCGGCGATCCTTTTCCGACTGTGGGTCACCGGCCTGAAGTTCCAGGCTGTTGGGCGGTGTCTCACTGGGTATTCGCCTGGTCGGCAGCAACGGATGGGTGAACCGGGAATAATTTTTTGGCGGCGCGTTAAACAGAAAAAATCCCGGGCCGTAGCCCGGGATTTCGCTGTCGATCACCGCAGTGCGCAAGGGGGGACTTGAACCCCCACGCCCGAAGGCACAGGAACCTAAATCCTGCGTGTCTGCCAATTTCACCACTCGCGCCTGGCACCACCTGGTCCGCCCCTGCACGCTGTCAGCAGCAGGAAAAACGTACGACGGCGGATGCCAGCCTCAATTGTACCGTCACCTGTGCGGTCCTTGCGGCAGGCGCGGAGAGGTGGTCAGGCGCAGGGTTTCAGACCTCTTCGAGCTTGAGGTCCTTGCGCAGCTTGGCGACGTGCCCGGTGGCCCGGACGTTGTACTGGGCCACGGCGACTTTGCCGTCCGGATCCACCACCACGGTGGAACGGATGAGGCCCTCGTAGGTGCGGCCGTAGTTCTTCTTCTCGCCCCACGCAGCGTATGCCTCGGCAACTGCATGGTCTTCGTCCGAAAGGAGGGGGAAGGTGAGGCCTTCGGCGTCGGCGAACTTGGCAAGCTTGCCCACGGGGTCGGGGGAAATTCCCAGCACCTCGTAGCCGGCGGCCTGAAGGGACGCCAGGCTGTCCCGGAAGTCGCAGGCCTGCTTGGTGCATCCGGGCGTGGCAGCGGCCGGATAGAAATAAACGATAGTGTTCCGGCCGTGGTAATCGCTGAGGCTGACGTCCGCTCCCGTGGCGTCCTTCAGCGTGAAGCCGGGGGCGGTGTCGCCCGGCGTGAGTTTTTCAGCCAACGTTGTCTCCTTGTTTTGGTGCAGGACATTTCAGCTTAGTAAGGCTTCGTGTCGGGTACTAATCAGGCTTAGTTATACTTGGTGGTATGCCTGATATGGATCGCTGGCCCACAGGGCGCCTCTTGTCAACGGCGGCCCGCCTTGTTGAGCACTCATGGAACGAGAAGCTGGGCGCCATTGGCCTGACGCACGCCGGCGTTATCGCCATCGAAGTGCTCTACAACAGCGGTCCCATGACGCAGGCGCAGCTTGCCCAGCTTGTCCGGGTGCAGGCGCAAACCATGGGCAAGACGCTGAGCCGCCTCGAGTCGCACGGGCACATCGTGCGCCAGCGCAGCACCTCGGACCGGCGCAGCCACGTCGTCTCGCTCACGGAGCGCGGCACCGAAGCCGTCATGGCCGCAGCGGACATGGAACGCTCCGTCCTCGCCGCCGCGTCCATTGACCCGGATCTGCTCCGCCAGGAACTTCAGGCCGTGGTCCGGGAGCTGGCGAAGCGCTTCGCATCCCCGGAGACCAACGCCATCGTTGCCGGTGCCGACTCCGGGCTGACCGTCGAGGCAAATTCTTAGTTCTTCCCGTAACCGGTGGCTAACCGCCTGCCCGGGGAGCAGCAGTGGTACAGCTGGACATAGCTGAGCCACGCGAACTGGCTGTCGTCGTAGCCCAGCACTGACACATCTGCCGGAACCTGAAATCCCTGTGCCCGAAGGCTCTCAATGACCCCGAGGCTGACCTCTCGTCAAAGGCGATGACGGCCGGGTTCGGGCCCGGCACGGGCGAGATCAACTACAGCCCTCGCCAAAGCGCTCGCGGACGTCGGCTATGCCGGCGTCATAGGGTTTGAGCGGGGGCTTCGGGCGGAGCGGGGCCTGCTGCGGGGACGAACCCTCTCTCGGCGTTCGGGCACGCCTTCACCGGTAACCACACGGATGAAAAACTAATATCGTCCTAATGTTAGGACAAACGTTGACAAGAGTGATCCGAGTCACCATGATCGGAGATATCAACACTCCCGGCCGGTGCGGTGTGGCACGGCGGGAACCCGGATCAAAGGAGATTTTCGGTGAAGAAATTTTCATGGCGGCGGGTGGCACTGGTTGCCGCCGTCGTGCCGATGATGGCTCTGAGTGCCTGTTCGTCCAGCGGCGGCAGGGCTCCGGAGAACGCGAATGCCGGCGCCGGAGGCCAGGCTGCGTCGACACCGCGGATCAAGGTTGCGCTCATCACGCACGCCGCTCCCGGAGACACCTTCTGGGATATTGTCCGCAAGGGCGCTGAGGAGGCCGCAGCCAAGGACAACGTCGAGCTGCTGTACACCTCTGACCCCGAAGGCGGCCGGCAGGCCCAGCTGATCCAGCAGGCCGTGGACCAGAAGGTGGACGGCATCGCAGTCACCCTGGCCAAACCGGACGCCCTGAAGGATGCACTGAAGAAGGCCACGGACGCCGGAATTCCGGTAGTGAGCCTCAACGCCGGTGAATCCGTGTTTGCCCAGCTGGGAGCGTTCACGCACTTCGGTTCGAATGAGAAGCTCGCCGGCGAAGCAGTGGGCGACAAGCTCAATTCCCTCGGACTCAAGCATGCGGTCTGCGTCATCCAGGAGCAGGGGCACGTTGGCCTCGAAGCCCGTTGTGCCGGTGTCAAGTCCAAGGTTCCGGCCACCGAGATCCTGTACGTGCAGGGCACGGACATGACGCAGGTGTCCTCCACCGTCACCGCCAAACTGCAGGCCACGCCTGACGCCGACGTCATCATCGGGCTGGGTGCGCCCTACACGCTGACCATCCTCAAGGCGGTGACCGCGGCCGGCAGCAAAGCCAAGGTGGCCTCCTTCGATATGAACGCCGAGCTGGCCCAGAAGATCGCCGACGGTGCCGTGGAATTCACCGTCGACCAGCAGCCCTGGCTGCAGGGCTACGGCTCGGTGGACGCCCTGTGGCAGGCCAAGCGCGGCGGCTTCAAGCTCGGCGGCGGCCAGCCCGTCCTGACCGGCCCCACCATCGTGGACAAGGCCGGAGCGGCCAACGCCCTCACGTTCGCGCAGCAGGGTATCCGCTAGCAGCCCGCCAGCCCGGTCCGGCGGAAACGCCGGACCGGGCAGCAAGGAGCATTCCAATGACCATGACCCGGACCATTACCAAACCGGCGGTGACCGACGAGCGTGTCGGCAGGCGCAACCCTTTGCAGAAGCTGTTGGGCCGTCCCGAGGTGGGCGCGCTTGTCGGTGCGATTGTCTTGTTTGTGTTTTTCGCGTCGGTGTCCCAGACCTTTACCCAGCCGAACGCGTTCGCGACGGTGCTGTATGGGTCCTCGACGATCGGCATCATGGCGGTGGGGGTGTCGCTGCTGATGATCGGCGGTGAGTTTGACCTTTCCACCGGTGTGGCGGTGATCAGTTCGGCGCTGACCGCGTCCCTGTTCAGCTGGTACTTCAGCATGAACGTTTGGGTCGGGGTGGGCCTGGCCCTGCTCGTTTCGCTGGGTATCGGGTTCATCAACGGGTGGATC
Organism: Arthrobacter sp. NPDC057013; assembly: GCF_042674585.1. Classification (NCBI taxonomy): domain Bacteria; kingdom Bacillati; phylum Actinomycetota; class Actinomycetes; order Micrococcales; family Micrococcaceae; genus Arthrobacter; species Arthrobacter sp. NPDC057013. The sequence goes on from NZ_JBHUSE010000006.1 coordinate 172,391, forward strand.
CTGATCAAGACCAAGCTGCCGAGCTTCATCGTCACGCTGGCGACGTTTTTGATGCTGACCGGCCTGAACCTCGGCCTGACCCGGCTGGTTGGCGGGTCTGTGTCCTCGCCGTCGATCTCCACGATGGACGGGTTCTCATCGGCCCAGGCGATCTTTGCTTCCTCGGTCACGCTGGGCGGGGTGGAGGTCAAGATCACGGTGTTCATCTGGATCGCGTTGGTGGCGGTGGCGTCGTGGGTGCTGCTGCGGACCCGGGTGGGGAACTGGATTTTTGCTGCCGGCGGCGACGCGAACGCGGCCCGGGCGGTTGGTGTTCCGGTGACCAAGACCAAGATCGGGTTGTTCGTGGCCGTGGGTTTCTGCGGTTGGATTCTGGGCATGCACAACCTGTTCGCATTCGACGCCGTGCAGTCCGGCGAGGGCGTGGGCAACGAATTCCTGTACATCATCGCCGCCGTGATCGGGGGGTGCCTGCTGACTGGAGGTTACGGATCCGCAGTGGGCGGCGCGATCGGCGCCTTCATCTTCGGCATGGCCAACAAGGGCATCGTGTATGCGCAGTGGAACCCGGACTGGTTCAAGTTCTTCCTTGGCCTGATGCTGCTCCTGGCCACCATCGTGAACCTGATCGTCAAGCGCCGCGCAGACTCAAGTAAGGGCTGAACACCATGGACGCTAAACAAATCCACCAGCAGGAACTCCTCAGGGACGAGAAGGACCCGTTGACCCACACCCCGGTGCACCTGCTCTCGCTGGAGAGCGTGGCGAAGCACTACGGCAACATCGTCGCCCTCACGGACGTCACGATGGCCGTGGACAACGGCAGGGTGACTTGCGTGCTCGGGGACAACGGCGCGGGCAAGTCCACGCTGATCAAGATCATCGCCGGCCTGCACCAGCACGACGAGGGTGTCCTTCACATCATGGGTGAGGAGCGGAAATTCGATTCGCCCCGTGACGCCCTGGATGCCGGCATCGCCACCGTCTACCAGGACCTCGCAGTCGTTCCGCTGATGCCCATCTGGCGTAACTTCTTCCTAGGCTCCGAGCTGACCACGGGCTTCGGCCCCTTCAAGCGCCTGGACGTCCAAGCCATGAAGGACGTCACAAAGCAGGAACTGGCGGACATGGGTATCGACCTGCGCGATGTGGAACAGCCCATCGGGCAGCTGTCCGGCGGTGAACGCCAGTGCGTGGCGATCGCCCGGGCCGTGTACTTCGGCGCCAAGGTCCTGATCCTGGACGAACCCACCGCCGCCCTCGGCGTGAAGCAGTCCGGCGTGGTCCTGCGGTACATTCTGCAGGCCAGGGACCGGGGGCTCGGGGTCATTTTCATCACCCACAACCCGCACCACGCGTTCCCGGTCGGGGACAGGTTCCTGCTCCTGAAACGCGGCCGCTCGATCGGCTACTACGAGAAAAAGGACATCACGCTCGAAGAACTCACCGCCCAGATGGCCGGCGGCGCCGAACTCGCCGAGCTCGCCCACGAACTCGAACAACTCGGCGGCCACACCGACGCCCTCAAGGAAGTTCAAGCCGAAGTGGCCGACGTGACCGACTCCGCCAGCGAAGGCTCAGTCGCCGGCCAGGCGTCGAAGTAGGGGAGCCGCATGAAGGAAGTAACTCTTGGACTCGTCGGAGTGGGCCGGATCGGCGCCATGCACGCCCGGAATATCACCGGACTGAATGAGCTTTTGGGGCCGCAGGGCACCTCCGTGCAGCTCAACCTGACCGACGTTGCCATAGAGCATGCCCGCTCGCTGGCCGACGGAATGGGTGCCGGGTTCCTGCCCTCGGTTGAAGCCCTGGTGGACTCCGGCATCGACGGCCTCGTCATCGCCACCGGGACCGCCACGCACCCCGAGCTGATCAGGGCAGGCGTGGACGCGGGAATCCCGGTTTTCTGCGAAAAGCCGGTCGCCGTCAACGTGGCGGAATCACTGCCCGTGCTCGACCATATCCGGGCTGCGGGCGGCCGAGTCCAGATCGGGCACCAGCGCCGGTTCGATCCGGGTTACCTGGAGGCCAAGCGTGCCTTCGACGCCGGGGAGCTGGGATGGCTCCACACGGTCAGGGCGGTAACCTGCGACATGGCGCCGCCGCCGGTGGAGTTCCTCGCGACCTCCGGCGGGCTGTTCCGGGACTGCTCCGTCCACGACTTCGACATCCTCCGGTGGCTCACCGGCAAGGAAATCGTGGAAGTTTTCGCCAAGGGATCCAACAACGGTGACCCCGCCATTGGCGCCGTCGGCGACGTCGACACCGCGCTGGCAGTGGTGACGTTCGACGACGGCAGCGTCGGAACCGTCTCGGCCACCCGTTACAACGGGGCGGGCCACGACGTCCGCCTGGAACTCCAGGGATCCGCGGGTTCCATCATGGTGGGGATGGACGCGCAGATGGCGATGTCCTCTGCCGAACCGGGCGTGGGTTTTCCCGCGGGACCGCCGCACCGCACGTTCGCCGAGCGGTTCCAGACGGCATACCGCGCCGAGCTGGCGGCCTTCGTGGAAGTGGTGCTCGGGCAGCGGGAGAACCCGTGCACACCCGAGGACGCCGTCGCGGCGTCGATGGTGGCGGACGCCGCCCAGGAGTCGCTGCAGTCCGGGGAGCCGGTGCGGGTCGCGCTCCAGCCGGCGGGCTGACGCGGGGAGAAGCCGCGCCTGTCGTCTGCGGGGACCCGTCCTCTGCCCGCATGCCAAAGGAAAACATAAGGGCTCGCCGGTAACCTCCCTGCATCCATTAACCGGGGCTGCGGCTGTCCCCAAGGCCAGGAGGGAACACGATGAAAACTTTGCTGCGCGGGGGCGGGCTTCTGGTGCGTCTTGGGGGTGCTGCGGACGCCCGCCTTGTGCGGGTGCTGCGCCCGGCGGCGTTGCCTTCGCTGCGTATTCTGCTGGGCGTCCTTTTCATGTGGTTCGGGGCGCTGAAAGTGGCAGGCGTATCGCCGGTCGCGGCGATGGTCGCCGGAACCCTGCCATGGGCGGACCCGCACGCGGTGGTCCCTGTTCTCGGTGCGGTCGAAGTGCTGCTCGGCGCGGCGCTCGTCACCGGGGTGGCGCTTCGCTTGGCACTGCCGGTCCTCGCCGCGCACCTGTGCGGAACGTTCCTGACCTTCGTGATGCTGCCCGGACTGATGTTTGCCCAGGGCGACCCGCTGCTTCTGACAGAGGATGGCGAGTTCGTCATGAAGAATCTCGTCCTTATCGGGGCGACACTGGCCTTGATCGCCCATGCTCCCGCCAGATCACGGAACCGCGCCCCGGCATGGCCGCTGCCGGTACCCTCCCGTGCGGCCGTTAAGAAATAGTGCGGCCCTTCAGGAACAGGGCAGCAGGGCGCTAGCCCACGATTTCGCGGACCAGCTTCGCCGTCTGCCGGAATGAGATGTTGGGCATGTACGCCTCTGTGACGGCACGTCCGATGCGCGGCAGCCACAGTGGATCCTGGTACATCATGTAGAGGGTCCGGTGCCTGGGCCGGAACCGTGCCTTGAACGCGGCCAGCGACCGGAACCCGTAAACGGGCTCGAGGCCGCTGCCCAGCAGGTCCAGGAACCGGCCCAGGGCATCCCCTTCCGCGGCAACCGGCGCGGCCGCTCCGGAGCTGACCAGCGGCGAGCCGGAGAGCGAAATGACGTCCAGCGTCTCCTTGAAGTGAAGGACGGCCGAGGCGATCAGAAACTCCATGACGCCGGGAAAAGCGTCACGGCTCCGCCGCATGAAGTCAAGGGTCCGGCTGACAACACGAGCGTTCTCGAACACCGGCAGCCAGCTCGTTACGCCGTGGACTGTGCCCTCCGTGTCCACGGCCAGGCACAGGAGAACGTCGTCGTCCTTCAGTTCTTCCAGGCTGCCCAGGGTGAACCCCATTTCCGGCAGGGCCTTGTCCGCCACCCAGGCTTCGGAGATCTCGTGGACCTGCGACCGGAGGCTTCCGGGCAGTTCGCCGTAGGTTGACCAGAGCGCGGCGATACCCAGCTTCCGCGCCTTGTTGATCGCGGTGCGGACGTTCTGCCACTCCTTGCCCTTGAATTCGATTTCACGGATGGGCAGCAGCGTCTCCTCGGCAACGGCGACCCGCCGGTAGCCCAGCTTCTCCAGATGCCCCCACTGGTCGTCGGCGACGGAATACCAGCACGGTGCCAGGGATTGCGCCGCGCAAAAGCGGGTGAACTCCTCGGCTGCCGCGTACGCGTCCGCGGGGTCCCCGAAGGGACCGCCCACGGTGACGGCAACATTGAAGTGGACCTGGTAGGCGATCCCCGCCGTCCCGGCGTCATTGAACCAATAGCGGTTATTGGGCCACAGGGCCATCCACGACAACGAGCCGCCGCCCACCCGGACGAGGTCTTTGGCCAAAGCCCGGTCGCTGTCCTGGCGGGCATCCCTGAGCCCGCGGCTGAGGAAGAGTCCGAGGACGCTGAACATGGCGACCAGCCAAAAGGCGGCGCCGCCAAAGCTGAAGAGCAGGGTGGAGAAGAAACCGTGCGGATACACGGACACGGAATAGCGGAAGGAAAACGGGTAGGGCAGGAACATCCTGGGAAGCGTGGTGACCAGCGCCAGCAAGCCGGCACGGCGATGATAGTTGTCCTCCGCAAACCAGGCGATCACGTATCCGAGCACAAACACCGCGAACAGGGACGGGAGCAGGACCAGCGTCCGGTGCCGCAGCACGGGGTCCGGGTCGACAATGAAATGCCGCCGGCTGGCGAACAGCAGCGCAGCGATGAAGAACGGGACCAGCACTACCGGCAGCACTTCGACGATCGCCGAGTCCACGGAAAGCACGCGGCCGCCGGTGCGCATGTAGGTTCCAAAAAGCGAGAAGAGCTGCAGGTGCAGGGCGGACAGAACGGCGATCACCAGGTGCACTCCGATGGTCAGCCAGAGCGCAAGGCGGCTTCCCCGCCGGAGGCCTTCCGCGCACACCAGAAGCATCAGGAACGGCACCAGCGACAAGGCGACTCCGCCCGGCCCGTTGAGGCCGGGACTGTGGATCACTTGCGCGCAGCTGAGGTCGATTGCAGCCCGGCAGTTGGCCTGGAGCTGGCCGATGGTGGGGACCGGGTTGACGATGAGGTCCCGCAGCACCGCCAGCGGACCCGAAGGCGCCTGCGCCAGGGCCGCCATGGCCGGGCCGGCCGCGAAGACAGCCACAGCCATGGACAGCAGCGCCCTGGTTTCCCTGCTGGACGACCGGGTGAAATGGGCCGAGAGCCGGGAGGCCCGTGTCATGTGGCGGTGCATGAACTGGCCCAGCGCCAGCCCGCACAGCAGCCCCAGGAAAGCATCCAGCGACTGCGGGTGCCCGACATACAGGAGAAGCATCAGCGTCACTGCGACGGCAACGGACCGCAGGCGGCGGCGCCACAGCGCACTGATAAGCGGACTGGCGGCCATCGCCGCAGCGAGCGCGCCGGCATAGGCGCCCGGGACGCCCGTGTGCTTCATGCTGGCCAGCCAGTCGCTGCCGAGCGCGGAGCCCGCCTGTACCACGGCGACGTACAGCACCAGGGCACCCAGATGGCCGCCCAGGAAAGCCGCCCCGGCCCGCCAGGTGCCCATCGTGGATTCGGCGAACCCCACGGCGGCGAGGATGACTACGCTCGCCAGCACGTAGGAAACCAGGTTCCCGGTGAAGAAAATGGCCAAGAGCGGGGCCAGGAGGTCGACCTGGCCGGCGGCGAACAGGCTCGGTGAGACCGCCTGCCGGATTCCGGCCGGGGGACCGGCAGTAACTGCATGCGTCGCGACGGCGGCAGTCCACATCGAGACGGTGAGGCACGAAGCGAGAGGAATCCTGAGGAGCAGACGCCCGATCGCCCGCATCCTCGGGAGCCGGCCGGGCAGGGTTATGCTCACGGGCTTCACGGGACCAGCCCCATGGGTTTTGCCAGGAAATCCAATGCCTGCGGCATCGAGTCCAGGACCACTTTCCAGGAGTGTCCCGCGTCCGGAATGATGGCGGTCCTGACGTGCATCCCGGCTTTTACGGCGGCAGCGGACAGGACGACGGCGTTGTCCCGGAACTCGCTGTCATCACCGCCTGCCGCGAAAAAACCGTAACTGTCCAGGTAGTGCCGCTGGGCAAGCAGGGTCAGCGGGACCTCTGCCGTGAACGCAGCCAGGTTTCCCGCAAACGCCAGGTCTGCAGTCTCCTGCCGCGAGACGGCGAGGGCCGGCTCGCGCTCGCCGGCAAAACTCATGAAGTTCGGGTAAACCCCGGGATGCCGGGTGGTCATCTGGACTGCGCAAGTGCCGCCGAAGGAGAAGCCGCCCACAGCCCAGTGACGCGGGTCGGAGTCGACGTCGAGGTTGTGCTTGATCCAGTCGGGCACATCCACGCTCATGTAGGTGTCGGTTTTGGCGAGGGTGGTGTCCATGCACATGGTGTTCCCGTCCTCGGTGCCGTTGGGATCAGGGATGACCACCACCGGTGCCAGGCCGCGGTGCGCTTCGGCGAACCGGTTCATGATCTGAACCAGATTTCCGCTGACAGCCCATACTCCTGGCCAGCCCGGCTGGCTGCCGACAAGAACCAGGACCGGAAGCTTTGGCCGGTTTTTGACCAGATAGGCGGGCGGCAGGTAGATATGTGCGTGGCGTCCGTGAAAGCCAGAAACGGTGCCCGGGATTTCAGCGTGGCGCAGAACGCCGGACGCGGCCAGGTTCAGCGGCTTGTGCCAGCGCTCGTAGACGGGTGAGGTCTCGAAGGATGCGGCGTCGCCGTGCTTTTTCAGTGCCGATTCCAGGGGCAGCAGCGTGGACGAGGACTTCCCGAGTAGGGTCCCTACTGTCGGCATAAAACCAAAGTAGGCGTTGATCTGCAGTCCGCACAGGCCCAGGACAATCAGGGCGGCAACCGGTGCAGCCAAGGTGCGCAAAAGACCGCCCCGGACCATGTTTCCGACGGCGGCCGCGGCGGCGAAGACGCCCAGCCCCGTCCAGGCGACAACCTCCGGGGGAAGATCCTCCGGCCACACATAGAACGCATGGACCAGCAGCCATGCCAGGCCAAAGCAGGCTGCCAATGAAGCGCCCAGCGTTATCCCTGCATAGATCCACCAACGCCGCCGCCTGCGGAGGAGGAGGAATCCAAGTGAAAGGGTGCTGAGCACCCACAGGGTGTTGGGGAACCAGCCTTCCAGGAGACTGATGGAATACAGCCACGTCGACAACAGAATCCTCCGGTTTGCTTGCGGGCGGGTACACCCTAGCCCTCTAATCTGGAACTTTGCTGGGCGTCCGAGCCGGCGCCCAGAAAGCATTCAGGGAGCTCTAAGGCTCCGGCTTTACGCTCGCCTAAAGGGGGCGTACAAGGAGCCGCGATGCAGTTGTTGGACCTCAACATTCTTCAAAGACCCCTGCTGAACACTTTTGATGCAGCAAGCCTTCTTGCCGTGCTCTACCTCCTGGCCCGGCCGGGGTTTGCGCGGCTCCGCACGGCGGGGCTGGCGTTTGCCGGCGGTGCCGCTGCAGGGGTGATCACCCTCCTGATTTGCGAGGCATGGCTCAATATCTTTGGATTGCCCCTGGACACCGACACCCGCGCCTGGGTCGTCGCCGCCTTCGGTGGCGTTGCCCTCGCCCTGGCCAACCTGTGGCGCACACCCTGGCGGCGCAAGATAGCCGCCGTGGCGGCCGTTGCGCTCTTCATTTCGACGGCGGCCCTGGGCATCAATGCGGGGTATGGCCTGAACACCACGCTGGGCGCCCTTCTGGACCTCAACACCACCGGCCATCTCGCGCTGCCGAAGCTCGACCGAAAACCGGTGTCCCCGCAGCCGCTGTGGAAGACGTGGAAAGCGCCGGCCGGGATGCCGGAGTCGGGCCGGAGCGGAACTGTGACCATTCCCGCCACTGCCTCCGGTTTCCGTGCCCGGGACGCCCACCTGTACCTGCCGCCGGCCGCGCTGGTCCCGAATCCGCCGGAACTGCCCGTCCTTGTCATGATGATGGGCCAGCCCGGCGGACCGGAGCAGGACAAGTCGTCGGTCCGGGAACTCAATGCGCTGGCCCGGCAGAACCACGGACTTGCCCCGATCATGCTGACCATCGACCAGCTCGGCAATCCCTTCAACAACCCGGTCTGCGTCGACTCAGACATCGGCAAGGTCTACACCTACGTCACCAAAGACGTGGTCAACTACATCCGCACGAACCTGAACGTTGATCCGCGCCGGGCCGAGTGGGCGGTGGGGGGCTACTCGAACGGCGGCGAATGCGCGCTGTCCTTTGGCGCCAAGCGCCCGGACCTGTTCGGCACGATCCTGGACATATCCGGGGAGCTGAAGCCGCTGAACGGCACCGAGGAGCACACCGTCAGCGTCATCTTCAAGGGCAACCGCGCGGCCTTCGCAGCGGAAGAGCCTGCCAACATCATGAAGGCGCGCAGGTATTCGGACGAACTCGCCATCTTTACCAGCGGATCCCTGGACCGGGTGTACGGACCCCAGGCGGCGGCGGCCGCGCAGGACGCCCAGGCCGCCGGGATGAGGACCCGGAGCTTTGTGGGCAATGGTGTGGGGCACCGCGGAGATGCCCTGGACTTCGGTGTGAGGACGGGGCTGCCGCTGCTGTGTCCACGTTTTGGGCTCACCGCTCCCTGAGCCCAGCCTGGTCAGCAACGGCCGATCCCGGGACACGACAAAGCCCAGGGACACGACAAAGCCCCGCCTTCAGGCTTGTGGCCTTGAAGGCGGGGCTTCGGTGGTGCACCCCCCGGGACTTGAACCCGGAACCCATTGATTAAGAGTCAATTGCTCTGCCAATTGAGCTAGAGGTGCAGCTGCTGTTTCGTTCATCCGCGGGCTGTTTATTTCCCTGGTTGACCTCCGCAACGACATGAAACTCTACACGAACTTTCGGCAGGTGTGAAATCGGGGCGGGCGGGAGATGGCACTTACCGCGGAAGCCGCAAAATCAGCGCGGAATCAGGGTTTTGGTTGTTGCTGAGAGCCCATAGATCGCCGCTGGGGGCCAGCGCCACGTTTCTGATCCGCCCAAACTGCCGCGTGAAATAGCCCACAGGATTGCCGGCATTTTCACCGTCGAGCGGGACGGCCCATATGCGCTGACCCCTCAGCGCGCCGAGGTAGGCCGTGCTGCCGACGATTTCCAGTCCGCTGGGCGAGGAGTCCGCCGTCGATGGCCAGACAACCTTGGCGTCGATGAAGCCGTCGCGGTGCGGTGCCCCCGTGACTTCCGGCCACCCGTAGTTTCCGCCGGGCCGGATCAGGTTGAGTTCGTCGTTGACGTCCGGACCGAACTCGCTGGCCCATAGGCGGCCCTGGCTGTCCCATGCCAAACCCTGGACGTTTCTGTGGCCAAGGCTGTAGACGGGGTTGTTCGGGAAGGGGTTGCCCGGCGCGGGGGCGCCGTCCCTGGTCAGCCGCAGGATCTTTCCGCCCAGGGCGTTCCGGTCCTGCGGCTGCTCCCGGCGCTGCGAATCGCCCGTTCCGACGTAGAGGAAACCGTCCGGGCCGAAGCGGATCCTGCCGCCGTTGTGGGTGGAGGCCTTGGACATGCCGGAGAAGATCACCTCCGGGGCACCCAGCCGGAGGTCCCCGCCGCCGGCTGTCCCGGCGCCTTCCAGTCGCATGCGGGCGATCCGGTTGTCATCGGCCGCGGTGAAGTAGGCGTAGAGGTAGTGGTCCGAGGCGAAGTCGGGCGACAACGCCAGGCCCAGCAGTCCGCCTTCACCGCCTGGAACGACGCCGGGAACGGCGCCGATGGTGCTGAGCTTGCCATCGCGTACGGATTTGAGCAGGGCGGAATCGCGTTCGGAGATGACGGCAGTGCCGTCGGGCAGGAAGACAGTCGACCACGGAATCTGCAGGCCCTCAATCCTGCTCCGCAGTTCAGGGGCCCGCGGAGACGATGGGGCCGCACTGGTACCCGAGGGGCCGGTACCGGAGGAGCCTGTCCCCTGGCTGCCGGTACCCGGTGCCAGCGTCGCCGTTGCTCCGCCGGCCGTGGAGCCGGTGCTGCCCGGGGGCGCCGGACCGCCGTCGCCCGTGCAGCCGGAGAGGGCCAACGTCAGCGACAGGGTCAACGTCAGGGGCGCCGCTAAGGCTGAAAATGCCGGGGCGGTCCCCGACGGAGGCATAGCGGCGGCAGCAGTTGCGGGTTTCCCGGGGTGGTTGCGTGTCATGCGCTTACTCCGTCCGCCATCCGGCGCCGCCGCCTGGCGCTAGCGCCGGGACCGGCGCGGCGCCCGGAACCCGGCAGCCTCGGCGTGCGCCGGGGAAAGGAACCAGACCTCTGCCCGCGCGTCCTCGTAGCCGGCGCTGTCTTCGTCGTAATAGGTCATGGCGCTGACATCTCCCTTGACGGTGAACCCCTCCGGGGCGCCGCCGTCTGCTGCCGGCGCGGCAGAACCCTCGCCGTACGGCTGTTCCGCCACGGTTTCCGTGCCCTCGGCGCCGACCTGTTTGTGGGGGATGGGCTGTTCGCCGAAACCCCGTTCCGCGCCGAAGCCCTGTTCCAGGTGGTGGGGCTGGGGTTCGCGGTACGGGGGCTGGGCCTCGTGGCTGGCTCCGGTCTCGGTTGCAGCGGAGGACTGAATCCGCTGCTGGGTTTCCGCCTCGGCGTCAAGGGATTCGGCCGCGGCCGACTCCGCGCCCGGCAGGGTGGGGGCGTGCGGGTCCGTGTACTCGGCATGGTGCGCCGGGGTGGCAGGCTGCGCCGCGTCCTGCCGGGTGGAACGGCCTTCCTCGGCCCTGCCTGCTTCAGCACTGCCTGTGTCTGCGCTGGATGCATCCGACCACTGGGCGTCCCACTCGGCCTTGTCGCCGTCGTCATCCCAGTCGTCAACGTCTCCGCCCGCGGACTGTGCGGAGGAGGGGCGGGCGGTGGCGGCTTCCCAGGATTCGATGTCAGGTTCCACGTCCTCGGGGTCCGGGCCCGTAGCCGCGGGGGCGGCCTGGCTCATCTGCGGCGCGGCTTCCGCGGCTGCCGGGCCGGCGTCCGGTCCGGCCAGGCGGCCCGTTTCCGGCACGGTCAGGCTGGTGTCCGACGGCGGTCCCGCCGCTGCGGCGGCGGCGGGTGCGGCCGACGGCGTCCCTTCCGTCCGGGCGGATGCTATCGGAGCCGATGCGGACGGGGACTTCACCTGTTCGGTCCGGGCCGCGTCTGCTGCCGTTCCCCGCGATTTCCGGTTCAGCAGCATCCAAACGATCGCGATAATCAAAACGATGACAATGACCCAGATAATCCACTCCATAGCAAAGCCTTTCATCCGTCACACGAGGTTGCCGTTGCTTGACGGTACGTCGCTGTCAATAGGGCTGTCTAGGCTTGTCAACGCCAGCAGGGGAGCGGGCGGGCAGAGCCGCCATTCCATAATGTGAGACGGAAGTCCACTATTTGATCGGAATTTTCCGCGAAATGAGCCAAACGGGGCGCTTCCGGTCATTGGCAGCCGTTTCTGAGTCATAGACTTTGACCCATGAGTGAGGACACGCTGAACGCAGCCGACAACAAGCCTGACATCAAACCCCGGAGCCGGATTGTCACCGACGGCATTCATGCAGCTCCGGCACGTGGAATGTTCCGGGCGGTCGGCATGGGGGATGACGACTTCGCCAAGCCCCAGATTGGTGTCGCGAGCTCCTGGAACGAAATCACTCCCTGTAACCTGTCCCTGAACCGGCTGGCCCAGGGCGCCAAGGAAGGCGTCCACTCCGGCGGCGGGTTCCCGATGCAGTTCGGCACCATCTCCGTTTCCGACGGCATCTCCATGGGCCACGAAGGCATGCACTTCTCCCTGGTCTCCCGCGAAGTCATCGCCGACTCCGTGGAAACCGTCATGCAGGCAGAGCGCATCGACGGTTCCGTGCTGCTGGCCGGATGCGACAAGTCCCTTCCGGGCATGCTCATGGCCGCAGCGCGCCTGGATCTTGCCAGTGTCTTCCTCTACGCCGGCTCCATCATGCCCGGCTGGGTCAAGCTGGAGGACGGCTCCGAAAAGGAAGTCACCCTGATTGACGCCTTCGAAGCCGTCGGTGCGTGCGCCGCCGGCAAGATGAGCATGGAGGACCTCACCCGCATCGAGAAGGCCATCTGTCCCGGCGAAGGCGCCTGTGGCGGCATGTACACCGCCAACACCATGGCCTGCATCGGTGAGGCCATTGGCATGTCCCTGCCCGGCTCCGCGGCTCCACCCTCGGCAGACCGCCGTCGTGATGAGTTCGCCCGCAAGTCCGGCGAGGCAGTGGTGAACCTGCTGCGCCAGGGCATCACTGCCCGCGACATCATGACCAAGAAGGCCTTCGAGAACGCCATCGCTGTCACCATGGCCTTCGGCGGATCCACCAACGCCGTCCTGCACCTGCTGGCGATCGCCCGCGAGGCAGAGGTTGAACTGACGCTGGACGATTTCAACCGCATCGGCGACAGGATCCCGCACCTGGGCGACCTGAAGCCGTTCGGCCGCTACGTCATGACCGACGTCGACAAGATCGGCGGCGTGCCGGTGATCATGAAGGCCCTGCTCGACGCCGGCCTGCTGCACGGTGACTGCCTCACCGTCACGGGCAAGACCGTCGCGGAAAACCTCGAGGCCATCAACCCGCCGGACGTCGACGGCAAGATCCTCCGCGCGCTGGACAACCCGATCCACAAGACCGGCGGCATCACGATCCTGCACGGCTCCATGGCTCCGGAAGGTGCCGTCGTGAAGACCGCTGGTTTCGACGCCGAGGTCTTCGAGGGCACCGCCCGCGTGTTCGAACGCGAGCAGGGCGCCCTGGACGCACTCGACAACGGCGAAATCCAGAAGGGCGACGTTGTGGTGATCCGCTACGAAGGCCCCAAGGGCGGGCCGGGCATGCGCGAAATGCTCGCGATCACCGGTGCCATCAAGGGCGCCGGCCTGGGCAAGGATGTCCTGCTGCTCACCGATGGCCGCTTCTCCGGCGGCACCACCGGCCTGTGCATCGGCCACGTCGCCCCCGAAGCGGTCGACGGGGGCCCCATCGCCTTCGTCAAGGACGGCGACCGGATCCGCGTCGACATTGCAGCCCGCAGTTTCGACCTGCTGTTGGACGACGCCGAGCTGGAATCCCGTAAGGAAGGCTGGGCGCCGCTGCCCGCCAAGTTCACCAAGGGCGTCCTGGCCAAGTACGCCAAGCTGGTACACAGCGCCTCCACCGGCGCATACTGCGGGTAGAACGTTCCGGCATGCTCAACCGGCGCCCGCCGCTTGAGCCTGTCGGATCAATTTGTGGACAATGACGTCCACAGTGTGAGACACGGGTCGTGCTCGTTGACACGTATCTCACTTAGAGGGAAAACTGAACGCATGATCGCATTCGTTACCGTCGGCACCGTCGTCGTACTTACCAAGCGCGTGGCTCCATAGCCCGACTGGTAACGAACTGTCACGCGCAACCCCTCGAAAAGCCGCCAGGCTGAGGGGTTTTTTTATTTTCCGGGCGGGACGGACCGTTCAGTTTTTCCTGGCACCACACCAATTCAAGATCCACTAAGGAAGAGTTCGATGAGCAAAGGATCGCCCATCAGCCCCTCGCTGATGGCTTCAAAGTCCGCTGGAGCCGCCAAGGCCCCGGAACGCGTCGACAAGCCGGCTGACGCCGGGGTCGACACTGCTGCAGCCGCCTCTCCTGTCCTTGGGCCGAACAACGTCGTACCCCCGACGGTGATGACCGGCTCAGAAGCAATTGTCCGTTCGCTCGAAGAACTCGGCGTCGACGACATTTTCGGTTTGCCCGGTGGCGCGATCCTGCCCACCTACGACCCCTTGATGGCCTCCAAAATGAACCACGTTCTGGTCCGTCACGAACAGGGAGCCGGCCACGCCGCGCAAGGCTACGCCATGGTCACCGGGCGGGTGGGCGTCTGCATCGCCACCTCGGGCCCGGGTGCCACCAACCTCGTCACCGCCATCATGGATGCTCACATGGACTCCGTTCCGCTCGTGGCCATCACCGGCCAGGTCTCCAGCGGAGTGATCGGCACCGATGCCTTTCAGGAAGCCGACATCGTGGGCATCACCATGCCCATCACCAAGCACTCGTTCCTGGTGACGGACCCCAACGACATCCCGCACGTCATGGCCGAGGCCTTCCACCTCGCCTCGACCGGACGTCCGGGCCCGGTACTCGTTGACGTCGCCAAGGATGCCCAGCAGGGGCAGATGACGTTCTCCTGGCCGCCCAAGATCGACCTGCCGGGCTACCGCCCCGTGGTCCGCGGCCACAACAAGCAGGTCCGCGAGGCCGCCAAGCTGATCTCCGCCGCCAGCAAGCCCGTGCTGTACGTGGGCGGCGGTGTGGTCAAAGCCCACGCCGCGGCCGAGCTCCGCGAGCTGGCCGAGCTGACCGGCGCCCCCGTGGTCACGACGCTCATGGCCCGCGGTGTCTTCCCGGACTCGCACCCGCAGCACGTGGGCATGCCCGGCATGCACGGCACGGTTTCGGCTGTGACCGCCCTGCAGCAGGCCGACCTGCTGGTGACCCTGGGTGCGCGCTTCGATGATCGCGTCACCGGCGTCCTGAAGACCTTCGCGCCCAACGCCAAGGTCATCCACGCCGACATCGACCCCGCGGAAATCTCCAAGAACCGCACCGCCGACGTTCCCATCGTGGGCTCCGTCAAGGAGATCATTCCGGAACTGACGGAAGCCGTCCGGACCCAGTTTGGCACCACCGGAACCCCGGACCTGGCCAACTGGTGGGCCTTCCTGAACAACCTGAAGGACACCTACCCGCTGGGCTGGACCGAACCCGAGGACGGCCTGAGTGCACCGCAGCGCGTCATCGAACGCATCGGTGCCCTGACCGGCCCCGAAGGCATCTACGTGGCCGGCGTGGGCCAGCACCAGATGTGGGCCGCGCAGTTCATCAAGTACGAGCGCCCGCACGCCTGGCTCAACTCCGGCGGTGCCGGCACCATGGGCTACGCCGTGCCCGCCGCCATGGGCGCCAAGGTGGGGGAGCCGGACCGCGTGGTCTGGGCCATCGACGGCGACGGCTGCTTCCAGATGACCAACCAGGAACTGGCCACCTGTGCCATCAACAACATCCCCATCAAGGTTGCTGTCATCAACAACTCCTCGCTGGGCATGGTGCGCCAGTGGCAGACCCTCTTCTACGAGGGCCGCTACTCCAACACGGACCTGAACACCGGCCACGAGACCGTCCGGATCCCGGACTTCGTCAAGCTCGGCGAGGCCTACGGCTGCGCCTCCTTCCGGTGCGAACGGGATGAGGACATCGACGCAACAATCCAGAAGGCGCTGGAGATCAATGACCGCCCCGTGGTCATCGACTTCGTGGTCAGCCCCGACTCCATGGTGTGGCCGATGGTGCCCGCCGGCGTCAGCAATGACCAGATCCAGGTTGCCCGCAACATGACCCCGGAATGGGAAGAGGAGGACTGATCATGAGCCGCCACACACTGTCCGTTCTGGTCGAAGACAAGCCCGGTGTGCTGACCCGCGTGGCCAGCCTTTTCGCCCGCCGCGCCTTCAACATCAATTCCCTGGCCGTCGGCCCGACGGAAGTTCCGGGCATCTCCCGGATGACCGTCGTCGTCGACGCCGACGGTGACCTGATCGAACAGGTCACCAAGCAGTTGAACAAGCTGATCAACGTGATCAAGATTGTTGAACTGACTTCCGAATCTTCCGTACAGCGCGACCACATCCTGGTCAAGGTACGTGCGGATGCCGCAACTCGTCTGCAGGTGACCCAGGCTGCAGACCTGTTCCGTGCTTCAGTGGTCGACGTCTCCACAGACTCGGTGGTCATTGAAGCAACAGGCCATCCCGAAAAGCTCACGGCACTGCTCTCAGTGCTGGAGCCCTTCGGTATCCGCGAAATTGTGCAGTCCGGCACCTTGGCCGTTGGACGGGGATCCCGCTCCATGAGTGATCGGGCGCTACGCTCCGCGTAAGGCACAGCCTAGGCGGAAGCATTGCCCGCAAACGCAGCACCAATGCTTTACATCTACAAGAAATCCACTCAAGAGGAGTTACGCAAGTGACTGAAATGTTTTACGACGACGACGCCGACCTGTCGATCATCCAGGGCCGCAAGGTTGCCATTGTCGGCTACGGCTCCCAGGGCCACGCCCACGCGCAGAACCTGCGGGATTCCGGCGTCGAGGTGGTCATCGCCCTCAAGGAAGGCTCCAAGTCCATCGCCAAGGCCGAGGACGCAGGCTTCCAGGTCAAGAACGTTGCCGACGCCGCCGAATGGGCCGACGTCATCATGATCCTGGCGCCGGACCAGCACCAGCGCTCGATCTTCAACGACTCCATCAAGGACAAGCTGACCCCGGGCAAGGCCCTCGCCTTCGCTCACGGCTTCAACATCCGCTTTGGCTACATCGAGGCACCGGAGGGCGTTGACGTCATCCTGATCGCCCCGAAGGCTCCGGGCCACACGGTCCGCCGCGAATTCGAAGCCGGCCGCGGCATCCCGGACATCATCGCCGTGGAGCAGGACGCTTCCGGTTCCGCCTGGGACCTGGCCAAGTCCTACGCCAAGGCCATCGGCGGCACCCGCGCCGGCGTCATCAAGACCACCTTCACTGAAGAGACCGAAACTGACCTCTTCGGCGAGCAGGCTGTCCTGTGCGGCGGCGTGTCCCAGCTGGTCCAGTACGGCTTCGAGACCCTGACCGAAGCCGGCTACCAGCCGCAGATCGCCTACTTCGAGGTGCTGCACGAGCTCAAGCTCATCGTTGACCTCATGTGGGAGGGCGGCATCGCCAAGCAGCGCTGGAGCGTTTCCGACACCGCAGAGTACGGCGACTACGTCTCCGGCCCGCGCGTCATCACCCCCGAGGTGAAGGAAAACATGAAGGCCGTCCTCGCGGACGTCCAGTCCGGTGCCTTCGCCAAGCGCTTCATCGAAGACCAGGACAACGGCGGCGTCGAGTTCAAGGAGCTGCGGGCCAAGGCTGAGCAGCACCCGATCGAGGGCGTTGGCCGCGAGCTGCGCTCCCTGTTCTCCTGGCAGCAGCAGGACCAGGACTACGTCGAAGGCTCTGCAGCCCGCTAAGGCTGCACCCTTCCAGTGCGATAGTGAGGCCGGGTTCACACTTAACAATGTGAGCCCGGCCTTTCCGTACGCCTAGACTTTATTTACCCCCAGGACTTCAACGCAGAGGATCAGCTGTGTCAAAACCCGTAGTATTGCTTGCCGAAGAACTTTCGCCCGCCACCATCGAGGCCCTTGGCCCGGACTTTGAAATCCGCCAGACCGACGGCGCCGATCGTTCCCAGCTGCTCTCTGCCATCGAGGACGTTGACGCCATCCTGGTCCGCTCCGCCACCAAGGTGGACGCCGAGGTCATTGCCGCCGCGAAGAACCTGAAGGTCATCGCCCGTGCCGGCGTCGGCCTGGACAACGTCGACATCAAGGCCGCCACCCAGGCCGGTGTGATGGTGGTCAACGCCCCGACGTCGAACATCGTGTCCGCCGCGGAACTGACCGTCGGCCACATCCTGAGCCTGGCCCGCCACATCCCGCAGGCCAGCGCCGCCCTGAAGGACGGCGAGTGGAAGCGTTCCAAGTACACCGGCATCGAACTGTTCGAGAAAAAGATCGGCATCATCGGCCTGGGCCGCATCGGCGCCCTGGTGGCCGCCCGCCTGCAGGGCTTTGACACCGAGATCCTCGCGTTCGACCCCTACATCACCTCCGCCCGCGCCGCCCAGCTCGGCGTGAAGCTGGTCACGTTGGACGAGCTGCTCGCACAGTCCGACTTCATCACCATCCACATGCCCAAGACGCCGGAAACGGTCGGCATGCTCGGCGCTGACGCTTTCAAGAAGATGAAGAGCACGGCCTACGTGATCAACGTGGCCCGCGGCGGACTCGTGGACGAGGAAGCCCTTTACACCGCGCTGCAGGACCGCCAGATTGCCGGGGCCGCTGTGGACGTCTTCGTCCAGGAGCCCAGCACCGACCTGCCGTTCTTCAAGCTGGACAACGTTGTGGTCACCCCGCACCTGGGCGCGTCCACGGACGAGGCCCAGGAAAAGGCCGGCGTCTCCGTCGCCAAGTCCGTCCGCCTCGCCCTCGCCGGGGAACTGGTCCCGGACGCCGTGAACGTCGCCGGCGGCGTAATCGCCCCCGACGTCCGCCCCGGCATCCCGCTGATCGAGAAGCTGGGCCGCATCTTCACCGCGCTGACCCACGCCTCCGTGACCCAGATCGACGTCGAGGTTGCCGGCGAAATCGCCGCCCTGGACGTCAAGGTCCTGGAACTCGCCGCCCTCAAGGGGATCTTCGCCGACGTCGTCACCGAGCAGGTGTCCTACGTCAACGCCCCCGTGATCGCCGAGCAGCGCGGCATCAACGTCCGCCTCATCACCACCCCCGAGGCGGAGGACTACCGCAACGTCCTGACGCTGCGCGGCGCCCTGAGCGACGGCGCCCAGATCTCCGTGGCCGGCACCCTGACCGGCCCCAAGCAGGTGCAGAAGCTCGTCGGCGTGAACGGCTACGACGTCGAGATCCCCATCAGCGAGCACCTCGTGGTGGTTTCCTACGCCGACCGTCCCGGCGTCATCGGCACCATCGGCCACATCCTGGGCATGAACAACATCAACATCGGCGGGATGCAGGTGGCACGGAACGCGGAGGGCGGCCAGGTCCTGGCGCTGCTCACCATCGACAGCTCCGTCCCGCAGCAGGTGCTGGACGCCATCAAGGCCGGCATCGGTGCCGAGATGGTGCGCGAAGTGGACCTCGAGGACTAGTCCGACGAGCACCGGCCGGCAACGGCCGGGTCCCCAACGCGGGGTGAACTCCACGTCCCCTGGAGTTCACCCCGGCCAAATATGATTGGCCGGTCTGCGTACAATAGCTAGGTTCGAATTTAAGGATCCAGCCGGCAGGCCGGCCAATATTTTTTGCACGCCCGCAAGGGACACCTCCACATTTCACGGTCATCGTGGCGTGCACACGCAATCCAGGTTTCAGGGAGCCCAATGAACGCCGTCCAGAGGTTCATCAGAAGCAAAGTGCTGCTGCTGACCGCTGCAATTCTGATCTTCGCCATGTGCCTGTCAGTCCTCGTCCAGACCCAGTCGCAGGCAGCGCTGAACCGGACCGTGGACCAGAACTCGCGCGGGCTCTACGACATCCTGGTCCAGGCCAAGGCCGGCTCGGACGGTACGCTCATGCAGCCCGAGATTGCCACCGGCCAGGGCGGCATCAGCTTCGACCAGCTGCAGAAGATACGGGACCTGTCCGGCACCTCTGTCGCCGCGCCCATCAGCCTCGTCTCCCGTGTGACGCAGAACCTCGAGACCCCGCGCCTGGAGGCCATGGACTACCTGGGCTTCAACGCCGGCCTCGTCGGCACCGCGACCGCCGGGCAGCCCGGCGGCACCGACCCCAGCAAGTGGCCGGCAGCGCAGTCGGTGCTGAGCGACACCCCCAAGAAATACCGCCTCACGGCCAGCGCCACGAGCTCCGACGGATCCTCGCAGCACACCCTCTTCAAGTCCACCGCCGAGGGCACCCTGGGCAAGGGCAAACTCGTGGAACAGCAGGTCGAGGGAGGCAACAGCATCCAGATCGCCGGCCCCGACGGCGAGACCGGGATCAAGTTCCCGGCCCCGGCCGGCGGCTCCGAGCACAACCTGTTCAACCTCACTGTTGCACTGCCCATGGCTCCGGAGGTCACGGAGTCCGTGGTCGCCGTCGACCCCGTCTCCGAGCGTGCCCTGCTGGGCACCGCAGGCGACTTCCTGGCGCCGTTGGAAAAGGCGCCGCCGGCTGACGCACGCAGCGCCGAGGCGGTCGGCCAGCACCTGGAGAGCCTCTTCACCACCGGCATCGGCATGAAGGAACTCGAGGAGGGCCCCGACTTCCTTGGCGTGAAGCTCAAGTACTGGGCGCCCATCATGACCCAATACCAGCAGGCCAAGCGCAACGGCCAGCTCACCGAGGACTCCCAGGCCATCCCCCTGATCGTCCGCTCCGGTACATCGGTCGACCTGAAGTACTCCGTGAAAATCGAAGAGATCGACGACTCCGGAAACGTGGTCAAGGAAGTCGGCACCGCCGAACGCTCCCTGGACAAGGACTACCTGCCCTTCGTCTCCAAGTCGCCCTTCGCGCTGTCCTGGCCAGGGTCCACGGACTACTCCAAGCTGCTTGGCAACTCGGCGAACTTCAGCCGCGGCCTTTACAGCCCCGCCGCCTGGAGCACCAATTTCGCATCCGCTCCCAAGTACAAGGACGGCTCCACCGCAGGCAACGGCGCCGAGGACAAGACTGCAACCCCCGGCGAGTGGGTCACCGTGAACCGCCTGCCGGAAAAGAGCGCCACCGGCGAGGCCGTGGACCAGACCCAGCGGAACCCCGTGGACGAGCGCTCCTACCGGGACAACCTTGAAACGGGCAAGAAGCTTGCCACCCCGCTCGCCATGGTTTACGGCACCTTCGATCCCGCCGCCGTCCAGCAGGCGGCCGGGGACGTCAACCGGCTTCCGCTCGGCGGCTACGATCCCACGCCCATGACGCTGACCAAGGACGCGCAGGGCAAGGACGTTTCGGGCACCACGCTCAAGCCGTCACTGAGCGCCACCGGACTTGTCAGCCAGTCCGCCGGCGCCATCACCGACTACTACGGTCTGGCTGCCGCCCGCGGCTATGAAAAGAACGCCTCCGTCATCGACGCCGTCCGCGTCCGCGCCAGTGCGGCCGGCAGCTGGAAGGAGGTTCAGCCCGAGGTGGACAAGCTCGCCGCCGAGATCCGGGACATGGGACTCGAAGCCACCGTTGTGGCCGGTTCCGCCCGCGAGGACGCTAACATCTTCGTTCCCGGCTACTCCAAGGACGACGCCGGCAAGGAGTCCGCGCTCGGCACCGTCCAACAGTCGTGGGTCCGGCAGAACGCCGCCGACGCTGTGGCCGGCTCGCTGACCGCGACGAACCTGACGCTGCTGTTTCTCACCCTCTGCGGTGCCGCGCTGCTGACCGGCGCCTCGACTGTCAGCTACGTGCGGCTGCGCCGCAGCGAAGCGGGCACGCTGCGCGCCATGGGCTGGACCCAGCGCCGGATCCGCTCATGGGTGCTGGAAGAGTTCGCCGTCGGCGCCGGCCTGCTGGCGGTCGCCGGCGTAGTGCTCAGCCTGCTGAGCTGGAACATCGCCACGGTCATCGTCTCGGCGTCCGTGCTGGCCCTGTACCTGGGCGCGGCCTTCTTCGCCGCGCAGCAGCTGCGCCACCGCGAGGTGGTCGACCAGGAGCCTCAGCACGACGAGAAGCTCATCGCCGTCGACTCGCCGCTGACCTTCGCGAACCGGCAGCTGAGCACGCACCGCTTCAACGCCATCTCGCTGGCAGTCGCAGTTGGTGTGTTCGGTTCGGCGGTTGGCGGCCTGATCGCCCTGCTGATCGACATCCCGCGCGCCGCCGGCGCCAGCGCCCTCAGCGGGCTGGCCGCCGCCAGCGTGGCCCTGCCGAGCATCATCCTTGGCCTGTCCGGCGTGGCAGTGGGGCTCCTTCTCACGCTGGTCACCGGTCGCTTCGAGCTGAAGGCGAAGCGCCGGTATCTGGGCACGCTGCAGGCAATGGGCTGGAACCCCGACATGCTGGGCCAGGTCCGCTTCTTCGAAAACGCCCTGGTGGGTGCGGTTGCCGTGCCGCTGGGTATCCTTGGCGCCCTGGGCATTGGCCTTGTTCTTGCCCCTTACGCCGCGTTGTGGGCCGCCGTGGCCGGGCTCGTGGCTGTTCTCTGCTGGATTCCGATTGCAACGAAAGTGGTCAAATGAGTAACGACCTGAACCTTCGCCGCGTGCGCGGGAACAATGGGGCTGAAACCCCGGTCCAGACCCGGGCCAACACCATTGTCAAGGAAGCCGATCACGCCACCCCGCTGGAGCTGAACAACATCACCATCCGCTACGGCGGAGGCAAGAACGGCTCCGACGCCGTCAGCGTCGTGGAAGGCTTTGACCTCACCCTGAATGCCGGGGAGATGCACTGCGTGGCCGGCCGAAGCGGCTCGGGCAAGACCAGCATCCTGACCGTCGGAGCGGGCCTGACCCTGCCGACGTCGGGCCGGGTGCTGTGGGAGGGGGACTCCCTCGAAACCATGTCCGACGACGAGATCGCCGACCGCCGCCGCGCCCTGATCGGCTACGTTGACCAGGGCGGTGCCCTTATCGACGGCATGAGCGCGCTCGAGAACGTGCTCCTCCCGGCGGTGCCTGACGGCGAGGTGGAGCAGCGGCGCGAGATGGCCAAGGACCTGCTGGACCTCGTGGGCCTCGGCCGCCGCATGCGGCACCGTCCCGAGCAGCTCTCCGGCGGTGAGCGCCAGCGCGTCGCCATCGCCCGGGCCCTGATCCTGGGCACCCGCGTCCTGGTGGTGGATGAGCCCACGGCGAGCCTGGACCGGGCCTCCGCCAACCGCATCATCAGCATCCTGAAGGACACCACGTCCGACGGCATCGCAGTCCTCGTGGCGTCACATGACCACGAACTGGTCCGGCTGAGCGATACGCTGACCGAACTGATCTAGATCCATCCCTCCGCATAAAGGTAACGTTCCGCCCGTGACTTCCTCAGACAAGAGCCCCTTCTACATCACTACGGCCATCACGTACCCGAACGGCGTGCCGCACATCGGCCACGCCTACGAGTACATCGCCACGGATGCGATGGCCCGGTTCAAGCGGCTCGACGGCTACGACGTGAAGTTCCTGACCGGCACCGACGAGCACGGGCTGAAGATTGCGCAGACCGCGGAGAAGGAAGGCATCTCGCCCAAAGAGCTGGTGGACCGGAACGCGGAGATCTACAAAGCCGCGCACGCCGCCCTCGGCATCAGCTACGACCGGTTTATCCGCACCACCGACGCGGACCACTACACAGCCTCCCAGGCCATTTGGAAAAAGATGGAAGCCAACGGGGACATCTACCTGTCCAAGTACGAGGGCTGGTACTCCGTGCGGGATGAGGCCTACTACGGTGAAGACGACACCGTGGTCAAGGAGGACGGCGCACGGTACACCAAGGAGACCGACACCCCGGTGACCTGGACCGCCGAGGAAAGCTACTTCTTCCGGTTGTCCGCCTACCAGGAGAAGCTGTTGGCCCTGTACGAGGCCCAGCCGGAGTTCGGCGCGCCGCAGTCCCGGTTCAACGAGGTCATCAGCTTCGTCAAGCGCGGCCTCGAGGACCTGTCCATCAGCCGCACCACCTTTGACTGGGGCGTGCCCGTTCCGGGCGACGAAAAGCACGTCATGTACGTGTGGGTCGATGCCCTGACCAACTACCTCACCGGCGCCGGCTACCCGGACGTCGAATCGGAATCGTTCAAGAGGTACTGGCCGGCTGATGTCCACATCATCGGCAAGGACATCTCGCGCTTCCACGCCATCTACTGGCCGGCCTTCCTCATGAGCGCGGGCCTCGAACTGCCCAAGCGGGTCATGATCCACGGGTTCCTGCACAACAACGGCGTCAAGATGTCCAAGTCGCTGGGCAACGTCGTGGCCCCGTCGGATTTCGTGGCGCAGTACGGACTGGACCAGGTCCGTTTCTTCTTCCTGCGCGAGGTGCCGTTCGGCGCCGACGGCAGCTACAACCACGAGGCCATCGTGGGCCGGATGAACTCCGACCTGGCGAACAACTTCGGAAACCTCGCCCAGCGCTCACTGTCCATGGTGGCCAAGAACTGCGAGGGCAGGGTACCTGTGCCGGGTGCGTTCACCGACGCCGACACCGCAATCCTGGGCCAGGCCAACGCGCTCCTCGGGCACGCACGGACGGCCTTCGAAAAGCAGGAGTTCAGCCGCGCCCTCGAAGCGATCTGGACGGTGCTGGGGGACACCAACGCCTACTTCGCCGAGCAGGCACCCTGGGTGCTGCGGAAGACCGACGTCGAACGCATGCAGACGGTGCTGTACGTGACCCTCGAGGTGCTGCGTATCGTGTCCATCCTGGCGCAGCCGGTAATGCCCACGGCCACCGCCGCCCTGCTCGGGTACCTCGGCCAGCCGGAAGGGGCACCCCGGGAGTTCTCGGCCCTCGCGACGCCAATCGTTGCGGGCACCGACCTGCCCGCTCCCGCGCCGGTCTTCCCGAAGTACGAGGAACCCGCGGACGCCTAGGCTCCACTACCGACGCTCTCTCGGATCCTGCAGCAATTCCCGCGACGCTCTATCAGCTCCTTCAGGTTTTCTTCCAACGTTCTCTCCCTTTCCTCTGGAAAGTGAGAGAACGTTGGCGTCTGGGCGGCAAAAGCTGAGAGAGCGTCGTGACAGGGTGACCGAATAATGAGACAGCTTGACCAGAATGTGGATGGCTTGGCTACCCTGAAAATATGAGCGCATCTACCATCAATCTTGCTGTCATTCCGGGCGACGGCATTGGCCCGGAGGTCATTGCCGAAGCCCTGAAGGTTCTCGAAAAGGTCGTGGCCGCCGAGGGCGTCACCCTGGACCAGACCCACTACAAGCTCGGCGCCCAGCACTGGCTCGAGAGCGGCGAGACCCTTCCGGACGCAGTCCTCGAGGACCTGAAGACGCGCGACGCCATCCTCTTCGGCGCCATCGGCGCAGCGCCGGGGGACACCCGCATTCCGTCCGGCCTGATCGAACGCGAACTGCTCCTCAAGCTGCGCTTCAGCCTCGACCACTACGTCAACCTGCGCCCCTCCCGGCTGTACGGCACGGTGGGCAGCCCGCTGGCTGAACCGGGCAACATCGACTTCATCGTCGTACGTGAAGGCACCGAGGGTCCCTACGTGGGCAACGGTGGCACCCTGCGCGGCGGCACGCCGCACGAGGTGGCCACCGAGGTGTCGCTGAACACGGCCCACGGCGTGGAGCGCGTTGTCCGGGATGCGTTCCGCCGGGCCAACGATCGCCCGCGCAAGAAGCTGACGCTGGTCCACAAGCACAACGTGCTGGTCTTTGCCGGCCACCTGTGGAAGCGCACTGTCGAAGCCGTGGCCCAGGAATTCCCCGAGGTCACCCACGACTACCTGCACATCGATGCCGCGACCATCTTCATGGTCACCGACCCCGCCCGCTTCGACGTCATCGTCACCGACAACCTGTTCGGCGACATCATCACGGACCTCGCGGCAGCCGTCACCGGCGGCATCGGACTGGCCGCCTCGGGCAACATCAACATGGACCGCACCGCGCCGTCCATGTTTGAACCCGTCCACGGTTCCGCGCCGGACATTGCCGGCCAGCAGAAGGCCGATCCCACCGCTGCCATCCTGTCCGCAGCCCTCCTGCTGGGCCACCTCGGCTACGCGGATGCTGCGCGGCGGATCGAGTCCGCGGTGGTGGCCGACGTCGAAGGCCGCAACGGCGAAGTGCGCAGCACCAGCGCCATCGGCGATGCCATTGCGGCGGCCGTTTAGCCTCCGCCAGCAGGCGTAAGCTTGACCTGAATTACCAATCGCTGCCGTGGTCCGATGCTGAGCCACGTTCAGATGCCAGGCAGCCGACCGTGGAGGAACCATGACTCAGACTGCCCATGGCGTCGAATTCACCCAGCAGCCTTCGGCCACCCCGAAGTCTGCTGAGGAGCGTGCAGCCATCCTGGCGAACCCAGGCTTTGGCGACCACTTCACCGACCACACTGCGATTGTTGACTACACGGTCGACGCCAGCGGCCAGGGCGGATGGCATGATGCGCGGATCGAGGCCTACGGGCCGATCATGCTGGACCCGTCCGCCGCTGTGCTGCACTACGGGCAGGAAATCTTCGAGGGACTGAAGGCCTACCGTCACGCCGACGGTTCCATCTGGAGCTTCCGGCCTGAGGCCAACGCCGCCCGGATGAACAAGTCCGCCCGCCGCCTGGCACTGCCGGAGATTCCGGCCGAATACTTCCTGGGCGCCATCCGCGAACTCGTTGCGGCGGACAAGGAGTGGGTTCCCGCCGGCGACGGTGAGGCCCTGTACCTGCGCCCGTTCATGATTGCCACCGAGGCATTCCTGGGGGTCCGGGCGGCCCGTGAGGTGTCATTCCGCGTCATTGCCTCGCCGGCCGGAAACTACTTCGGCGGCGAGCTGAAGCCGATTTCGATCTGGATCTCCCGCGAATACGCCCGGGCGGGCCGGGGCGGCACGGGTGCTGCCAAGTGCGGCGGCAACTACGCAGCCTCGCTCATCGCACAGCAGGAGGCCGAGGCGAACGGCTGCAAGCAGGTGCTGTTCCTGGACCAGTTCAACGACAACGCCGTTGAGGAACTCGGCGGCATGAACGTCTTCTTCGTCATGAAGGACGGCTCGCTGGTGACGCCCGCGCTGAGCGGCACCATCCTCGAGGGCGTGACCCGCTCCTCGATCATCCAGGTCGCCAAGGACATGGGCCGTGAGGTCTCCGAACGGAAGATCACCCTGGACGAATGGCGCGACGGCGTGGCCTCCGGCGACATAGCCGAGGTGTTCGCCTGCGGCACCGCCGCCGTGATCACTCCGATCGGTGTCCTCAAGGACGCTACGGAATTCATCGGCTCGGAGGATGCAAAGGCCGGCGAGACCACCATGGCCATCCGAACCCAGCTGCTCGGCATCCAGACCGGCACCGTCGAGGACACGCACGGCTGGCTGACCCGGCTCGCCTGAGCCGCAGCTGCACGATAACTAAAGAAGCGAACGACGGCGGGTGGCCGGCTGGGCTGTTTTGGCCCCACCGGACGCCCGCCGTCGTTCTGCTATTCATCCTTCTGTTCCCGTTGGCTTGCCCTGACGGATGACAGAATGAAATCTGTGAACCAGGACATCACCAGCGCCTTTACCGACAGCAGCCCGCTGACGCGGTTCCGCCTCGCGCCCAACCCGGGACCGATGAGCCTCGAGGGGACCAACTCCTACATCGTCGGGGAACCCGGCCACGGGTCTGTGGTGGTGGTGGACCCGGGGCCGCTCGACGAGACGCACCTTCAGGCCCTCGCGGCTGCCGGACCCGTGGAGCTCGTCCTGGTCACGCACCGGCACGCGGACCACACCGCCGGCTCGGCCCGCCTCGCCGAAATCACCGGCGCCCCTGTCCGGGCCGCCGCCTCCGGGCATTGCCACGGAGGAGCCGTGCTGCAGCCGGGGGAGACCATCGCCGCCGGCGGCACCGAGATCCGTGTGGTGTCCACTCCCGGGCACACCTCCGACTCCGTCTGCTTCCACCTGCCCCTCGACGGCCCGGCCGGCTCGGTGCTGACCGGAGATACCATCCTGGGCCGGGGGACCACCGTGCTGGACCACCCGGACGGCACGCTGGCCGACTACCTCGCTTCCCTCGACCGGCTGGAGCGGCTGGGCCCGGCAACCGTGCTGCCCGCCCACGGCCCCGTCCTGCCGTCGCTCGACGCCGTGGTCCGCGCCTACCGGGACCACCGGCTGGACCGGCTCGCGCAGATCCGGACCGCCCTGGCCGGCCTCGGCCAGGATGCCGGCGTAGGCGAGGTCACCAGCGTGGTGTATGCCGACGTCGACCCTTCCGTTCGGCGCGCAGCCGAGAATTCCGTGGCGGCACAGCTGGAATACCTGCGGCTCCTGAGGGAGAGGGACTGAGACTGTAGGCTTGGAGCCATGCGTATTGCCCGGTTTGTAGTCGATTCTGATCCCCTTTACGGCGTTGTTGAAGGCCAGCCCGGCAGTGAGGAAATCACTGTCATCAACGGCGATCCCTTCTTTAACGGTGTGGAACGCACCTCCGTGCGGCACAAGCTGGAGGATGTCCGCCTCCTGGCGCCCATCATTCCGCGCAGCAAGGTGATCGGCGTGGGGCGCAACTTTGTGGAGCACGCCCACGAACTCGGCAACGAGGTGCCCCAGCAGCCGCTGCTGTTCCTGAAGCCCAACACCTCCGTGGTGGGTCCGAACGATCCCGTGGTGCTGCCGGAGTTCTCCGAGGAGGTCTCCTTCGAGGCGGAGCTGTGCGTCGTCATCGGCCGCATCTGCAAGGACGTGCCGGAGGAACGTGCCGATGACGTGATCTTCGGATACACCTGCGGCAACGACCTCACCGCCCGCGACGTCCAAAAGACCGACCTGCAGTGGGCGCGGGCCAAGGGCTTTGACACCTCCGCGCCGCTCGGACCGTGGATCGAAACCGAACTCGATCCCGAGGACCTGTCCATCAAGGGCCGGCTCAACGGTGAACTCCGCCAGGACGGCAGCACCACCCAAATGATCCGCGGAGTCCGCGAACTGGTCTCCATCGTCTCCAGCGCGTTTACGCTGCTGCCCGGCGATGTGATCATGACCGGCACGCCGGCCGGCGTGGGCCTGGTCCAGGCCGGCGACCGGTACGAAGTGGAAATTGAAGGCATCGGCCGGCTGTCGAACCCCGTCGTCCGCCGCTAGCCACCGACAGTCCTGCGAACCGGGCGGGGCAGGCGCGCCCGGTTGGTAAAGTTGGTATCACTATGACTACCCCCTCCGCCGCTTCTGCTGCCATTCCTGCCGTCACCGCCGAAACGCCCGTCCGCGTCCGCTTCTGCCCCTCACCCACGGGCACCCCGCACGTCGGGCTGATCCGCACGGCGCTGTTCAACTGGGCCTACGCCCGCCACACCGGCGGCAAGATGATCTTCCGCATCGAGGACACGGACTCGGCACGGGACAGCGAGGAAAGCTACCACCAGCTGCTCGATGCCCTGAACTGGCTCGGCATCGACTGGGACGAGGGCGTCGAGGTGGGCGGTCCCCACACGCCGTACCGCCAGTCGCAGCGGGGAGACCTGTACCAGGACGTTATCGCCAAGCTCCGGGCGGGCGGCCACATCTACGAGTCCTACTCGACGCCGGACGAGATCGAGGCGCGCCACCGTGCCGCCGGACGGGACCCGAAGCTGGGCTACGACGGCTTTGACCGCGACCTCAGCGCCGAACAGGTTGCTGCCTTCAAGGCCGAGGGCCGGGAAGCCGTGCTGCGGCTGCGGATGCCGGACGAGGACATCACGTTCACCGACCTCGTGCGTGGCGAGATCACGTTCAAGGCCGGCTCCGTCCCGGACTTCGCCGTGGTGCGTGCCAACGGCGCGCCGCTCTACACTCTGGTTAACCCGGTGGATGACGCACTGATGGGGATCACCCACGTCCTCCGCGGCGAGGACCTGCTCAGTTCCACGCCCCGGCAGATCGCCCTCTACCGGGCGCTCTACGCTGTGGGCGTCGCGGAATACATGCCGGAGTTCGGCCACCTGCCCTACGTCATGGGCCAAGGCAACAAGAAGCTCTCCAAGCGCGACCCGGAATCGAGCCTCTTCCTGCACCGCGAGCGCGGCTTCATCCCCGAGGGGCTGCTCAACTACCTCTCCCTGCTCGGCTGGTCCCTGAGCGCTGACGAGGACATCTTCACGGTGGAACAGTTGGTGAAGAACTTCGACATCCACGATGTCCTGGCCAACCCGGCCCGTTTCGACCTCAAGAAGGCTGAAGCGATCAACGGGACGCACGTCCGTCGCCTGGATCCTGCTGACTTCCGCGAGCGGCTGGTCCCGTACCTCCGGCGCGCCGGCCTTGTGGGGGAGATCCTCACCGACCGCCAGGAGGAAATCCTGACGGAGTCCGCACCACTGGTCCAGGAGCGCATCACCCTCCTCGGCGAAGCCCCGGAGATGCTGGCGTTCCTGTTCAAGGCCGACGACGCGATCGACGTCGCCGCCGACGCGCGCAAGGGCCTGCCGGAGAACGTCACCGAGGTCCTGGACGCGGCGCTGGCTGCGCTCGAGCCGATCGAGGACTGGAACGCAGAAAACATCCAGTCCGCGCTCAAGCAGGCCCTCGTGGAGGACCTGGGAATCAAGCCCCGGCTCGCTTTCGGCCCCGTGCGCACCGCGATCTCCGGCCGCCGGATCTCGCCGCCGCTGTTTGAGTCCATGGTCATCCTGGGCAAGGAATCGTCCCTGGCGCGGCTGCGCGCTTTCCGCGGCTAATGTCACAGCCCGCAGTGGAAAACGCCGTCCTGTCCCGGAGCCTCGGGGCGGTCAGCGGCGTCCTGTTCGATATTGACGACACCCTCGTGGACCTGGCCTACGCCATGACCACGGCGCTGCGTGACGCCAGTGAACACCTCCTGCCCGGCCTGGACCAGGCCGGGTGGGAGAAGGTTGGCCGGATCTTCACGCACGAGACAACCCACTACTACGACCGCTACCTCGCCGGAGAGCTGACCTTCAACGAGCAGCGGCTGCTCCGGGGCCGCGCGGCCCTGGGCCACTTCGGCGTCGAAATGGGCGAAGGAGAGGAGTCCCACAACTGGCTCAGCACGTACTCGCGGCTGCAGCCCAGCTACGTCCGGGCCTTTGAGGATGTGCTGCCACTCCTCGACGCCCTCGACGGGGCGGGCATTCCCTATGGGGCCGTGAGCAACAACGTGCACGACTACCAGCGGGTGAAGCTGGACAGCGCCGGCCTGGAGCGTATCCGGTTCCTTGTGGGCACTGACACAGTCGGTGTACCCAAGCCGGACCCCGCCATCTACCTCGAAGGCGTCCGGCTGATCGGCGGCACGCCTGCCACCACGCTGTATATCGGCGACAACCGGCTCCTGGACGCTGAGGGCTCGACGGCGGCAGGACTGTTGGGCATCTGGCTCAACCGCGGCGGGGAACAGGCTCCGGGTTTCCAGGGGCAGGAGATCACCTCGCTGCTGGAGTTGCTGGCGCTCCCGACGGAGTCGAGCTAACCGGCGCGGCACCGTTGCCTGCCCCGCTGCGGTGCGCCGAAAGTGTGGCGCAGGTAACGCCCCGCCGATTTGTGCGGCGCAAAAGTCTCGGGTAGAGTAATTACTCGTGCTGAGGGGCACGGAGCGAAAGACAGAGACTTTCGACCGGCCCGAAAGCGCCAATGGGATATGGTGTAATTGGCAACACTACGGTTTCTGGTACCGTCATTCTAGGTTCGAGTCCTGGTATCCCAGCTCTGAAATTCTTCGGACTTTTCGCAGAATTTCAGACGTTGCGAATCGAAATTATCGATTTGGAACAAAGCCAAATGTGTGAAACACTATCTTGGCTTGATCGGCGGAAACGCTGATCGGAAAGTACGCGGCCCCATCGTATAGCGGCCTAGTACGCCGCCCTCTCACGGCGGTAACGCGGGTTCGAATCCCGCTGGGGTCACAAGTAACCGGCTCCGGGCAATAGCCCGGGGCCGGTTTTTCTTTGTCCGGGAATTCTGTGGGTCTGCAGACGGTTCGACTGAAATCCGGCCTGAACTGGCATGATGAGGCTGTGACGTCCAACCGGATCCCGAATACCAGCGGCCAGGACATGGAAACGCAGCCTGCAGGCGTTCCCCTCCTGGAGGAAATCCGCCGCGTCCTGGCAGCTGTTTCGCTGCCCCTGGCACTGCCCACGGCTGACCGGGCGCGCCTGGAGATCCGGAACTCCGTGGCCCAGCTTGATGACTACATCCTGCCCCGTTACCGCAGTCTGGACGCACCGCTGCTGGCCGTCGTCGGCGGTTCAACGGGGGCAGGAAAATCGACGCTCGTGAACGCGCTCGTGGGCCACCCGGTCACGCGCGCCGGCGCCATTCGGCCCACCACCCGGCAGCCCATCCTCCTGCACCATCCCTCGGAGGCCGCCTGGTTCGAGGACCAGCGGGTACTGCCCGGGCTCAGCCGGATCCGCGGGACCGTGGTCCCGGGAACCCCCCTCGCGATAGCCGCCGCGCCCGGGCCGGCCGGTCAGGCCGGAACGTCATCAGACACCGCGCCCGTCTCATCACTGGTCCTTGTGGGTGAGCCCGCCGTGCCGCAGGGCATTGCACTGCTTGATGCTCCGGACGTTGACTCCATCTCCGATGAGAACCGCAGGCTCGCCGGGCAGTTGCTGGCAGCAGCGGACCTGTGGATCTTCGTGACAACCGCCAACCGCTACGCTGACGCTGTGCCGTGGAAGCTGCTGCTGAACGCGGCCTCGAGGGACATCATGGTGGCGGTGGTCCTGGACCGCGTGCCGCCGGCTGCGGAAGCCGAAGTGAGCGAGGACCTGCGCAGCATGCTGGCGCGGGAGGGACTTGGAACCGCCCGCCTCTTCGTCATCCCGGAAGTCCACCTTGGCGGTTCCGGCATGCTGCCGGCGGAAACGGTGCAGCCCCTGCAGGCCTGGCTTCGCGGCCTTGCCGCCGACGCCGTTGCCCGGGCCGACATCGTACGGAGGACCTTGAACGGCGCCGTACGGGAGCTTGGCCAGCGCGTGGGACGGATCGCCGACGCCGCCAACGAGCAGGGCCGCGCGGCCGGCCTGCTGGGCGACGACGTGCGCGCCGCCTACCGGGACGCGGGCACCCGGATCATCGACGCCACTAAGGACGGGGCCCTGCTCCGCGGGGAGGTCCTGGCCCGCTGGCAGGACTTTGTGGGAACGGGTGAGTTCTTCCGGAGCCTGGAGCAGAACGTCGGGCGGTTCCGTGACCGGCTGGGGGCCTTCTTCCGCGGCGAGCCCGCGCCCGCCGTAAAAGTGGAAACCGCCATTGAGACAGGCCTCCAGGCCGTCATCCTGGATGAGGCTGCCAAGGCGGCGGAGGACGCGGACCAGCGCTGGCGCTCGGACCCGGCGGGCCGGCAGCTCCTGGGCGCAGATGACCTCTCAGGAACGAGCCCCGGCTTCGGGGACCTCGTGGCGGCGGAAATACGCGACTGGCAGGCGGGCCTCATGGAACTGATCAGGACTGAAGGGCAGGAGAAACGGACCCAGGCACGGTGGCTTTCCTTCGGCATTAACGGCCTCGGTGCCGCCCTGATGATTGTGGTTTTCTCCATGACCGCCGGGCTGACCGGCCTTGAGATCGGCGTGGCGGGAGGAACCGCCGTCGTAGGCCAGAAACTGCTCGAAGCCGTCTTTGGTGAGGACGCCGTCCGCCGGCTGGCCCGTACCGCCCGCGAGGACCTGAGCAGCAGGTGCCGTGGCCTGCTGGCGGCCGAGCAGGAGCGCTTCCTGGACCGGCTGGACCCGGAAGCCGGGCAGGCCGCCGTCGAACTCGCCGAACATGCGCGGGCGCTGACCCGGCTGGCGGATGCCACGTGAGCCGCCGGGGGAGGGCGAAGGACGAGACGCGGCTGCAGGGCCGCCTCGAGGCTCTGGGCACGGCGCGGGAGTTGGCCCAAGGCGTGCTTCCCGAGGCCGCCCTCGAGGACGTGCTTGGGGTGCTGGAACGTGCCCGGTCGCGGCGGGCGCTCTCGGCAGACCATACGGTGGTCGGCTTCTTCGGGGCGACAGGAAGCGGGAAATCCACACTGTTCAACGCCGTGAACGGAGCCGAGATCGCCACGGCGGCCGCGCGCCGGCCCACCACCTCCGAGCCCCTGGCGAGCGTCTGGGGCGCTGACGGCAGTGAGCCGCTGCTCGACTGGCTGGACGTGCGGGCCCGCCACCTCGCAGATCCCGTGGACGGATTTGCCGACGAGGATACCGGGCTGATCCTGCTGGACCTGCCCGACTTCGATTCCACCCGTACCGCTAACCGGGAGATCGTGGAGCGGCTCGTGGGGATGGTTGACGTCCTGGTCTGGGTGCTGGACCCGCAAAAGTATGCCGACGCCGCTGTCCATGACGGCTTCCTGGCTCCGCTGGCGTCACATGGGGCCGTCACCCTGGTTGTGCTCAACCAGGTGGACAGGCTTCCGGCAGCGGACGTCGGGCCGGTGCTGGAGTCCCTGCACGGAATCCTGGCCCGCGACGGACTGGGCAAGGTACAGGTCCTGGCGGCCTCCGCACTGACAGGAGCGGGAGTGGACGGCGTCCGGGCTGCCATTCGCCGCGTGGTGTCGCAGCGGGAGGCGCTGTCCCTTCGGCTGTCCGCGGACGTGACCAAGACAGCCGCACAGCTGGAGGAAGCCTCGGGCCGCGGGGAAGCCGCCGGCGTGAAGAGCGGGACCGTGGCGCGGCTTGCCGATGAACTGGCCACGGCGGCCAACGTGCCGCTGGTGGCTGACGCAGTGTCCGCGTCCTACCGGATCGAGTCCACCCGGCGCACCGGCTGGCCCGTGACGCGCTGGCTTGTCCGTTTCCGGCCAGATCCGCTCCGCCGGCTCAACCTGCGGCGCAATGCCAGCGCGGAGGTGAACCGGACATCCCTGCCGCCCGCCGGAGCCCCGGAACGGGCGCGGACCGATACCGCGGTCCGCCAGTTTGCCGACGCCGCCAGCGACGGCGCTCCCGGCCCGTGGCGGGCGTCCATCCGCGCGGCGGCCCGGAGGGGGAGGGACCGGTTGCCGGATGCTCTTGACCAAGCGATCGCCGGGGCAGACCTGGCTGCCGGCCGCACGTCCTGGTGGTGGGGCGCATTCAACGTGATCCAGTGGCTGGCCCTGCTCGCGGCCGTGGCAGGGCTCGGGTGGCTCGGTGTGCTGGCCGGTCTCGGCTACCTGCAGCTGCCCGTGCCGGAGGTGCCCCGGGTGGAAGGCTGGCCGGTCCCCACCCTGCTGATTGCGGGCGGAGCTGCGGTTGGGATCCTGCTCGCCGTGACGGCCAAATTCATCTCCGCCGGCGTGGCGCGCCGCCGCGGCGCGAGGGCCAGGAAGCGGCTCAATGCAGCCGTGGCGGAGGTGGCGGGCCGGCTGGTGGTGGAACCGGTCGAGGTGGAGGTGCGGCGGCTGGCATCATTCAACGCGGCTTTGCGGGCCGCCGCCGGCTAGTTCTGCTCAGCCCGCCGCCAGTTAGTTCTGCTCAGCCCGCCGCCGACTCCAAAGCTGTGGCGGCGTCCCGGACCTTGATCATGGTGCGGAGATTCCGGGTGGTGGTGGAGGCCTTGTACTTCGGCTTGGCGGAGAGTTTGCTGAACGGGCTCTCGAGCGTGCCGCCGGCGGGCGCCAGCCACGCCATGGCCTCGGGACCCAGCCGCTCCTGCTCGGCGCCGTCCAGCGCTTTCCCGGAGGCGAACAGCTCGTCCAGTGCCGCCTTATCCGAAGCCAGGGTGAGATAGGTGTGGGTTGTTTTGTCGTCGGCAGGGTAGCGGCACGCGGCAACGAGTTCGGCTACCCGGTCCGCTGTCAGCACCACCACCCAGGCGTCGTAGCCGAACGCCTTCCGCAGGGTGGCCTCGAATTCCTTCTTGACGGCTGCAGGTCCGAGATCGCTGGCCAGCACCACATTGCCGCTGGCCAGCAGGGTCTTTACGCCGGTGAATGGTCCCGCCTTGAGGGCCTCCTTGAGGTCCGCCATTTTGATGTTGATGCCGCCCACGTTGATGCCGCGGAGGAACACTGCATAGCTGGTCATGCGCCCAGACTACTGCCCGGTTCCTGGCAGCGGGGGTGCGGTGGAGTGGTAGGTGTGGCCGGTTGGAGTGGTGATTTCGTAGGTGTGCCTCGGGCCGGGTCTGGGTTGGGCTTTCCAGCCGGGGAGTTCTTTGGTGTGGTTGCAGGCTTCGCAGAGTCCGGCGCCGTTGGCGAGGCTGGTTGGGCCATTGTTGTGCCAGGGGATGATGTGGTCGTGGTGGCGGATGGGGGCGTCGCAATACGGGGTTCGACACGTGTGGTCCCTGATTTGGATGAAGCGGCGCAGCGGGGCGGGGAAAAGGCGCCGTCTCGAGTCCATGGCGACGAGGTCGCCGGTGTCCGGGGCGGTGTACAGGCGCCGGAGCCAGATCTTCAGTTCCTTCACCGCATCGTTCTGGCCATTGTTTGAGCCGGGCACACCTGGGCCAGCAGCCCGACGTTCTTGTACCGGTTCTTGTTTGTGTTCCGGTGCTTCTTCCCGGTTGATGAGTTCCCGGGCCCAAGTGGCGGGGACGATGCCATAACCAGCGAGCCTTGCGGGTTCGCTGTCGCCTTTGAGGAAGGTGCGGTCGGTCATGACGAGGTTGACCTCAATGCCGGTGACACCGCCGGGGGTACCGGTGGTCCTCTCGACGAACGTGTCGGCCATGAGCTGGTTTCGCGAACGCGGGTCCCCGGCGGACTTGAGGGTTTCGGCGTGCCGGGTCAGGGCCGCATACACGGCGTCGCCTTGGTGGGCGGGCAGCAGCGCGGTCAGGTAGGTCATGCAGTCCGGGGCCGGGCGCAGGCTCACGAACCGCTCGGACACGGCATGGCTGGCGCGCTGGGTGACCGAACGCGGGTCCCGTCGGGTGGCGGCGGCCTTGACGGCGGCGATGATGGTCCGGGTTCCGGCGCCCGTGAAAGTTCCGGTGTCAGCGGCGAGTTCCTCATCGACGGCCATCCGGTCTTCGACGGTCAGGACTGCTGTATCTTTCACGACGTACATGGCGCGTTCTTCGTTCAACTGGCCCGTATGCAAGGCGGCCAGCGTGTGGGCATTTCGGTGACGAGGGCCTTGGCCATGCCGAGCAGCAGGCCGCCGCGGTGCGGGACTCGCCCCGGGCCAGGGCGATCTGCCCGGCCACCCCGAGGGTGTTTTCCTTGGGGCGTTTCTTGCCGAGGTCCTCAGCCAACAGCGTCTCAGGGCTGCCCTGCTCCCCGAGTTCGGCGTGTTCGTCGCGGTGCCGTATCTCGAAGGCAACCGCAAGCCGCGCCTGTTGCCCGGCAGCCCAGCATTTAAGTTTCTCCAGCGCGCGGGTCTGGTCAATCAGCCCGGCGCCGTCGGCGGTGAGGTCGACCGGCAAAAGGGTGGGTGCCGCCGCGACCCTGGCCGTTAAACTCGGCCTAGGTCCGCCACAGGCAGCGCCGTCGGGGAACAAAACGTCAGCAAACAGGGCTTCAGGAAAGGGGTCCTCCGGGAAGTCATCGTCAGCAATCGGGGCGTCGGCGAAAGGGTCCTCAGGAGAAACGTCGTCGGGGTACACGAAGTTGGGGTCATCGTCGTAGGCCAACCCGTGGACCGCAAACTCAGGAACCGCAGCAGAGCGCACAACGCCGGCGCGCGGCGCCTCTCCTGTCAATGCTGAATTCCGGCTGCCTTCCATGAACACAGTCTGCCAATGCCCACTGACATTAAAGGGTCCGTCGGGCACCAGATGTGGGCAAGGCCTGAAAGTTTTTTAGATCCATCTCAGAACGAAAACTGGGTAGCAGCAGGGGGCGTTTTCGGCCATGGGAACGCCCTGGCCTGCCACCCAGTTGGGCGACGGGGCCACCCAAACGTGAAGTCAGTCGTTATTCTTGCGGAGGGCTTCCGTCAGAACGCGGGCCGCGTTGCAAACAACCTCCGCGTGCAGCCGGCCCGGCTGCCGGGTGAGCCGCTCAATCGGGCCGGAGATGGAAACGGCGGCAATAACCCGCCCAGATGGTCCGCGCACAGGTGCGGAGACTGAGGCGACTCCCGGCTCCCGTTCGCCGAGGCTCTGGCCCCAGCCCCGCCGTCGTACTCCCGCCAGAACGGTGGGCGTGAAGCGAGCGGACTGCAGCCCCTCCAGCAGGCGGTCGTGGTCCTCCCAGGCGAGCAGCACCTGGGCGGCGGAGCCGGCCTTCATGGACAGCTGGGTGCCCACGGGAATGGTGTCGCGCAGGCCAATGGGCCGTTCGGCGGAGGCAACGCAAACCCGCCAGTCGCCCTGGCGGCGGAAGATCTGGGCGCTTTCGCCGGTGGCATCGCGGAGCTGCATCAGGACCGGACCGGCGGAGGCGATCAGCCTGTCCTCGCCGGCGGCGGATGCCAGCTCCACCAGGCGGCTGCCGAGGACAAAGCGGCCCTGGATATCGCGGCTCACCAGGCGGTGGTGGACCAGCGCCAGCGCCAGCCTGTGCACTGTTGGCCGCGCCAGTCCCGTGGCAGCGACCAGCTGCGCAAGAGTGGTGGGTCCAGCCTCAAGCGCGTCGAGCACCTGGGCCGCTTTATCAATGACACCGACTCCACTAGAATTGTCCATGTACTGATATTGCCGTCTCATTATCTGAGATGCAAATCTTTTGACTGGCTTATTACCGGGGTCTGCTGTTTCAGTGGATCCAACAACAAACAGCATCGAAGGGAGATGGCCATGGCCAAAACATTGGCCGAGAAAGTCTGGGACGCGCACGTGGTGCGCAAAGGCGACGGCGAAGGCGCCAACGCCCAGCCTGACCTTCTGTACATCGACCTGCACCTCGTCCACGAGGTGACCTCCCCGCAGGCGTTCGAGGGTCTCCGCCTGGCCGGCCGCAAGCTGCGCCGCCCGGACCTCACCATCGCAACCGAGGACCACAACACCCCGACGCTGGACATCGACAAGCCGATCGCCGACCTCACCAGCCGGACCCAGATCCAGACCCTGCGCAACAACTGCGAGGAGTTCGGCGTCCGCCTGCACCCTCTCGGTGACGCCGAGCAGGGCATCGTGCACGTCGTGGGTCCGCAGCTGGGACTGACCCAGCCCGGCATGACCGTGGTGTGCGGCGACTCCCACACCTCCACGCACGGCGCGTTCGGTGCGCTGGCCATGGGCATCGGCACGTCCGAGGTGGAGCACGTCATGGCCACCCAGACGCTGTCGCTCAAGCCGTTCAAGACCATGGCCATCAACGTCGAGGGCACGCTGCGCCCCGGAGTGACCGCCAAGGACATTATCCTCGCCGTGATCGCCAAAATCGGCACCGGCGGCGGCCAGGGCTACGTCCTGGAGTACCGCGGCTCAGCCATTCGCGCGCTGTCCATGGATGCCCGGATGACCATCTGCAACATGTCCATCGAAGCAGGCGCGCGCGCCGGCATGGTGGCTCCGGACGAGACCACCTACGCGTACATGAACGGCCGGCCGCACGCGCCGCAGGGGGCCGAGTGGGACGCCGCCGTCGAGTACTGGAACACGCTGCGTACAGACGACGACGCCGTCTTCGACGCCCAGGTCGACCTGGACGCGAACACGCTCGAGCCTTTCGTCACGTGGGGCACCAACCCGGGCCAGGGCGTCTCGCTGTCAGCCCAGGTGCCGTCCCCGGAGGACTTCGGCGACGAGAACGCCAAGGCCGCCGCGGAACGCGCCCTGCAGTACATGGGTCTGGAAGCCGGAACGCCCATGAAGGACATCCGGGTGGACACCGTCTTCCTCGGCTCCTGCACCAACTCGCGCATCGAGGACCTGCGGGCCGCCGCGGACATCATCCGCGGCCGTGAGAAGGACCCGAAGGTCCGGATGCTCGTGGTTCCCGGCTCGGCCCGCGTGCGGCTCGAGGCTGAGGCCGAGGGCCTGGACAGGGTCTTCAAGGACTTCGGCGCCGAATGGCGATTTGCCGGCTGCTCCATGTGCCTGGGCATGAACCCGGACCAGCTGGAGCCGGGGGAGCGGTGCGCCTCCACCTCCAACCGCAACTTCGAAGGCCGGCAGGGCAAGGGTGGCCGCACCCACCTCGTTTCCCCGGTGGTCGCAGCCGCGACGGCCGTCCGCGGAACGCTTAGCTCGCCGTCGGACCTCGATCCGGCACCGGAATCCGCAGCCCTCACCACCGACGCCGCCTAGGAAGACGCCATGGAAAAGTTCACCACCCACACCGGCATTGGCGTCCCGCTGCGCCAGAGCAACGTCGACACGGACCAGATCATCCCGGCCGTGTACCTCAAGCGCATCACCCGCACCGGCTTTGAAGATGCGCTGTTTTCAGCGTGGCGCAAGGATCCGTCCTTCATCCTGAACCAGGAGCCGTTCAACGCCGGGTCCGTGCTGGTGGCAGGCCCCGACTTCGGCACCGGATCCTCCCGCGAGCACGCCGTCTGGGCGCTCAAGGACTATGGCTTCCGTGCCGTGCTCTCCTCCCGTTTCGCCGACATCTTCCGCGGCAACTCGGGCAAGCAAGGACTCCTTGCGGCCCAGGTTGCCCAGGATGACATTGAGCTGATCTGGAAGACGCTCGAGAACGCGCCCGGGACCGAGGTGACCGTTGACCTTGCCTCCAAGACCGTGACCTGCGGCAACGTGGTGGCCCCGTTCGAGATCGACGACTACACACGCTGGCGCCTGCTCGAGGGCCTCGATGACATCGGGCTGACCCTGCAGCACGAGGAGGACATTACGGCCTACGAAGCCACGCGGCCGTCCTTCAAACCCCTGACGCTGCCGGCCAGGACCTCCTGACCGGGTAGCCCAAAAGCAACGCCGGAAGGCCCGCCGTGCATAGCCGCGGCGGGCCTTTCCGCTGTCCCCGGAACGGCCGCCGGGCCCCACACGCCCGCGTCAGTATTTCGGTTCGGTAACGCGAACTCATATGCTTAGCTGGTGCCTTTGTAAGGATTTGGGGGCGAGTAGTCGTGAGGAAACCGGTAAATGAGTAGTGTTCTGACAATCCGCGGAGGCGTCCCGCTAACTGGCCGTGTCAGCGTCCGCGGTGCCAAGAACCTTGTGCCCAAGGCCATGGTGGCTGCCCTGCTGGGCAACGAGCCCTCCGTGCTGCGGAACGTTCCGGAGATCAAGGACGTGGAGGTGGTCACCAGCCTGCTCCAGCTGCACGGCGTGACCGTCGATAAGGACCCCGTCACCGGCGACCTGACCCTGGATCCGAAGGCGGCCAAGACGGCCCCGAGCACGGCCATCGACGCCCACGCCGGCGACTCACGGATCCCCATCCTGCTGTGCGGGCCCCTGATCCACGCGATCGGCGAGGCCTTCATCCCGGACCTGGGCGGCTGCAAGATCGGCGACCGGCCCATCGACTACCACCTGGACGTGCTGCGGCAGTTCGGTGCCGTCGTCGAGAAGCGCCCGGGCGGCATCCACATTTCCGCGCCCAAGGGGCTGCACGGGGCCAAGATCTCCCTGCCGTACCCCTCCGTCGGAGCTACGGAACAGGTGCTGTTGAGCGCAACCCGCGCCGAAGGCATCACCGAACTCTCCGGTGCCGCCACCGAGCCCGAGATCGTCGACCTCATCGCCGTGCTGCAGAAGATGGGCGCCATCATCAGCGTCCAGACGGACCGCACCATTCGCATCGAGGGCGTCCGCGACCTGGGCGGCTACAACCACCGGGCCCTGTCGGACCGCAACGAGTCGGCCTCCTGGGCGTCCGCGGCGCTGGTGACGCGCGGCGACATCTTCGTCGAAGGCGCCTCGCAGCGGGACATGATGACCTTCCTGAACACCTTCCGCAAGGTGGGCGGCGGCATGGACATCGGCGAGGACGGCATCCGGTTCTACCACCGCGGCGGCAAGCTCAGTCCGCTCGTCCTCGAAACGGACGTCCACCCCGGATTCATGACCGACTGGCAGCAGCCCCTCGTCGTGGCCCTGACCCAGGCCGAAGGCGTGTCCATCGTGCACGAGACCGTCTACGAGAACCGCTTCGGCTTCACCGACGCCCTGATCCGCATGGGCGCCAGCATCCAGGTGCACCGGGAATGCCTGGGCAGCGTGCCCTGCCGTTTCGGGCAGCGCAATTTCCTGCACTCCGCCGTCATCTCCGGCCCCACCCAGCTCAAGGGAACCGACATCGACGTGCCGGACCTGCGCGGCGGCTTCAGCCACCTGATCGCCGCCCTGGCCGCCACCGGCACCTCGCGGGTGACCGGAATCGACATCATCAACCGCGGCTACGAGCGGTTCACCGAGAAGCTGGCCGGGCTCGGCGCCGACTTCGACATTTCGTCGGCGAAGTAGCGGAGGCCCGGTGAAAGAATCGGCCAAAAGCCACATAACGTTCGTCATCATCGCCGGCATTGTTCGGCCGGCCCTGAACCTGATCATGAACAAGAAATGGGAGGGCACGGACAAGCTTCCCGCGGGCGGCTTCATCGCCGTGCCCAACCACTGCACCGAGATCGACCCCCTCGTGATCGGGCACATGCTGTACAGCAACAAGCGCGCCCCGCACTTCCTTGCGAAGTCGGGCCTCTTCAAGGTCCCGGTCGTCGGCTCCATTTTGCATGCCACCAAGCAGATTCCGGTGGAACGTTCGACGGCGGGGGCCAACCGCTCGCTGCAGCTCGCCCAGGAGATTGTGGCTGAGGGCGGGGCGATCATCATCTACCCCGAAGGCACACTGACCCGCGACCCCGACCTGTGGCCGATGAAGGGCCATACCGGTGCCGCCCGCCTGGCCCTGGAGACCGGCATCCCGGTGGTGCCGATGGCGCACTGGGGCGCGCACGAGCTCTTTCCCCGCTACGCCAAGAGGTTCCACCTGTTCCCGCGCAAGACCTCCAGGATCAGGATCGGCGACCCCGTTGACCTCTCGCGCTTTGCGGGACGGTCGCGGGACAGGGCCACCCTTGCGGAGGCCACGGATGTCATCATGGATGCCGTGACCGGACTCCTGGCTGAACTCCGCGGCGAGCAGCCGCCGGCCCGGCGCTGGGACCCCAGCGCCCACAACCAGACCAAGCACGGCCGCGACGTCGAGCGGGGCGGGAAATGACGGTTGTCCACGGCCGGCCCGGTTCAGCCCTGTCCGTGGCGGTCCTCGGCGCCGGTTCGTGGGGGACCACGTTCGCGAAAACCCTGGCCGACGCCGCCACGGCGTCGGGAGTTGACCGCAGGATCCGGATTTGGGGCCGCCGGGCGGAGGTGGTGGCTGAGATCAACGGCAACCACCGCAACCCGCAGTACCTTTCGGACATCGACCTTCCGCTGAGCATCACTGCGTCCACCGATGTGGCGGAGGTGCTGTCCGGGGCCGACCTGGTGGTCCTTGCCGTTCCGGCGCAGTCGCTGCGCCTCCAGCTGCGCCAGTGGAAGCCCCTGATCGGGCCCGATGCGCTCGTGGTGTCCCTGATGAAGGGCCTTGAACTGGGCTCGGACGCCCGGATGAGCGAGGTGATCGCCGAGGAACTGGACATCCCCGCCGACCGCATCGCTGCCGTATCCGGCCCCAACCTGGCCATGGAGATCGCCCGGGAGGAACCCACGGCCTCGGTGGTCGCCTGCCCCGATGCAGCCGCCGCCGGCTGGATCGCCAGAAGCTGCACCGCCCCGTACTTCCGTCCCTACACCACCTCCGACATCGTCGGCGTCGAGATCGGCGGGATCGTCAAGAACGTCATCGCGCTGGCCGTGGGCATCTGTGAAGGAAAGCAGATGGGGGACAACACCAAGGCCTCCGTGATTACCCGCGGCCTGGCCGAAACCTCCCGCCTTGCCCTGGCCCTTGGCGGGAAGGCCCACACCATGGCCGGCCTGGCCGGGCTCGGGGACCTGGTGGCCACCTGCTCGTCACCGCTGTCCCGGAACCACACCGCGGGCCGCCTGCTGGGGCAGGGGCTCACGCTGGATGAGGTCGCCCAGAAAATGACCCAGACGGCCGAGGGCATCAAGTCCGGC
Source organism: Arthrobacter sp. NPDC057013 (assembly GCF_042674585.1). Lineage (NCBI taxonomy): Bacteria > Bacillati > Actinomycetota > Actinomycetes > Micrococcales > Micrococcaceae > Arthrobacter > Arthrobacter sp. NPDC057013. The sequence continues at coordinate 215,489 of NZ_JBHUSE010000006.1, forward strand.
CAGGCCGTCCACGAACTGGCCGGCAAGCTCGGCGTCGACATGCCCATCACGGCGGCCGTCGTCGCGGTCCTTGCCGGAAGATTGTCCGTTGACCAACTCGGGCCGCTGCTGCTGTCCCGGGAACTTAAAGCCGAAGGCGATTACTGACAGTGTCGGAAGAAAACTTGACCGCAGCGGACAAGACCAACCAAATCACCACCACCCAGGATGGGACGGCCCGGCGCAAGCCACGGGTGGCCGTCCTCTTTGGCGGCCGCTCCAGTGAACATGCCGTCAGCTGCGTGACCGCTGCCGGAGTGCTCGGGGCCATCGACCGGACCAAATACGATGTCGTTCCCATCGGCATCGCTAAATCCGGCCAGTGGGTGCTCGCGTCCGGGGACACTGCCCAGTGGTCCCTCTCCGCCACCTCCCTTCCGGAGGTCCCGCCGTCGGAACAGACGGTCAGCCTCACCGAGATCGGCGGGGCACACCAGCTCATCGTCACGGCCCCCAACGAGGTCCCGCAGGAACTCGGCACCGTCGACGTGGTGTTCCCGCTGCTGCACGGGCCGTTCGGCGAGGACGGCACCATCCAGGGGCTCCTGGAACTCTCCGACACGCGCTACGTCGGCGCCGGCGTCCTGGCCTCGGCCGTGGGCATGGACAAGCACTTCATGAAGGTGGTCTTTGAGGCCGCCGGGTTGAAGGTTGGCCCCTACATCGCCGTGACCGACCGGCAGTGGCGCAACGACCCCGAATCCGTCCGCAAGCAGGTCGACCTGCTGGGCTTCCCGGTGTTCGTCAAGCCTGCCCGCGCCGGATCCTCGATGGGCATCTCCAAGGTGGACTCCCTTGACGCGCTGGATGCCGCGATTGAAGCGGCACGCCAGCATGATCCGAAGCTGGTGATTGAGGCCGGCATCATGGGCCGGGAAATCGAATGCGCCGTGCTCGAGGGCCGCGGCGGCGATGCGCCCCGCACGTCCCTGCCCGGCGAGATCTCCGTGGCCGCCGGCGAGCACGAGTTCTACGACTTCCAGGCCAAGTACGTCGATGACGCGGCCGCACTGAGCTGCCCCGCGGACATGCCGGAGGAAGCGATTGCCCGCGTCCGCGAGCTTGCCGCCGCGGCGTTCGATTCCGTGGGGGCGGAGGGCCTGAGCCGGGTCGACTTCTTCTACACCCCGGACGGCGACCTCATCATCAACGAGATCAACACCATGCCCGGGTTCACGCCGAAGAGCATGTACCCGCAGATGTGGGCGGCCACCGGCCTGTCCTATCCGGACCTGATCGACGAGCTGATCCACCTGGCGCTGACCCGCAAGACAGGCCTGCGCTAATCCCCACCGGCACCCTAACCTCGCTCCGCTTCGGCCAGGGAACCCTGCCGGCGTGGGCCCGGAACCTGCCTACTTGCTGGTGGGCAGGTTCTGGACGTCCTGCTGGCCTACGCATTTGCGGCTGGCCTTGATCTTCGCGGCTGCGCCGGAGAGGTCAGCCAGGACGGTGGCCGAGCTGATTTTGTTCGGATCCATCAGGATTTCCGTGGCGGGTTCCCGGCCGTAGGTGGTCAGGGTCCACACGGGGTTCCCCTCCTTGATGACCCAGTCGACGTCGTTGACACTGACGCAGCGGTCGGTGGTGGGCCCGGGGACGTTGACCCCGCACCGCAGGACCACCAGCGACGGGTCGCCCCAGGCGGCGGTGGCCTGGCTGTTCGTTTTCCGCAGCCCGGCATCGCCGATGGCATCCGGAAGCGCCACCATCATCGGGGCGCAGGCCGGATTGGCTGCATCGGCGGCGGGGGCGACGTCGACGGCGGGTGAACAGCCGCCCAGCGCCAGCCCAGTCAACGCGGCGGCCACTGCCGCCCCAAGCCTGCGGACGGGTTTCTGGACGGGTTTCTTGGCAGGCGGGCAATGCATCCCTCAAGCCTATCGTTCCGCGGGTATCCGGACCGACCGCCGAAAATGTCTGTCCGTGGCGGTAGCGTAGTGGCGTGCCCCAAACACCATTGACTGTCGCCCAACTGTCCGAAGCGGAGCTTCTGGCGCGCATTTTCCCGCGCCTGGAACTCAGCGCCCTGCACAGTGCCGCCGTGGTCCTCGGACCCGGCGATGACGCCGCCATCGTCGCGGTTCCGGACGGCAGGACGGTCATCAGCATCGACACCCAGGTCCAGGACCAGGACTTCCGGCTTGAGTGGAACAACGGCTACCGGACCACTGGGTACGACGTCGGCTGGAAGGCTGCTGCGCAAAACCTCAGCGACATCAACGCCATGGGCGCCTCGGCAACCTCCATGGTGGTCAGCCTGACCATGCCCCCGGACACGCCTGTCGGCTGGGTCGAGGACCTGGCGGACGGCCTCACGGCCGCCATCAGCAAACTGGGAGCGGGGGCCTGCTCGGTCGCCGGCGGCGACCTTGGCCGCGGCCGCGAGCTGTCCGTCACCGTTGCGGTTCTCGGAACGCTCGACGGCGGCCAGCCGGTCCTGCGGTCCGGCGCCCGGGAAGGCGACACGCTAGGCATCGCCGGCCGGGCAGGCTGGGCCGCCGCCGGGCTGGCGCTGCTGGAGTCCCCCCATCATGTGGCTTCCCTGACCCCGGAGCAGCTGTCACTGCTCGAACTTCAGTGCCGGCCGGAGCCGCCCCTGGAGGCCGGACCGCTGGCGCGCGTGTCCGGCGCCACGGCCATGATGGACATCTCCGACGGCCTGGTCCGGGACGCAACCAGACTGGCCGCGGCCAGCCACGTTGTGCTGGACCTGGAACCCGGGCAACTGGCCGTGCTCGCAGAGCCGCTCCGCACCGCGGCCAGCCTGCTGGGCGCGGACCCGCGCGCCTGGGTGCTCGGCGGCGGCGAAGACCACGGGCTCCTCGCCACATTCCCGGCGGGCATGCAGGTACCGCCCGGGTTTACTGGGATAGGCTCAGTACAGGCCTGCGGCGCAGACAAGGCGCCGGGCGTGACGATCGCGGGACGGTCCGCTGACTCCGTGGGATGGGATCACTTTGCAGACTAAGGTTGCCGCGAACGCGCAAGCCATGAAGCGGTGGCTGGGCAAGGCCGAAACCGCACTGGGCAACCACAGCGACCGCCTCAATGCCATCAATATCTTCCCGGTGGCCGACGGCGACACCGGAACCAACCTGTACCTCACGGTCCGTGCCGCAGCCCGGGCGCTGCAGGATGCCGGTGCTCCCTCAGATTCCGGCCAGCCCGCACAGCCCGGCCAGCCCGCGCAGCCCGGCCAGCCCGCGCAGCCCGGCCAGCCCGCGCAGCCCGGCCAACCCGCGCAGCTCAATGACGTGGGCGCCGTACTGGCGCGCGCCGGCCAGGCGGCGATGGAGCAGGCCAGAGGGAACTCCGGCACGCTGTTCTCCGTTTTTCTCTGCGCCGCGGCAGAGCCACTGGCCGGACATGCGAGGCTCACCTCGTCTCTGCTCGCCGCCGCCCTCAACCGGGCCCAGATCAGGGCCTGGTCCGCACTGAGCGACCCCGTTCCCGGCACCATGCTCTCCGTGATGGAAGCAGCGGGCCGGGCCGCGGCCGCCGTCGACGCCGGCCAGAACGGCAACGACAGCAACCATGCCCTGGGCCTGGTCCTGGACGCGGCCGTGGAGGCGGCCCTCGAGGCCGTGGTCCGCACTGAGGGGCAGCTTGATGCCCTGCAGGCCGCGCACGTGGTGGACGCCGGCGGCGTGGGGATGCTGCTGATCCTGGACTGCCTCCGTTCGGCGGTGCTCGGCGAGGAGCTCCGCAACGAACTGCTCGACGGCCTGCACGGATACGACCTCCAGGACCCGCACATCCACACCGGCATGCCGGCCGACGACGGTGTGGAGGTCATGTGCACCATCAGCCTGTCCCCGCTGGACGCCGCCACGCTCCGCCAGCGGCTGGATGAACTCGGGGATTCCGTGATCATGAGCCAGGTGGGCCCTTCCGCCGACGCCGAGGGCCGGTACCGGTGGCGGGTCCACGTGCATGTCCCGGACCCCGCCCCGGCCCTTGACATGATCAGGTCGCTGGGCGCTCCGGCGGACGTGTCCGTCAGCGAGCTCGCCCTGCCCCGGGACCCGTCGGGAGAAGTGAGCGCAGAAGGACGATGAACGCCGAACTGGAACTCGGCCTGGAGCGCCGGGTCGGCAAGCGCTCCGCGACGGCCATCGGGAAGCATCTGGGCATCACCACCGTCGGCGGCCTGCTCAACCACTTCCCGCGCCGCTACCTCAACCGCGGTGACCTGACGCGCATCAGCGAACTCCCGTTCGATGAGGAAGTGACGCTTATCGCCCGCGTCGTGTCCAACAGCACCCGGCAGATGCGCGCCCGGAAGGGCTCCATCACCGACGTCGTCGTCACCGACGACGCCGGAACGGGCACACTGAAAATCAGTTTCTTCAACGGCCGCCTCGCCAGGGCCGAGCTGCATCCCGGCCGGCGGGCCATGTTCTCCGGGAAGGTCACGCGCTACCAGGGTTCACTGGGACTGACCAACCCGAACTACCAGCTGCTGGACAACGACCCGGAGGTCCCGGACATGGACCCGGAAAAGCTCGCGGCCATGCCCATCCCGGTATACCCGGCCACTGCAGGCATCACCAGCTGGTCCATCCAGAAGGTCGTGAAAGCCCTGCTGGAAACCGCCGACCTGGACGCTCTGCCGGACCCGGTTCCGGCGGCCATATCCGCACGTGAAAAGTTCCTTCCGGTGCCGGAGGCCTACCGGCTCATCCACACCCCGGAGAACGCGCAGGACTGGCGTAAGGCCAGGGAGCGGTTCCGCTACCAGGAAGCCCTGGTCCTCCAGTCAGCCCTGGCCCGCCGCCGTGCCCAGCTTGCTTCCGAGGAGGCCACCGCGCGTCGGCCTGTGCCGGACGGGCTGCTCGCAGCCTTCGACCGCCAACTGCCGTTCACCCTGACCGCCGGCCAGTCAGCCGTCGGCAAGACCCTCTCGGCGGAGCTGTCCCAGGACTGGCCCATGAACAGGCTGCTGCAGGGAGAGGTCGGCTCCGGCAAAACCATTGTGGCGCTGCGGGCCATGCTCCAGGTGGTCGACGCCGGGGGGCAGGCGGCGCTCCTGGCGCCCACGGAAGTCCTGGCGGCACAGCACTTCGACTCGATCCGGCGGACTCTCGGCCCGCTGGCCCGCGACGGGCTCCTGGGCGGACTGGGCGACCATTCGGTGCAGGTCAGCCTGCTTACCGGCTCCATGCCCACCGCCGCGCGCAAGCAGGCGCTGCTCGACGCCGCGTCCGGCACGGCCGGGATCGTCATCGGCACGCACGCGCTGCTGAGCGAGAACGTCACCTTCTTTGATCTGGGCCTCATCGTGGTGGATGAGCAGCACCGCTTTGGGGTGGAACAGCGCGACGCCCTGCGTGCCAAGGCCAGCAAGCCGCCGCACCTGCTGGTCATGACCGCCACCCCGATCCCCAGGACCGTGGCCATGACGGTGTTCGGCGACCTCGAAACCTCCGTGCTTGACGAACTGCCGGCAGGCCGGGCACCCATCACCACGCATGTTGTGGGCCTTGCGGAGAACCCCGCCTGGGCAGCCCGCATCTGGTCCCGGTCCCGTGAGGACATCGAGTCAGGACACCAGGTATACGTCGTGTGCCCCAAGATCGGCACGGACGACGACGGCGACTTCACTCCCGGTGAAGCGGAACCTGAGCCCGGGGAACTGGAGGGCGACGGAGCCGCGCGCGAACTGGCCTCCGTGACCGCCGTCGTCGAGCATCTCAAAGAGGAACCGGCCCTGGCCGGAGTGGCGCTGGCGCCGCTCCACGGACGCCAGGACCCGGTCCTGAAGTCCGAGACCATGGCCTCCTTCACCGCCAACCAGACCAAGCTGCTCGTCTCCACCACCGTCATTGAGGTGGGCGTGGACGTCCACAACGCCACCCTGATGGTCATTTTGGACGCGGACCGCTTCGGCATCTCCCAGCTTCACCAGCTCCGCGGGCGCGTGGGCAGGGGCGGGCTGCCGGGCACGTGCCTGCTGGTGACCACGCTCGAACCGGGGCACCCGAGCCGGCGCAGGCTGGACGCCGTGGCGGCCACCACCGACGGATTCGAGCTGTCCCAGGAGGACCTGAAGCTGCGCCGCGAGGGTGACATCCTCGGCGCCTCGCAGTCCGGTGGCCGGTCCACGCTGAAGCTGCTCCGCGTGCTCGAGCACGAGGACATCATCGCCCGCGCCAGGCAGGACGCCCAGAAGATCGTCGCCGCGGACCCCGCGCTGACCGGCTATGCGGCACTTGCCGAGGCCATTGACGAGTATTTGAATCCCGAGAAGGAGGCGTTCCTTGAACGCGGCTAGCACGAACCCCCTCCCACCCGGGCCGGCGGGGGCCGGGGCATGAGCAGGATCGTTGCCGGTGCCGCGGGTGGAACCCCGCTGGCCAACGTGCCCGGGTCCCAGACCAGACCCACCACCGACCGGGTCAAGGAGGCACTGTTTTCCCGGCTGGACGCGTTCAACGTGCTCGGCGGCGCCCGGGTCCTGGACCTGTACGCCGGTTCCGGCGCGCTGGGGGTGGAGAGCGCCAGCAGGGGAGCGGAAACTGTCGATCTCGTCGAGTTCGACGCGAAGGCCAGCGCCGTGTGCCAGCGCAACGCCGACGTCATCAACGGCGTCCTGGGCCGCAAGGCCGTCACGGTCCACCGCTCGAAGGTGGAGTCCTTCCTCGACCGCGCTGCCGAAGACGCCACATGGGACGTCGCCTTCCTGGACCCGCCCTACCCCCTCGAAGAGCCGGCGCTGGCCTCGGTCCTGGAAAAGCTCGCGCCGCACCTCAACGACGGTGCGGTGGTAGTGGTGGAACGCTCGTCCCGGGCCACGGAACCCGGGTGGCCGGAAGGGTTGGAGCGGTTCGCCGAGAAGAAATACGGTGAGACCCGGCTGTGGTACGCGGAACCGTCCAGCGGCCAGGACGTGGACGTGGCGCTGGAGGCCGAGGACCAGTAGCTAGTCCGAGAGCCGGTCCAGTTCCGTCCCGGCCAGGACCTTGGCCGGATGGGGTCCGCGCGCGGTGAGGGCGGCGGACCACTCGGGCGGCCACGGCTTCCTGGTGCCGGCAAGGATAATGTTCCCCGGATACTTTCCCGTGAACATCCCCGACTCGGCACAGGCGGCCACGTCCGTCATGACCCTCCGCAGCGCCGCCACCTGGCTCCGGACGAGCGTCAAGCCGGGCTCGTCGCCGACATTCACGATCAGCACGCCCCGGTCCGTGAGGAGCGCAGCGGCTTCCTGGTAGAACCCGGTGCAGGCGATGTGCGCCGGCGCCTCCGGCCCGGAGAAGATGTCCAGGATGACGACGTCGAAACGCAGGTCCGCGGGCAGCTCCGCCAGGGCGTCGCGCGCGTCGCCGATGACCGTGTGAAGGTCGGTGCCCTCCGGCAGCGGCAGCCTCTCCAGCACGAAGTCCAGCAGCTCCCGCTCCAGTTCCACGGCGTACTGCAGGGAGCCGGGGCGGGTCGCCTGGATGTACCGGGCCAGGGTCAGGGCGCCGGCGCCCAGGTGAAGCGCGCGGATGGGTTCACCCCACGGAGCGGCGAGATCCACGATGTGCCCGATGCGGCGCAGGTATTCGTAGAAGATATCCTCGGGATCGGCCAGGTCCACGTGGGACTGCTCGGCCCCGCCGATGCTGAGCACGAACCCGCCGTCCGTGTACGTATCCGGTTCGATGACAGCATGCTGGCCGATGGCACGCAGGAAGCGCGACGCCCGGACGCTGCCGTCGGCCATGGTCAGAGCCTGTCCTGGAGGGTGGCCAGCCGTGCCGCGGCTTCCTCGAGGACTTCATTGCGTTTGCAGAACGCGAACCGCAGCAGGCTGCGCGTCCGCTCCGCGCCCTCCGGGTGGCAGAACACGGGAACCGGGATCGCTGCCACACCCACCAGCCCGGGCAGGCGCCGGGCCAGGTCCACCGAGTCCCGGATGCCCAGCGGCGAGGTGTCCACGTTGACGAAGTAGGTGCCGTCGGGCGTGAACACGTCTAGGCCGGCCGCACGCAGCCCCACGCTCAGGATGTCGCGCTTGTTCCGCAGCGTGGCGGAGATGCCCTCGTAGAATTCGTCGGGCAGGGCCAGGCCGGTGGCGATCGCACTCTGGAACGGGGTGCCGGAACTGTACGTGAGGAACTGCTTCACCGTCCGGACCGCCGCCACCAGGTGCTCGGGGCCGCTCAGCCAGCCGACCTTCCAGCCGGTGAAGGAGAACGTCTTGCCCGCCGAGGAGATGGTGACCGTCCTGTCGGCCGCCCCCGGCAGCGTGGCCACCGGGATGTGCCGGACACCGAACGTGAGGTGTTCGTACACCTCGTCGGTGATGATGACCGCGTCATGCTGCCGGGCGAGGTCGACGACGCGCTGAAGCACCTCGCGCGGGAACACGGCACCGGTGGGGTTATGCGGATTGTTCAGCAGCACGACTTTGGTGCGGTCGGTGAACGCCGCCGCCAGGGCTGCGGAATCAGGCAGGAACTCGGGGGCCAGCAGAGGGGCAGTGACATGCGTGGCGCCGGAGAGCCCGATGATCGCGCCGTAGGAATCGTAGAACGGCTCGAACGTCAGGACCTCGTCGCCGGGTCCGACGAAGGCCAGCAGGGACGCGGCGATGGCCTCGGTGGCGCCGGTAGTGACGATGATTTCGGTGTCCGGGTCCGGTTCCAGCCCGTAGAACCGGCTCTGGTGTGCTGACACGGCCTTGCGCAGCTGGGGGATCCCCTTGCCGGGCGCGTACTGGTTGGAGCCTTCGGCGATTGCGGCCTGGGCGGCCGCTTTGATCTCCGCGGGGCCATCCTCGTCGGGGAAACCCTGCCCCAGGTTGATGGCGCCGGTCTGCAGGGCCAGCGTGGTCATCTCCTCGAAGATCGTCACGCCCAAGGCGCCGTCACTTGCCAACAGGTTCGCCCCGGTGGCCGCGCGCTGCCAGGGTGCCGGACGTGTTTGAGTCATTGGTTTCCTGCCTGTCTGTTCGGCCACGGCCCCGTGGCGGCCGGTGCCTGTGTCATGGTATCCCGGCCCGCCGATACGGTAGGTTCGGAGCATGAGACGCGCCGTATGCCCAGGCTCCTTCGACCCCATCCACAATGGACACCTCGAGGTGATCGCCAGAGCCGCGAGCCTGTTTGATGAGGTGATCGTCGCCGTGTCCACCAACTATGCCAAGAAGTACCGGTTTCCGCTCGAGGAGCGGATCGAGATGGCCAGGGAGACCCTGGCCTCGCTGCGCGGCATCGTCGTGGAACCCGTCGGGGAGGGCCTCCTGGCGGAGTACTGCCGGCAGCGTGGCGTGTCCGCCATCGTGAAGGGGCTGCGGTCGTCGTCGGACTTTGACTACGAACTTCCCATGGCAACCATGAACCGCCAGCTGAGCGGCGTGGAGACCGTGTTCCTGCCAGCCGAGGCGCACTACCTCCACCTCTCATCCACCCTCATCAAGGAAGTGGCCAGCCTCGGCGGCAGCGTCTCTGAATACGTCCCGAGGTCCGTGCTGAAGCGGCTTCTTTCGGGCGCGCCTTAAGCGGGCGGGTCTTCCAAAGGGGTAGGCTTGTCCGGTACGTTTCCGGTGCACGCCGGCCGCGTGCCCCGGCGTGGCATCCGGTTTGAGTCCGTCAGGGAGTTCAGGCTAAGATGGTACGTCGGTCATATGTTCAACAGGAGTTCTCATTAAGCGAGATGCAAGTTCGCCCTTGATGTTCGATGTCAAGGACCTCGGACGCAGTCCGGGGAGCATGCGTACACTGACGGAACATGTACCCGCGCCGGGGGATCTCGGCGTGGCGCTCATTGGCGTTCAGGAAGGCTCGGATATCGAGCTCGACCTGAGGCTTGAGGCCGTACACGAAGGAATTCTGGTATCAGGAACCGCCCTCGCCGAAGTCAAAGGTGAGTGCGGCCGATGCCTGGATCCCCTTGCGTATGACCTTGCGGTCAATGTGCAAGAGCTTTTCTTCTACGAGGGCGCTGTGTTCTCGGATGAAGAAGACGAAGAAGAGCAACGTCGAGTCGAGCACGATCTGATCGATCTTGAGCCGGTGTTGCGGGACGCAGTTGTTACCATGCTGCCGTTCCAGCCGGTGTGCCGGGAAGACTGCCAGGGTCTGTGTTCCGAATGCGGAGCGCGCCTGGAAGACGAGCCGGGGCACCACCACGAGGTCGTAGATCCTCGCTGGGCTGCCCTAGCTGATCTGGCTAAGCCTGACCGGCAAAATTGATTTGTAAGTGTTTTTCTAGAGAGAAATGAGTTAGCCGTGGCTGTTCCCAAGCGGAAAATGTCTCGCTCGAATACCCGCGCCCGCCGCTCCCAGTGGAAGGCAACTGCCCCCCACCTGGTGAAGACCATCGAGAACGGCCAGGTCACCTACAGCCTGCCGCACCAGGCAAAGGTCGTCACCGACTCGGCTGGCACTGCGCTGTTCCTTGAGTACAAGGGCCGCAAGGTCGCGGACGTCTAATCGGCCCCCAAGCTGATCAGGATGTCTTCAACTGAAGAGCTTCTGAAGCGTCTCGGTGTCTTCATTGACGCCGGGACGCTTCGTCTTGCTCTGACACACCGTTCGTACGCCTATGAAAACGGCGGGATACCCACCAACGAGCGCCTTGAGTTCCTGGGCGACTCCATTCTTGGCTTCTCCGTCACTGACGCGCTGTACCGTGACAACCCGACGCTTCCCGAAGGCGATCTGGCCAAGCGCCGGTCGGCCGTGGTGAGCACCCGTGCCCTCGCCGGCATCGGCCGCAGCCTGGGCATCGGGGACTACATTTACCTCGGCCAGGGGGAGAAGCTCACCGAGGGCAAGAACAAGGCCTCGATCCTGGCGGACACCATGGAAGCCCTCATCGGCGCCACCTACGTGTCCAACGACATCGAGACCGCCCGCCAGCTGGTGATGCGTCTCATCGGACCGCTCCTGAAGGATGCCGCCGCCCTCGGCGCCGGCACGGACTGGAAAACCAGCATCCAGGAGCTGGCGGCAGGACGCCAGCTGGGCAGCATCTACTACGCCGTGGAGGGCTCCGGCCCGGACCACGCGCGCACGTTCGTCGCCGTCCTCCAGATCGGAGGGACTGCCTACGGAAAGGGCTCAGGCCACTCCAAGAAGGAAGCCGAGCAGGAAGCTGCCGCGGATGCGTGGCGGAAGCTCTCCGGCGCGGAAGCCAAGGCCCCGGCCGAGGGGTCTGCACCGGCTGGCGCCGAGTCCCCAACGGGGGAAGCGAAGGCGGCCCCGTCGGAATCCGCCGCGGGCAGCTAAGCGCCCGTGCCTGAACTTCCCGAAGTCGAGGTGGTCCGCCGCGGCCTGGTTAACTGGCTGCGCGGGCGGACCATCACCGGCGTTGACGTGATGGACCCGAGGTCCGTGCGCCGGCACTCACTCGGTCCCGAGGATTTCGCCGGGAACCTTGAGGGGGCAAGGGTCCTCGACGTCGTCCGCCGGGGCAAGTTCCTCTGGATGCCGCTGCAAGGGGACGGCACGCCCCGCCCAAGTGCCGATAACGGCGACCCGGGGCTGCCCGGCGTCGCCCTGATGGCCCACCTTGGCATGAGCGGGCAGCTGCTGATGCAGGACAGTTCCGTTCCGGACGAGAAGCACTTGAAAATCCGCCTGCGGCTGAGCCCGGAGGGAACCATGCCGGAGCAGCTGCGGTTCGTGGACCAGCGGATCTTCGGCGGCCTGTTCGTCACCACGCTCGTTCCCACGGACGACGGCGGACCGGGCGGGCTCGCGGAGGACCCCGTGCCGGTCATCGCGGAGGAGGCCTCGCACATCGCGCGCGACCCCCTGGACCCGCACTTTTCCTTTGACACTTTCTACCGCCGCCTCCGGAAGCGGAAGACCGGGCTGAAACGCGCACTGCTGGACCAGGGGCTGGTCTCCGGGATCGGCAACATCTACGCCGATGAGGCCCTGTGGCGGGCAAAGCTGCACTATGCGCGGCCCACCGACACCCTCCGGCGGGCGGACGCCGAGCGCGTGCTCGCCGCTGCCCGCGACGTGATGACCGATGCCCTGGCCGCCGGCGGCACCAGCTTCGACTCCCTGTACGTCAACGTCAATGGCTCGTCCGGCTACTTTGAGCGGTCCCTCAACGCCTATGGCCGTGAGGGTGAGGAGTGCCGGCGCTGCGCGGCCGCGGGGATCCGCAGCATCATGAAGCGCGAGCAGTTCATGAACCGTTCCTCCTACACCTGCCCGGTCTGCCAGCCGCGGCCGCGCAACGGCCGCTGGTGACAATTCCCACCCTGTTTCGAAAGGCCCCGGAGGGCCGTAAATCCGGGGATTCCGGCCCTTAGCCACTAGATTTGGTGGATGATAAGCAGCCGCTGCCGCCACCTATGGAGATCTGGAACACCTTGCACCTCAAAAGTCTGACCGTCCGGGGCTTCAAGTCGTTTGCGTCAGCCACGACGTTCGACTTTGAGCCTGGCGTCACGGCAGTCGTCGGCCCCAACGGCTCGGGCAAGTCCAACGTGGTGGACGCTCTGGCCTGGGTCATGGGGGAGCAGGGCGCCAAGACGCTCCGTGGCGGCAAGATGGAGGACGTCATTTTTGCCGGCACGTCCGGCCGTCCGCCGCTGGGCCGCGCGCACGTCTCGCTCACCATCGACAATACCGACGGCGCGCTGCCGATCGAATACAGCGAAGTCACCATTTCCAGAACGCTGTTCCGTACCGGCGGTTCCGAATACGCCATCAACGGCTCGGCCTGCCGGCTCCTCGACATCCAGGAACTCCTCTCCGACTCCGGCCTCGGCCGCGAAATGCACGTCATCGTGGGGCAGGGGCAGCTGGACCGGGTGCTGCACGCCACTCCCGAGGACCGCAGGGGTTTCATTGAGGAAGCCGCCGGCATCCTCAAGCACCGGCGGCGCAAGGAGAAGACCGTCCGCAAGCTGGAGGCGATGCAGGCCAACCTCCAGCGGCTCAGCGACCTGACCGGGGAAATCCGCCGGCAGCTCACGCCGCTCGGCAAGCAGGCCGAGGTGGCCCGGCGCGCGCAGACCGTCCAGTTCGAGGTGCGCGATGCCCGGGCCAGGCTGCTGGCCGATGACCTGGTCCAGCTCCAAAACACCCTGGCACAGGACATCGCCGACGAGTCCGCGCTCAAGGCGCGGCGCGCCGTCGTCGAAACCCAACTCGAAGAGGGCCGCCGGCGCCAGGCCTCCCTCGAGCAGCTCGCTGCGGAGGCGACCCCGCAGCTGAACGCCGCCCGGGACACGTGGTACCAGCTGTCTGCCGGACGGGAGCGCCTGCGTTCGCTCGCCTCCCTGGCGCAGGAACGCTGCCGCCTGCTGGGCTCCGCGGACCCCGCGCCGGAGCCGGGCCGGGACCCGGAACAGCTGGAGCGGCAGGCCGCCCGGGTCCGCGCCGAGCAGGCGGAGCTGGAAAAGGACATCCTCGACGGGCGGGCCGCGCTGGAGGCCGCCACCGCCGCCAAATCAGCGGCCGAGGACGCCGCGGCAGCCGAGGAAAAGCGGCTCACCGCCGCGCTGCGGGCCGCCGCCGACCGGCGCGAGGGCCTGGCACGCCTCGCCGGCCAGGTGGGGGCAGCGCGCTCCAAAGTGGAATCTGCCCAGGCGGAAGTCGGCAGGCTCCGCGAATCCCTGGCCGCCGGCGATGAGCGGCGGCGCCATGCCCAGTCCGAGTTCACCGCGCTCGAATCGCAGGTGGCGGGCGTCGAGGACGCCGAGGAAACCCTCGATGCCGAATACGAGGACGCCAGCGCCGCCCTCGACGGCATCCTCGCGGAGATCGATACCCTCAAAGCCACCGAGCGCGACGCCGTCCGTGAACGGGACGCGCTGAAGGCGCGGCACGAGGCCCTGCAGCTGGGCCTCAACCGGAAGGACGGCTCCGAGCATGTCCTCGGCGCCGGGGTGTCCGGCACCGTCGGCCCGCTGGCGGCCGCCCTGACCGTCGAACCGGGCTACGAAGCAGCCGTTGCGGCAGCCCTGGGCAGCGCTTCGGATGCCATCGTGGTGCGGGATGCCGGAACGGCAGCAGAACTGGTGCGCCTCCTCCGGGTCGACGACGCCGGCCGGGCCACGCTGCTGCTCGAGGCCGCGGCCCCTCCCGCAGGAACGCCCGCTGCCGCGGTTGTGGCAGCCGGATCCTTGCCGGCCGGGGCCCGCCCGGCGGCGGACCTGGTGACGGCCTCCGGAACCACGGCGTCGGCCGTGCGCACGCTGCTCGCTGCCACCGCCGTCGTCGACGACCATGATTCCGCGACGGACCTTGTCGCCCGGCATCCCGACCTGACTGCCGTGACCCTGGCGGGGGACGTTTTCACCGCCTTGACCGTCACCGGTGGTTCCGCGAAGGCGCCCTCGCTGCTCGAGGTGCAGGCCGCCGTCGACGACGCCGCATCCCGCCTGGCGGCCGTCGCCGCCGGGCTGGAACAGTGCCGCTTCGCCCTTGCCGCCGCCGCGGCCCGCCGCGCCGAGGCGCAGGAGCGGGCGGACGCAGCGCTGGATCGCCTGCACGAATCCGATGCCCGGCTGGCCGCGGTGGCCGAACGGCTGGGCCACCTCAACTCGGTCCTGCGCAGCGCCGTCGGCGAGAGCGAACGGCTGGCGGCGTCGCTTGCCCGCGCCGAGGCAAACATCGTTACCGAGCAGGAGGCCTTGACGGCGGTGACCGCACGGCTGGCCGCGGCCCAGGACGCACCCGCCGAGGAGGAACCGTCCACGGAGCAGCGGGACGCGCTGGCCCTGGCCGCCGCACAGGCACGCTCCGCCGAGATGGAAGCCCGCCTCTCGCTGCGCAGCCGGGAAGAACAGCTCACGGCCATCCGCAACAGGGCCACCTCGCTGGAACGCGCTGCGGCCTCGGAACGCCGGGCGCGGGAGCAAGCTGCCGAACGGGCCCGCCGTCGGCGTATCCAGGCCAAGCGGGCGGCGGCTGTCGCCGCCGCGGCGGAGCAGCTGATCCGGTTCAGCGACGTTTCCGTCGAGCTGGCCAGCCGGAAACGGGACCACGCCGAGCACGTCCGCGAGCAGCGGGACCGCGAACTGGCGGACATCCGCACTGCCAATGACGCCCTGGCCCGGGAACTGGCGGAGCTGACCGACTCGGTGCACCGGGACGAGCTGGCCCGCGCCCAGCAGCGGCTCCGGATCGAGGCGCTGGAAACGAAATCGGTGGAAGAGCTGGGGCTGACCGCAGACCAGCTCGTGGCGGACTACGGGCCGGACCGGCCGGTACCGCTGCCCGCGGCCACCTCCACGGACAAGTGGGCGGCGCTGCGGGCGCCGGTCGATGCCGAGGGCCAGCCGGTGGTGGAGGGCGTGCCGTTCGTCCGGGAGGAGCAGGAAAAGCGGCTCCGGAAAGCGGAACGCGACCTGTCGTCTCTGGGCAAGGTCAACCCGCTGGCGCTGGAGGAGTTCGCCGCCCTGGAGGAACGGCACCAGTTCCTCAGCACCCAGCTGGAGGACCTCAAGGCCAGCCGCAAGGACCTGTTGGACATCATCAAGGAAGTCGATGACCGCGTCCAGAAGGTCTTCTCGGAGGCCTTCGCGGACACGTCGGCCCAGTTCGTGCGGGTTTTCGGCCGGCTCTTTCCCGGCGGCGAGGGCAGGCTGGTCCTGACCGACCCCACGGACATGCTGACCACCGGCATCGAGGTGGAGGCCCGGCCCGCGGGCAAGAAAATCAAGCGGCTGTCCCTGCTGTCCGGCGGCGAACGGTCGCTCACGGCGGTGGCGCTGCTCGTGGCCATCTTCAAGGCCCGGCCTTCGCCGTTCTACGTCATGGACGAGGTTGAAGCCGCCCTCGACGACACCAACCTGGGCCGGCTCATCACGATCTTTGAAGAGCTTCGGGAATCCAGCCAGCTGATCGTGATCACCCACCAGAAGCGGACCATGGAGGTGGCCGACGCGCTCTACGGCGTCACCATGCGCGGCGACGGGGTATCCACCGTCATCAGCCAGCGGCTGGGAGGGGACGTCTGAGAAGCCCCTGCAGCTTGTGAGAAGCTAGGGGTGTGAATGACATCATCCCCATTCTTCTGCCCATTCTTGCTGCCCTGGTAGTCATCGGCGGCCTGGTCCCGGTGCTGATGAAGGCCCGGAAATCCGGGAACCAGTACCCCGGCACCCGGGACGCCAACGACCCCGTTGAGCCGCTCGGAGGGGGAGGGACCCTCCTCGAGGACCGCCCTGCCGCCCCTGCCGCTCCTGCCGACCGCCAGGTTGGGGACGCCGTCGACCTGGAAGGGCTGGAAGCCGGGGTTCCGGATGACGCGGCCGGCCTGGAAACCATCCCGGTGGAGACTCCGCTGCCCGTGGCCGGGCGGCTCACCCGGCTCCGGGAACGCCTGGTCAAGTCCAACAACGTGCTCGGCAAGGGCCTGCTGGCATTGCTCTCCAGCGACAACATCGACGAGAACGTCTGGGATGAGGTGGAGGAGACCCTGCTCCTCGCCGACCTTGGGACTGAACCGACCATGCAGCTGGTGGACGCGCTACGCGACCGCGTGAAGGTCCTGGGCACGCGCGATCCCGAGCACGTCAAGGCACTGCTCCGGGAAGAGCTCATCAAGATCGTGGACCCCTCCATGGACCGCAGCCTGCGGATCGACCGGCACGCGGACCGGCCCGCCGTCATGATGGTGGTCGGCGTCAACGGAGTGGGCAAGACCACCACGGTGGGCAAGCTGGCCCGCGTCCTCGTTGCCGAGGACAAGGACGTCCTGCTGGGCGCCGCGGACACTTTCCGTGCAGCCGCCTCCGAGCAGCTCGCCACCTGGGGGCAGCGCGTGGGTGTTCCCACCGTGAAGTCAGACATTGACGGCGCAGACCCGGCGTCCGTGGCGTACGAGGCTGTCAAGGCCGGCATCGACCAGGAAGTCGACGTCGTCATGATCGACACCGCCGGCCGCCTGCAGAACAAAGTCGGGCTGATGGACGAGCTCGGCAAGGTCAAGCGCGTCGTGGAAAAGCTGGCGGAGGTGGACGAGGTCCTGCTGGTGCTGGACGCCACCACCGGCCAGAACGGCCTCAACCAGGCCCGGGTCTTCGCGGAGGTCGTCAACATCACCGGCATCGTGCTGACCAAACTGGACGGGACTGCCAAGGGCGGCATCGTCGTCGCCATCCAGAAGAGCCTCGGCGTGCCCGTGAAGCTCATCGGCCTCGGCGAGGGGGCGGACGACCTCGCACCGTTTGAGGCCGAGAGTTTCGTCGACGCCCTCCTGAACTAACTGCTTTACCCGATCAGGCAGCAGAGGGGTTCCCAGCCTTGGGAACGCCCTCTGCTGCTACCTGGCGGGGTTTGGCTGGCGCTGCACCGTCTCCCGTGCGGCCAGCCAGCCCAGGGCCGCCGCCAGCAGCACGGCGCCCGTCGCAGCGAAGGCCCAGCTGTAACCGAACCGGTCCGCCAGCAGGCCGACGAGCACCGGCCCGAGGATGGCGCCTATATCGGACGTCATCTGGTAGGCAGCCAGCACCGGTCCGCCCGAACGTTCACGGCCGATCACATCGGCAACCGCCGCCTGCTGCGCCGGGTTGAGCATTCCGGCACCCACGCCGGCCAGCATCGACGCGGCCAGGAACCACCCGAGCCCGTGGGTAAGCCCGATTCCGGCAGTCGCCGCGCCGGTGACCAGGAGACCCGCCACCATCATCGGCTTCCTGCCCAGGCTGTCCGCCAGCCTGCCTGACACTGTCAGGGCAAGGGCGTTCCCGGCAGCGAAGACTGCCAGCGCCCAGCCAGCCGCCCCGGGCCCGGAGCCCAGGGCCGTGACGGCAAAAAGCGGGACCGTGGCCATGCGCACGCCGAAGGTCGCCCAGCCGTTGGCGAAGCTGGAAAGCATGGCTGCCCGGTAGGCGCTGTCCCGCACCGCCTCACCGAGTTTCATGGCAGGCGCGCCCGCTGCCTCGCCGCGGGCCGACCCCGGTACGTGGCTGAGTTGCGTCTGCACCACCAGGGCCGCGAGGACGAGGGCACCGGCGTAGGCCAGGAACGGAACACGCAGGCCGAAGCCGGCCAGCAGGCCTCCGACGATCGGCCCGCAGACGTTGCCGATCAGGAACGCCGAAGCGTACGCACCCGACACCCGGCCGCGGCTCTCGGGCGGCGCCAGCCTGATCACCAGGGCCATCGAGGCCACAGTAAACATGACCGAGCCTGCGCCACCCAGCCCGCGGAACACCAGCAGCTGCCAGTAGCTCTGGGCAAAGGCACAGGCCGCCGTCGACGCGGCCACGATCAGCAGGCCAGCGACGTAGACCGGCCGTTCGCCGAGCCTGCCAATGAGGGCACCGCCGGCGGGCGCGAACAGCAGCCGCATGAACGCAAAGATACTGACGATGACGGCGGCGGCCGTCGCCCCGACGTCGAACGTGGTGGCGAACTGCGGCAGCACCGGGGCCACGAGGCCGAAGCCCAGCGCGATCAGGAACGCTGCAACGAGCATCACCTTGATGTCACGGGGCAGCGGAGCGCCGTCCGCGCGACGGACTGCGCTGAACCGGGGTTTGCCCGCGGCGTTACGGGGGAGAGGCGTCATGGAGCGGGGAATCCTTGCGAAACGGGCGGGATGGGCGTTTGGGGCGGCTGAAACATAACCGTAACAAGCAGGATATGCACCATTTACGTCAGGGAGGTTGTTGTAACAGACCGGCAATCTAAATCCTCCGCCAGCGAAACACACCGCGGCAAAACTTGATTCAGGACGCAAAAGGCGTTGGGCAGGCGGATCACTCCGCACTATTCGATCAAGAGAGGACGTGCACCATGGAACTTACCGCAGGTCACGTATGGCTCATGGTGGCGGCGGCACTCGTGCTGTTCATGACACCAGGTCTGGCATTTTTCTACGGCGGCATGACGCGCGCCAAGGCTGCACTGAACATGATGATGATGAGCTTCATCTCCATCGGCATGGTCGGCGTGGTCTGGGTGCTCTGGGGCGCATCGATGAGCTCCGGCGAAGGATTCCTGCAGATTGTCGGGAACCCGTTCGCCACGTTCGGCCTTGAAGGCATCACCAGCCCTGACGGCCTCATCAAGGTTGGCTACGCGGCCACCTTCGCAATCATCACGGTTGCCCTCATCAGCGGCGCCATCGCAGACCGCGCCAAGTTCGGCGCCTGGAGCGTCTTCGTCCCTGTCTGGGTCACCCTGGTGTACTGCCCCCTCGCCTACATGGTCTGGGGTGGCGGCCTCTTCGGTCCCGAGGGCGCCATCGGCAAGGCCCTCGGCCCCGCGATCGACTTCGCCGGCGGCACCGTGGTTCACATCAACGCCGGTGTGGCCGCGCTGATCCTGGTCCTCATCATCGGCAACCGCAAGGGCTTCGGCAAGGACCCGAACCACCGCCCGCACAACATCCCGTTCGTCATGCTCGGCGCGGCCATCCTGTGGTTCGGCTGGTTCGGCTTCAACGGCGGCGCCGCGACCACCGCGGAACAGGCCGGCCTGATCTGGATCAACACCCTCGCCGCTCCGGCCGCCGCCATGCTCGGCTGGCTGGTCACCGAACGCGTCCGTGACGGCCACCCCACCTCGCTGGGTGCAGCCTCCGGTGTGGTTGCCGGCCTCGTCGCCATCACCCCGGCCTGTGCAAACGTCAGCCCGGTTGGTGCCCTTGGACTCGGCGTGGTTGCCGGTGTGGCCTCCGCCCTGGCCGTGGGCCTGAAGTTCCGCTGGGGCTTCGATGACTCCCTGGACGTCGTCGGCGTGCACCTTGTTTCCGGCATCATCGGCACCGTGGCCCTGGGCTTCATCGCCCTGCCGACCGACGGCGTTGGCGGCGGCCTGTTCTACGGCGGCGGCTTCGCGCAGCTCTGGGCCCAGCTGGCCGCAGCCGGGGTCTCGATCGCCTACTCGGCCGTCCTGACCACGATCATCGCGCTGGCCGTCCACAAGACCATGGGCTTCCGCGTCTCCCAGGAGCAGGAAGCGGTGGGCGTGGACCTCAGCCTGCACGCTGAAACCGCCTACGAGTTCGGCGTCGGCGGCCACGGCGGCAGCTTCCAGCCTCTGCACGAGCTGATCACGGGCGGCCACACCAGCGGCACGGACGGGGTTCCCGCAGGCACCGACGGCAAGAAGACAGAAGCAGCAGCAGGCAAGGAAAGCGTGGGGGCATGAAACTGATTACGGCAATCGTTCGTCCGGAGAAGCTCGAATCGATCCGCGAAGGCCTGGAGGCCTACGGGGTCCAGGGCCTGACGGTCAGCGCGGCCAGCGGCTACGGCCGGCAGCGCGGCTACACCGAGGTCTACCGCGGCGCCGAGTACAACGTGGATTTGCTGCCCAAGATCCGCGTCGAGGTGCTGGCCACGGACGAACAGGCTGATGACATCCTGGATGTCATCATCGCCAGCTCCAACACGGGCCGCGCCGGCGACGGCAAGGTCTGGACGGTCGATGTCTTCGAAGCAGTGCGGGTGCGGACAGGTGAGCGCGGCGTAGCCGCCATCTAGCACCAGCCAACAGCCCAACGCAGCGGAAGGGCCGGTCACCAAACGGTGACCGGCCCTTCCTGCGTGCTGGGACAGTCCGGGGGCAGGCAGCCTATTTGGGCGCGCTGCCTGTTGGGGGCCGACAGCCTATTTGGGTCATGGGCCGTCGGAACCCGCACGGTATTCCTCCAGCGGAACCTTGCCTGCTGCCCAGGCGGCCAGCACCGGCTCCACGATCCGCCAGCACTCCTCCGCAGTGTCGCCCCTGACAGACAACAGGGGGTCACCGGTCAGGACGCCCTCCAGGACTTCGCCGTAAGGCAGCAGCTCGGAGGCGTTGAGTTCGGCCACGAGTGCGGCGCGGTCCAGGCTGAAGATGTCCCCGGGGCCGTTCACGTCGACGTCGAGCTCCAGCGTGTCCGGGCCGAAGCCGATGCGGAGCGTGTTGGGGGTGTCCCTTCCGGTGAAGCCGGCGGGAAGGTGCGGAACCGGCCGGAAGGTGACCACGGCCTCCTTGCGCCTGTCGCCCAAGGCCTTGCCGGAGCGCAGGATGAACGGCACGTCCTTCCAGCGCCAGTTGTCGATGTTCACGTGCACCTCGGCCAAGGTCTCGGTGTTCCGGTCCGGGTCCACCCCTTCCTCCGCGGTGTAATCGGGGACGTCCTTGCCGCCGAGGCTTCCTGCGAGGTAGCGCGCCCGCCGGGTGCTGTCCGTGTAGGGCGGCTTGACGCTGCTGGCCCGCAGGACGGCGGCGATGGCGTCGCGGAGGTCGCGTTCGCCGATGGTGGCCGGGGGCTCGATGGCCAGCAGCGCCATGATCTGCAGCAGGTGGCTCTGGATCATGTCGCGCAGGGCGCCCGCGCCGTCGTAGTAGCGCGCGCGTCCCTCCAGGGCCAGGTCTTCGTCGAAGACGATCTCCACCTTTTCGATGTGGTTCCGGTTCCAGATCGGTTCCAGGAAGGTGTTGGCGAACCGCAGGCCCAGTATGTTCAGCACGGTGGCCTTGCCGAGGAAATGGTCCACCCGGTGAATGTGGTCCTCCGGAACGAGGGACAGGAGGGTCCGGTTGAGTTCACGGGCGGACTCCTGGCCTGAGCCGAAGGGTTTCTCCATCACCAGGCGCGTGCCGGCGGGGACCTGTTCCGGGCGCAGGATTTCGCAGGCCTTCTGGCTCACCTGCGGAGGAAGGGCGAAGTAGACGGCAACCGGGCCCTCGAGGTCGGCCAGGAGCTGCGCGAGCGGGCCGTCCGCGGTGACGTCCGCCTGATGGTAGTCCGAGGACTTCGCCATGGCCGCCAGTGCGGCCTTTCCGGCCTCTGACGCATTTTCGGTGGCGCCGTCAAAAGCGGTGTGCACGCGTTCCTGCCACTGCTCCCGTGACCACGGATCCGAACCGGCACCCACGAGCTTCAGGCCAGCCGCCCGGCCGGAGGCCACCAGCCTGGCCAGGCCGGGGAGGAGGAGCCGGCCGGTGAGGTCGCCCGAGGCACCGAGGATGAGCAGGGTTTTTACAGTCGTTTGGCTCGTCACCCTGCCAGCATGCCATCTTGAAGGCGTGTCTTGATACCCTAGATAGTCGAGTCCCGTACATCCACTGAAAGAAGTACACGGCGCGTGTTCAATTCACTCTCTGACCGGTTGACAGCAACCTTCAAGAACCTCCGCGGCAAGGGCCGCCTCACCGAGGCAGATGTCGACGCCACTGTCCGTGAGATCCGGCGTGCCCTGCTGGACGCGGATGTTGCCGTGCCCGTGGTCCGCGAGTTTACCGGGCAGGTCCGTGAGCGGGCGCTCGGCGCCGAGGTTTCCGGGGCGCTGAACCCCAGCCAGCAGATCGTGAAGATCGTCAACGAGGAGCTTGTTGAAATCCTCGGCGGCGAGACCCGCCGGATCCGGATGGCCAAGACCGGCCCCACCGTCATCATGCTTGCCGGCCTCCAGGGCGCGGGCAAGACCACCCTCGCCGGAAAGCTCGCCAAGTGGCTCAAGGCCCAGGGCCACAGCCCCATCCTTGTTGCGTGTGACCTTCAGCGCCCGAACGCGGTGACCCAGCTGCAGGTCGTGGGCCAGCGTGCCGGCGTCCCAGTCTTCGCGCCGCACCCGGGCGCCACGTCCGAGCTCGAGCACCCGGCCGGCGATCCCGTCGCTGTCGCTCGTGCGGGCGTCGAGGAAGCACGCCAGAAGCTGCACGACGTCGTCATCGTGGATACCGCCGGACGCCTCGGCGTTGACGCCGACATGATGGAGCAGGCGCGCCAGATCCGCCGGGCCATCGTGCCCAACGAAGTCCTCTTCGTGATCGACTCCATGATCGGCCAGGACGCCGTCAACACGGCCATGGCCTTCGATGAAGGCGTGAACTTCACCGGCATCGTGCTGTCAAAGCTCGACGGCGATGCCCGCGGCGGTGCCGCGCTGTCCGTTTCGTCGGTCACCGGCAAGCCTGTGATGTTCGCTTCCACCGGCGAAAGCCTGGACGACTTCGAACTGTTCCACCCGGACCGGATGGCCTCGCGCATCCTGGACATGGGTGATGTCCTCTCCCTGATTGAACAGGCGGAAAAGTCCTGGGACAAGGAAGAAGCCGCCCGGATGGCGAAGAAGTTCGCCGACCAGGAGGACTTCACCCTGGACGACTTCCTCGCCCAGATGCAGCAGATCCGCAAAATGGGCTCCATGAAGAAGATGCTCATGATGATGCCCGGTGCGCAGAACATCCGGCAGCAGCTGGAGCAGTTCGACGAGCGCGAGATCGACCGGGTGGAGGCCATTGTCCGCTCGATGACCCCGCACGAGCGCGTGGCCCCGAAGATCATCAACGGTTCCCGCCGGGCCCGCATCGCCCGCGGCTCGGGTGTGCACGTCTCGGAGGTCAACGGGCTGCTGGAACGCTTCGCCCAGGCCCAGAAGATGATGAAGAAGATGGCCCAGGGCGGCGGCATGCCGGGAATGCCCGGGATGCCCGGCATGGGGGCCGGCGGCGCCCGCAAGGGTGGCAAGAACGCGCCCAAGAAGAAGGCCCGTTCCGGCAATCCTGCCAAGGCGGCGCAGGAGCTGCGCGAAGCCGAGGCAAGGCGGGCCGCGGGGGCCAAGGCGGTGCCCACGGGAGCAGCCTTCGGCCAGCAGTCGGGCGATTTCGATCCGTCCCAGCTGAACCTGCCCAAGGGCTTCGACAAGTTCATGGGCGGCAAATAGGGCGCACGGTCATGTCGGCCGGCGCCGATGTCAGACCGCTGCCATAAGGTTGGGTCATGTATAAGCAGCGGGTAGTGTTCGTCCACGGTGCCGGGAACTTCGGCTCCGTGGCGTGGCCGCGCCAGCACGGCATGGCCCTGCGGTACGACGCCCTGTTTCTGCGGCGCCACGGCTTTGACGCCGGGGCCGAACCGCTGGAGACCGACTTCGCCGAGGACGCCCGCATTGTGCTGCGTTCCCTGGCGGACGACGGCCGCGGGGCCGCCGGGGGCCACGTGGTGGCGCATTCGCAGGGCGCGATCGCCGCGATGATGGCCGCCGTCGAGCGTCCCGACCTGGTCTTCTCGCTGACACTCGTGGAACCGGCCTGCCTGTCGCTCACGGCCGACCTGCCCGCCACCGCCGCGCACCGCGCCCTGATGGAGCCGCTGTTCGAGGTCCGGCACCAGCTGGGCGACGACGATTATGAGCGCGAGTTCCGGCGCCGCGCCTTCGCCGCTGACACGCCGGAGCCCAGTACCCCCGAAGCGAAGCGCGCCGCACGGCGGCTGCGGCTGCAGGCACCGCCCTGGGAAGCGCCGCTGCAGATCGTCCCGGGTGTTCCCACCCTGGTGCTCACCGGCGGCTGGGAGCCGCTGTACGAGGAAATCGCCGGCTACCTCCGCGAGACGGGCGCCCTGCACCGCATCGCTGCCGGAGGGCACCGGCCCCACGATTCACGCGAGGGCGACCGCTACATCCGATCGTTCATCGCCGAGGTCAGCCGGCGGCAGCAGCCCCGGGCGTCATAAACGATCGGGCCCCGACCGGCCGGCCCCCCATGCCAGCCGGACGGAACCCCGAAGCACCGTTAGTTGCGCGCCGATTCCGGAAGCCGCAGCTCCGGCAGGTAGACCTTTCCGCCCGCAGCGAGGAATTCCTGGCTCTTCTCACGCATTCCCTCCGCCATTTCGGCGAGTGCGGCCTGCGCTTCGGCTGATCCGTATTCGTTCCGGATGTCCTGGCTGATCCGCATGGAGCAGAACTTGGGTCCGCACATCGAGCAGAAGTGCGCGGTCTTGGCGGGTTCCGCAGGCAGGGTCTCGTCATGGAAGGATTCGGCCGTCACCGGGTCCAGCGACAGCGCGAACTGGTCGCGCCACCGGAACTCGAACCGGGCCTTGGACAGCGCATCGTCGCGCTCGTTCGCGCCGGGGTGCCCCTTGGCAAGGTCGGCGGCGTGCGCGGCGATCTTGTATGTGATGACGCCCGTCTTCACATCGTCCTTGTTCGGCAGGCCCAGGTGTTCCTTCGGCGTGACGTAGCAAAGCATGGCCGTGCCGTAGCGGGCGATTTCGGTGGCGCCGATGGCCGAGGTGATGTGGTCGTAGCCGGGGGCCACGTCCGTGACCAGCGGTCCCAGCGTGTAGAAGGGAGCACCCTTGCAGAGCTCCTGCTGGCGCTCAACGTTCTCGCGCACCAGGTGGAACGGGATGTGCCCCGGCCCCTCGACCATGACCTGGACGTCGTATTCCCAGGCCCGCTGGGTCAGCTCAGCCAGCGTGTCCAGTTCGGCGAACTGCGCGGCGTCGTTGGCGTCCGCCGTCGCACCCGGCCGGAGGCCGTCGCCCAGCGAGAAGGCGACGTCGTACTTCGCGAAGATCTCGCAGAGTTCGTCGAAGTGGGTGTACAGGAAGTTTTCCTGGTGGTGGGCCAGGCACCAGCCCGCCATGATCGATCCGCCGCGGGACACGATGCCGGTTACGCGGTTCGCCGTAAGCGGCACGTACCGCAGCAGCACGCCGGCGTGGATGGTCATGTAGTCCACGCCCTGTTCGCACTGTTCGATGACGGTGTCGCGGAAAATCTCCCAGGTGAGGGCGTTCGCTTCGCCGTTGACCTTTTCCAGGGCCTGGTAGATCGGCACCGTGCCGATCGGCACGGGGGAGTTGCGGATGAGCCACTCACGCGTCGTGTGGATGTCGTCGCCCGTGGACAGGTCCATGACCGTGTCCGCGCCCCACTGGGTGGCCCACTGCAGCTTGTCCACTTCCTCCGCGATGGAGCTGGTGACGGCCGAGTTGCCGATATTGGCGTTGATCTTCACCAGGAACGCCTTGCCGATGATCATCGGCTCGGATTCCGGGTGGTTGATGTTGCTGGGGATGATGGCCCGTCCGGCGGCGAGTTCGCTGCGGACCAGTTCCACATCGCAGTTTTCGCGGAGGGCCACGAAGCGCATTTCGGGGGTGATGACGCCTTGGCGCGCATAGTGCATCTGCGTGACGGTCCTGCCGTCAGCCGCGCGGCGGGGCACCGGCCGGGCGCCCTTCCATTCGGCGGAAGCCGCGCCGCGGCGCACGGCCGACTTGCCGTCGTCGAGCAGGTTCCGTTCACGTCCGTCATACGTCTCGGTGTCTGCCCGTGCCGTAATCCACTCCGAGCGGAACGGGGCGAGGCCCACCAGGGGGTCGCTTCCCGGGCCTGCCGTGCGGTAAACCCGCAGCGGTTCGTTCTGCTCGCCGTTCGGTGAGGGCTCCAAGGCGATTTCCGTTACCGGAACCCGCAAGCCGTCACCTTCCAGATAGGCCAGTGAATGGGATTTCAGCGACTGCATGACACTACCGGCAGCGTTAACGGCGGTTTCGCTCTGGGCTGCATCAATTTGGGCAGGGCTCAGCCGTGATTTCTGGGTGCTCAATTTACTGCTCACTTCCTTCGCCGGCATTACCCGGACAGGTTCAACGGTCGCAGGCTGCGCCAGCCTGATCTCAGCCCCTGCAGGGGCCCCCGTGTGGTCGTAAACGAAGCTACCACACCCCGGATTGGACCTGTCCATCTATGAAAAGCCGGTCCGACGAGCCCGTTTGCCGCCACGGAAGCCGATTAAGCTGGAAGCCATGGCGCACATCATCGAATTCAGCGGACCCGTGCTCACGGCTGCGGACGAGGAACGCAGCGGGCTCTGGTCCGTGGACGGGAAGCTCACGTTTGATCCTCCGGGCCGGCGACCGGACGCCGTCCTCGATGGCTGGGTCCTGCCCGGTTTCGCCGATGCCCACTGCCATATCGGGCTGGGCCCGGGCGGCGCCGTGGACGACGCCGTGGCGTATGCCCAGGCGATCACGGACCGCAACGCCGGCACGCTGCTGGTCCGTGACGCCGGGGCCGCCAGTGACACCCGGTGGCTGCAGCAGCGGGCCGATACGCCGCGCATCATCCGGGCCGGCCGGCACGTTGCCCGGTCGCGCCGTTACCTGAGGAACTTCGCCGTGGAAGTCGAACCGGAGGGCCTCGTGGAGGCGGTGCGCAAGCAGGCGCGCGAGGGTGACGGCTGGGTCAAGCTGGTGGGGGACTGGATCGACCGGACGGCCGGCGACCTCACACCGTCGTTCCCGCCCGCTGCCGTGCGGGACGCCGTGCGGGCCGCCCACGACGAGGGGGCGAGGGTCACGGCACACTGCTTCGGCGAGGACACCCTGGATGACATGCTCGACGCCGGCATCGACTGCATCGAGCACGCCACGGGCCTGCTGCCCAGGCACATTCCCCGGTTCGTCGCGCAGCAGGTGCCGATCGTTCCGACACTCATCAACATCGCCACCTTCCCGGACATCGCAGCCCAGGCCGAGCCGAAGTTTCCGCGGTATGCCGGGCACATGCGCGCACTGTGGTCCCGCCGTCGTGAGCGCGTCCTGGAGGCCTATGAGGCCGGCGTCGAAATTTACGCGGGAACGGATGCCGGAAGCGTGATCCGCCACGGCCGTATCGCGGACGAAATCCTCGAACTTCACGCCGCCGGGCTGCCGGCTCCGGCCGCGTTGGACGCTGCCTGCTGGCGGGCGCGCCGCTGGCTGGGCGCCGAAGGCCTGGCCGAAGGTGCGCCGGCGGACGTGGTGGTCTGCCGGGAGGATCCGCGCACGGTGCCGGGGACCATCCGCAGTCTCGCGAACGTGGTGTTGGGGGGCAAGATCGTCCATTAGGAATAAATTGAAGCTTCAAGTAATTTAGAGATGTAGAGGCCGCCGAAATCCGGTGGTCCGGACATTCGGGAGTATTCAATGACAGCAGCAGACAGCAGCCAGGACTTGCTTCCTGCCGACCTCACCATGGGCACCGTCATGCTCAAGGTGGGCGACATGAAGCTCATGACCGACTATTACCAGCGCGCCCTCGGGCTCGATGTCGTCGCCGAGCAGGACGGCGGCCTCTACCTCGGCCGGCTCAAGACGCCCCTGGTCCACCTCGCCCCCGCTCCGGGCCTCAACATCCCCGACCGGGGCGAGGCCGGCCTCTTCCACACGGCGCTCCTCTTCGAGGACCAGTCCTCGCTCGCCGCCACCGTAGCCAGCGCGGCCCAGTACGAGCCGCAGGCCTTCGTGGGCAGCGCCGACCACCTGGTCAGCGAGGCCTTCTACTTCACCGATCCGGAGGGCAATGGCATCGAACTCTACTGGGACCGCCCGCGTTCGGCGTGGTCCTGGGAGGGCAAGAACGTCGTGATGGACAGCCTGGCGCTCCCGCCCCAGCGGTATCTGCAGGAGCACCTCACGCAGGAATCGGTGGAGGGCCAGCGGGGCGCGGACGCCGAGGTGGGGCATGTCCACCTTCAAGTGGGTGACGTGCAGTCAGCCCACGACTTCTACGTCGGCACCCTCGGATTCGAAAAAACGGCGGGCTGGCACGGCCAGGCCCTGTTTGTGTCCGCCGGCGGCTACCACCACCACATGGCCATGAACGTCTGGAACAGCCGGGGCGCCGGTCCGCGCCGGGACACGCTGGGACTCGGCGAGGTTCTCATCGAGGTCCCGTCGGGGGACGACGTCGGCGCCCTCGCCGAACGTCTCAAGGTCGCCGGGGTCGAATCGCACCACACCGGCGCCGAGCTCCGGTTCGAGGATCCGTGGCGCAACCGCCTCCGCGTCGCCGTTCGATAAGCCTCGCCGTTCGATAAGCGTCGCCGTTCGGTAAACCGGGTGCGCTCCCGGGGAACCCGGTTGGGTTAGGCTGACATCCGAAGGGCCCTGGCGCTGCCGGGGCATGCACGCCCCGACGGAATGAGGACGAATCCATGGGCTTCACTGAAGTGTTTGTCGCCACCCACAACGACGCCCTCAAGCGCGCAGAGGCGCTGGAAGGCGGTGCGGCCGCCGGGGACGGCATCCGGATCGCCGGCATCAGTGATTTTGAGATCGAACAGCTCGGCGACCTCGCCGGTGCCGCGGTGCACGCCGCGGGTGCGGACTATGAGCTGGCCATGGTTGACGTGGCCAGTGATTCACTGCTGGGCGTGCCGGCGGCGATGGTCCGGGCTCTGGCTGAGCTCCTCACGTACGAGTCCGAGGGTGAAGGCAATGTCCTGGATGAGGTGGCCGAGCGCTGGGCTGCCGAGGACGACATGCCGTTTGGAGCCGTGGAAGCCAGGAAATATGTCCAGCAACTCGCTGAGCTCGCCGGGACCGTAGACGAAGGCAGCAGGACCGGCCTCTACGTCTGGTCTTCGTAGCGCAGCCAGGTTATTCCGGTACCTGTGGGACTCGGTCCGCACGTCAAGTCGAATTAACGCGGACGATCTGGCACAATGAACAGGTACTCGATCTGCGTGGCCCCTCTCTCCGCGTCTGGATCCTGTCCTTTTCGAACCCCAAGTACGGCCCGCCCCACGGGTGCAGAACGCGGGTTCAACCCCGTTTCAGAAACAGGAGTGACCACAAAAGTGGCCGTAAAGATTCGCCTTAAGCGCTTCGGTAAGATGCGCGCACCGTACTACCGCATCGTTGTTGCCGACTCGCGCACCAAGCGTGATGGCCGTGCCATCGAAGAGATCGGCAAGTACCACCCCACCGAGGAGCCCTCGTACATCGAGGTCAACTCCGAGCGTGCGCAGTACTGGCTGTCCGTTGGCGCGCAGCCGTCGGAGCAGGTCGCCGCGATCCTGAAGATCACCGGTGACTGGCAGAAGTTCAAGGGTCTGCCGGGCCAGGAAGGCACCCTGAAGACCAAGGCCGACAAGGAAGCATTCGTTGCTCCGGAGAAGGGTTCCGTGATCATCCCGGAAGCCATCACCAAGAAGGCCAAGGCATCGGAAGCCCCCGCCGAGGCTGAAGCAGAGACCACCGAGGCTGAGTAAGTTGCTGGCAGAAGCGCTCGAACACCTTGTCCGCGGCATTGTCGACTCCCCTGAGGACGTCAAGGTCAGCGCCAAGAACAACCGCCGCGGGGATACCCTCGAGGTGCGCGTTCACCAGGAAGACCTGGGACGGGTAATCGGACGCCAGGGCCGCACCGCGCGTGCACTGCGCACGGTCGTGGCGGCGCTGGCAGATGGCGAGCAGGTCAGGGTCGACGTCGTCGACACCGACCGCCGCCGGTAACGCGCCTGCAACACTTGTCTTAACGTCCGGCCCCTCCACCAGCTAACGGTGGAGGGGCCGGACTGTTTTGGGCCCTGGCTGTGTTCAGGACGCCCGCCATAGTCCTAACCACGCATCACAAACAGAGGAACACATGCAGCTTCAGGTGGCCCGTATCGGCAAGCCCCACGGAATCCGCGGCGAGGTGACCGTCCAGGTGCTCACCGACGCTCCGGAGGACCGGTTCGTTCCCGGCACCGAGTTCGTGGTGGAGCCCGCCTCCGCCGGGCCGCTCACCGTGAGCAGCGCCCGCTGGAACAAGGACATCCTCCTGCTCGGTTTTGAGGAGGTGGCCGACCGGAACCGCGCCGAGACCCTGCGCGGCGCCAAGCTGTTCATCGAGACTGAAGAGCTGGACGAGGACGACGACGAGGGCTGGTACGAGCACGAGCTCGTCGGCCTCGAGGCCCGCGTCGGCTCCCAGGCCGTGGGCAAGGTTGCCGCCCTGAACACCATGCCGGTGCAGGACCTGCTCGTCGTCGAAACCCCGGACGGCAAGGAAATCCTCATCCCGTTCGTGGAACAGATCGTCCCCGAAGTGAACATCGAGGAGGGCTTCGTCCTGCTCACCCCGCCGGCTGGCCTGTTCGAGGTCAACGAGGAAGGCGGCGCGGAGGACCCGGAGACCAGGGGCTCGGACTCCGTCGAGGAAGAGGCTGAGCCGGAGGCCAAAGCATAGATGAGAATCGACGTCGTCAGTATCTTTCCCGAGTACCTGGCACCGCTGGAGCTCTCGCTCATCGGCAAGGCGCGCCAGGACGGGCTGCTCGACCTGAACGTGCACGACCTCCGCACCTTCACCACCGACCGCCACCGCACCGTGGACGACACGCCTTACGGGGGCGGTGCAGGAATGGTGATGAAGGCCGAGCCGTGGGCGCAGGCGCTCGAGTCCGTGGCGGCGGCCCGGCCGGCCGGTGCGGCCAAGCCCGTGCTGATCGTCCCGTCCCCGGCGGGGGAGCGCTTCAACCAGGCGCTGGCCTACGAACTTGCCGAGGAAGAGCATCTGGTGTTCGCCTGCGGGCGGTACGAGGGCATTGACGAGCGCGTCATCGAATGGGCCGGGGAGCACTTCACGGTGCGCCCGGTCAGCCTCGGCGACTACGTCCTCAACGGCGGTGAAGTGGCAGTCCTGGCCATGGTGGAGGCCATCGGCCGGTTGCTCCCCGGCGTGGTGGGCAACCCCGAGTCGCTTGTGGAGGAGTCGCATTCGGACGGCCTGCTCGAGTACCCCGTCTATACCAAGCCGTCGGTCTGGCGGGAACGGGAAGTCCCGCCCGTCCTGCTCAGCGGAAACCACGGCAAGATCGCGCAGTGGCGCCGCCACGAACAGTACCGCAGGACGGCGGAACGCCGTCCTGACCTGCTGCAGGCGTTCGACGCCGGAACCCTGCCCCGTGCCGACCGCACCGCTCTCGCGGACCTGGGGTACGACGTCGTCGACGGCCACCTGAAGCGACGCCCGGAAGCCTGATCTGTTCCCGGGAACCCGCGTGTCCCACATGGAACGGAACGGTCCGCAATTAACCAATTCGTTCCATATGGGGCATAATTAATCCTTGTGTCTGCTGGGTCCGCACCTGCCACAGGGGGAGCGCAACCAACAGCAGGACACCCCGGTGCCGCCAACAGGTGGCGGGACCGGACCTCAACACTTCGGCGGCGATTCCCGGAATTGTCCGGGCTTGGCCGCCGTGACCCAAAGTGGATGACCTGTGGCGTTCACCAGGAGTGGATCAATGCATATCCTCGATTCCGTAGATGCAGCCTCGCTGCGCACTGACGTTCCCGAGTTCCGCGCGGGTGACACCCTCAAGGTTCACGTGAACATCATCGAAGGCAAGAACTCCCGCGTCCAGGTATTCCAGGGCTTCGTCCTGGGCCGCCAGGGCGACGGCATCCGCGAAACCTTCACCGTCCGCAAGGTTTCCTTCGGTGTCGGCGTTGAGCGTACCTTCCCGGTGCACTCCCCGATCATCGACAAGATCGAGGTTGTCACCAAGGGTGACGTCCGCCGCGCCAAGCTTTACTACATGCGTGCACTGCGCGGTAAGGCTGCGAAGATCAAGGAAAAGCGCGACTTCAGCACCGCCAAGTAAGTCCAGCCGGACTTTCACGGCGGGTCCCCACCCCGTGTCCGGCCAGCGCCGGAGCCATCCGCAACAGCGCCACAGGATACGGATTATGGACCAGACAAAACGCCAGCCAGGGAAACCGGGCTGGCGTTTTGCGTTGCTGGCTGTGCTGGCTGCCGTCCTGGTGAGCGCGCTGATCCGCTCCCTGTGGCTTGACGTCTATTACATTCCGTCCGCCTCAATGGAGCCGCTGTTCGGCACGGGGGACAGGATCCTGGTGTCCCGCACGGACTTCCAGTCCGAACCGATCCGCCGCGGCGACGTCGTCGTGTTCGACGGCCGTGGCTCGTTCGCGCCGCTGAACAGCGGGGAAGGTCAGCTGCAGGAAGCGGCGGCCGCGGCAGGGCACTGGCTGGGACTGACCGGCAGTGATACTACATACGTAAAGCGGGTCATTGGCCTCCCCGGCGACCGCGTGGCCTGTTGCGACGCCTCCAGCCGCCTCACAGTGAACGGTCAGCCGCTCGTGGAACCCTACCTGTATGACGGTGATGCAGCGAGCACCCAGAAGTTCGACGTGACTGTGCCGGAGGGCCGGCTGTGGCTGCTCGGTGACCACCGCTCGGTGTCCGCGGACTCCCGCAGCCTGCTGGGGGCGCCGGGCGGCGGCATGGTGCGGTCGGACAGGGTGATCGGCAGGCCGGTACAGATCCTCTGGCCGCTTGATAGATTTGCGTCAGTGGCACGGCCGCCGTTGACGGCCAACACAACAACAAAGGACGGACAGTAAATGCCGGAAATTGATCCCGGGAGCTCCGAACCGCGGCAGTCGGCCGCGCGGCCGGGACGGCATGCCGCCCAAGAGCCTGTTTCCGAGGTGTCCGCCGCCGGCGGGTCCGGATCCGGGTCACCTGCTCCAGCCGGCCCCCGCCGCCAGGACAAGGCCCGTGGCCGCAACCCCTTCCTGCTGTGGCTGAAGGAAATCGCCACGGTGGTGGTGATCGCCGTCGTGCTGTCCTTCCTCATCAAAACCTTCCTGTTCCGGGCCTTCTACATTCCGTCCGAGTCGATGGTGAACACGCTGGACATCAACGACCGTATCTTCGTGAACCTCCTTGTTCCGGAGCCGTTCGCCCTGTCGCACGGCGACGTGGTGGTCTTCAAGGACACCAAGGGCTGGCTGCCGCCCACACCACAAAAGGCCGACGGGCCGTTCAGCGTTGTGGAGGACGGGCTGACCTTCGTAGGCCTGCTGCCGGACAACTCCGAGCAGCACCTGGTCAAGCGGGTCATCGGGCTCCCGGGGGACCACGTTATCTGCTGTGACGCCGGTGGCAAGATCACCGTGAACGGCGCCGCGCTGGATGAAACGTACGTCAATCCGGCCGAAGTGCCGGCAGTGCGCACCTTTGACGTCGTCGTCCCGCAAGGCAAAGTCTGGGTGATGGGGGACAACCGCAACCACTCGGCGGATTCCCGTGCCCACACCGACACCAATGGCGGTTTCGTGGACATCTCGGATATTGAAGGCAAGGCGGCCGTCATCGCCTGGCCGATGAACCGCTGGGCCGCCCTGGACAACTATCCCGACGTCTTCAAGAATGTTCCGCCGGCAGGCTAGCCATGTCAGTTGCACCCACCCTTGACTACGAGAAGCGGTTCCTGCCCCGCGGGGCACGGTTCCTGGCCGGCGTCGACGAGGTAGGCCGCGGCGCCCTTGCTGGTCCGGTGAGCGTGGGAATCGCCGTCGTTGACCTGCAGAAAATGGAACTGCTGGCCGACGTGCGGGACAGCAAGCTGCTCAAAGCGGCAGACCGCGAGCGCCTCGACCCGCTGGTGCGGGCCTGGAGTGTCGCGTCCGCGGTGGGACATGCCAGCGCGCGCGAAATCGACGAACTCGGCATCATGGGCGCCCTCCGGACGGCCGGTAACAGGGCCTGGTTCAAGATCCTCGGTGCCGGCGTCACGCCTGACGTCGTCCTGCTCGACGGCAGCCACAACTGGCTCTCTCCCGTGGCCCAGCCATCCCTGTTCGACGAAGTCATCACGGACCCCGGCTGCGACGCGCCCGTCCACACCCTGGTCAAGGCCGACATGCAGTGCCTCAGCGTGGCCGCAGCGAGCGTCCTGGCCAAGGTGGAGCGCGACCAGCACATGCGGGAACTTCACCTTGAGTGTCCGGACTTCGGCTGGGACGTCAACAAGGGCTACGCCACGGCGGCGCACCGGGAAGCGATCCGCACCCACGGCCCAAGCCTGTACCACCGGGTCAGCTGGAACCTGCTGTCCGAGTAGCCAACCGGCTGTCCGCGCCGCGCAGTGTCGCAGTGTCTGCCGCGCAGTGTCTTAGGGCAGCGCGGATGCGCGGGTACCGGCCGCATGGTGCAAGATGGAACCATGAGTGCCGAAGACCTTGAGAACTATGAGACCGACATGGAGCTCCAGCTCTACCGGGAGTACCGCGACGTCGTGGGTCTGTTCAGCTACGTGGTCGAGACCGAGCGGCGCTTCTACCTCGCCAACCACGTGGACCTGCAGGCGCGCAGCGCCGACGGCGAGGTCTACTTCGACCTCACCCTCCAGGACGCCTGGGTCTGGGATGTCTACCGTTCAGCGCGGTTTGTGAAAAGCGTCCGGGTCATCACGTTCAAGGACGTCAACGTCGAGGAACTGCCGCGCAATGAGGAGCTCGCGCTGCCCAAGGACGTCGACCTCGGCAACTGAGGGTAGTGCTCCTTGAGGCGTTTTAGGGCGCCACTATTCCTCCACTGCCGGTTTTTTCTGGCCTTTCCCACATAGCGTAGTGGTGCCCTTTCGCGCGTGACCCCGCCCCCGCAGTCTTGTTGCGGAGGTGGACATGAAAGCCAAGGACCTGCTGGGCCGGCGCGGGGAAGAACTCGCGGCGGAATACCTGGAATCGCTGGGAATGCTGATCGTGGCGCGCAACTGGCGCTGCCCCGACGGCGAAATCGACATCGTCGCCCTGGACGGCGACGCTCTCGTCATCGCCGAGGTGAAGACGCGGCGTTCACTCGCCTACGGTCACCCGTTCGAGGCGGTCGGCGCAGACAAGCTCGCCCGCCTGCACCGCCTGGGCTCGGCCTGGTGCCGGGAGCACGGACTGCGGTTACCGCTGCGCCGGGTGGACGTCATTGCCGTGCTGGACGACGGCGTCAGCAAACCCACCGTTGAGCACCTCAAGGAGGTGCTGTGATGGCGCTGGGGAGAGCCTATTCGGTGGCCCTGGTCGGTCTGAACGGCTACATCGTGGAGGTCGAGGCCGACATCGGCCAGACACTGCCGGCGTTTGTGCTTCTGGGCCTGCCGGACGCCTCCCTCAACGAAGCCAGGGACCGCATCCGCTCGGCGGCGCAGAACTCCGGTATCCCGCTGAGCCGGCGGAAGATCACCGCCAACCTCATCCCGGCGTCGCTGCCTAAGCGCGGGTCCGGCTTCGACCTGGCCATCGCGATGTCGGTGCTGCGTGCAGCGGAGGACATCAGGCCCACCGGGCGTACCGTCTTCATCGCCGAACTGGGCCTGGACGGACGCCTCAGGCCTGTCCGCGGCATACTTCCGTCCGTGATGTCCGCGGTGCAGGCTGGTTTCCCGGACATCGTCGTGGCCGAGGCGAACGCAGCCGAGGCGGAGCTCGTCCCGGGTGCCAGGGTCCGTGGCTACCGGACCCTGGCGCGGCTGGTGTTCGATTTTGGGGCCGACCCGCAGGAACTTGTCCTCGACTTCGCGCCGGAAGACGAACCCGCCGCGAGCGAGCCTGTGTCCGTGGACGCGACTGTGCCGGACATGTGCGACGTGTCCGGCCAGGCCGAGGCCCGCCGTGCCCTGGAAGTCGCCGCGGCCGGTGCCCACCACCTGCTGCTGACCGGGCCGCCCGGCGCCGGCAAGACCATGCTGGCCGAGCGCCTTCCCGGGCTTTTGCCCGATCTGCGCGACACAGAGGCGATGGAGGTGACGGCAATCCATTCCCTGTGCCAGCTCCCCACCGCCGGGGTGCGGCTGGTCCGGCGGCCGCCCTTCGAGAACCCCCACCACACGGCCACGGCAGCGGCGATCATCGGCGGCGGGTCGGGGTTGCCTCGCCCCGGCGCAGCGTCGCGTGCGCACCGCGGAATCCTCTTCCTTGACGAGGCGCCCGAATACGAACTCAGGGTCCTGGACGCGCTCAGGCAGCCCCTTGAGAGCGGCGAGCTGGTCATCCACCGCTCGGCGGGAGCAGCAGCCTATCCCGCCCGGTTCCAGCTCGTGCTGGCGGCCAATCCTTGTCCCTGCGGCAAGGCCTCGGGAAAGGGCATTGAATGCACCTGCACGCCCTTCATGCGGCGCCGCTACATGTCGCGCATGTCCGGGCCGCTCCTGGACCGCGTGGACATCCAGCTGCAGGTGGACCGCGTGTCGCTGGCCGACTTCGGCCAGTCCGGGGGAGAGGAGGACAGCGCAACTGTCGGCGCCCGCGTCCTGGCCGCCCGGGCCCGCCAGCTGCAGCGGCTTCAGCCCTGGGGCATGGAAACCAATTCCCAGGTGCCCGGCCGCATCCTGCGCGGGCAGCTCAGACTTCCCGGCGCCACCACCCGCATCCTTGACCATGCGCTGGAACGCGGCGTCCTCACGGCCCGAGGCTACGACCGTGTCCTCCGCCTCGCCTGGACTTTGGCCGACCTCGGCGGCCGGGAGCAGCCGGACGGAAACGACATCGGACAGGCCCTGAGCCTCCGCCAGACCGCCTCAGCGGCGGCGTGAAAGGAACCCGCATGCAGAACGAGAGACTTGCCCGGGCCGCGTTGTCCAGGCTGATGGAACCGCAGGACGTTGCTGGACTGGCACTGGTGCACGTCGCCGGGGCCGAGGACGCCCTGCGGATCGCCACCGGCCAGCTCAGCTACGGGCCGGGGCTGGAACAGGACATCACCGGGCTGCTGGCAGAGCACAGTGCCGTCACTTCCTGGGCCGGCCTGGGGGCTGCGCTGAAGCGCTGGGCGCCGAGGATTCCCGACCTTGCCCCGGAGCGCGACCTGGCGACCATGCAGCGCCTGGGCGGCCGGATGATCATCCCGGCGGACGGTCTGTGGCCGCGGCAACTGGACGACCTTGGGCTGCACCAGCCCATCTGCCTGTGGTGGCGGGGCGTTGAGCTCGAACTTCCCCCTGCAGCCAAGGCAGTGGCCCTCGTGGGTTCACGGGACAGCACCAGCTACGGCGCGTCAGTCACCGGTGACCTTGCTTATTCGCTGGCACAGAAAGGATTCACGGTGGTGTCCGGCGGCGCGTACGGGATTGATGCCCACGCGCACCGGGCAGCCCTGGCAGGGGGCTCAGGTGCCATGCCGACCATCGCCGTGATGGCCGGTGGCGTGGACCGCTTCTATCCCTCCGGGAACGAGGATCTCCTGCGCGCCGTAGCCAACCAGGGTGCCGTGCTCGCCGAAGTCCCGCCCGGTTCGGCCCCCACCCGGTACCGGTTCCTGCAGCGGAACCGACTGATCGCTGCCCTCGCGTCCGTCACGGTTGTGGTGGAGGCCAGATGGCGCTCAGGAGCCTTGAACACTGCCCATCACGCGGAGACCCTGGGCCGTGCCGTGGGAGCCGTCCCCGGCTCGGTCCACAGCGCCAACTCCGCCGGCTGCCACCGGCTCCTGCGCGACGGCGGCGCTGTCTGTGTGACGGATGCCGGGGAGGTCGCCGAGCTTGCGTCGCCGAGCGGACAGTCCTTGCCCGACGAAAAGAGCGGGCAGTCGGCCGACCATGACGGCCTGACACTCGAGGACCTGATCCTGCTGGACGCGCTCCTGCTGCGGGCTGCCAGCTCCGTCGAAAAACTCTGCAGCGTGGCTGGTCTGGGAGCGGAGACCGTTCGCGCGGGCCTTGGCAGGCTGGCGCTGCTCGGACTGGCTGTCTCCGAGAAGGGAGGCTGGAAGCGCACCAAGCAATCGGCCTAGGCTCCGCCGCCCGGTGACGTCCCCCTCGCCGGGCGGCAGGCGTGGGCCGATGCCGTTCATGGTGGGCGTGCCGTTCAATGTTTCTGTGCCAATTGCTGGGACAGTGGGGGAGTGGAGAAACAGGAGCTGCCGGCCGCCCTCGCCCGGGCCGTTACGGGTTTCGGGCGGTACCTGACGGGCGAGCGGGCGCGGTCCGAGCACACGGTGCGCGCCTACCTGTCGGACGTCGCCAGCCTCCTCGCCTATGCGGCCCTTGAAGGCGTCACCGAGCCGGCGGGGCTCGAACTCGGAACCCTCCGGCGCTGGCTGGGCAGCCAGAGCGAGGCCGGTGCGTCCCGATCTACGCTGGCCCGCCGCGCCGCCACAGCGCGGAGCTTCACCGCCTGGGCGCTGCGGGAGGAACTCATTGAAACCGATCCCGCGCTGCGTTTGCAGGCCCCAAAACGCGACGGCTCGCTGCCGGGCGTGCTGCAGCAGCAGCAGCTCGCCCGGCTGCTGGCTGACCTCAACGACGCAGCTAAAGATGGGGATCCCATGGCCCTGCGCAACCGGGCCATGGTTGAGCTCCTCTACGCCACAGGCGTCCGCGTCGGCGAGCTGGCAGGTCTCGACGTCGACGACCTCGACCCTGACCGCAGGACCCTGCGGGTGCTCGGCAAAGGCAACAAGGAGCGGACGGTGCCCTACGGGCTCCCGGCTGCGCTCGCCGTCGACGACTGGCTGCGCCGGGGCCGGGGGAAGCTCGCTGCCGCCGACAGCGGACCGGCGCTGTTCCTCGGTGCGCGCGGCCGCCGTGTGGACCAGCGCCAGGTCCGCAGTGTGGTCAAGGGCTTGTTCGAGGCATTGGGCGACACCTCCGCTACCGGCCCCCACGCCCTGCGGCACACTGCCGCCACTCATTTGCTCGACGGCGGTGCGGACCTCCGGGCGGTCCAGGAAATTCTCGGCCACAGCAGCCTCGCTACCACCCAGATCTACACCCACGTGTCCGTGGACCGCCTGCGGAAGAGCTACCAGCAGGCGCACCCGCGCGCCTAGCCCTTTCCTCCGGCGCGTCTTCTACACCACGCCGAATTGCACTGGCGTAATTAGACGGCGTACGGCACAATAAGATCCAAGTTCGGCAACTTTCAAGTTGTGCTTGAAGCGCTGTCTCCATGCGCCTCTTGTCAGCCCGGCAGGCAATTTCATAGATTGGCAGGAATCACCGGCACCACGCGGCGCCCAAAGCAGCAAGTATCCCGTCCATGCAGGTCGTTGGGGAAGACGTACCTACAGCTATGGAGGATGGAATGTCTGTTGCAATGACCCGCGGTGTGCTGTTTATTCACTCGGCCCCTACCGCACTGTGCCCTCACGTTGAGTGGGCCATCGGATCCGTCGTGGACAAGCGAACGGACCTCGAATGGACCCCTCAGCCCGCCGCGCCCGGCATGTTCCGTTCGGAGCTGTCCTGGACCGGCGCGCAGGGGACAGGTGCGCAGCTCGCGTCTGCCCTCCGGGGCTGGGCACACCTGCGCTTCGAGGTCACCGAGGAACCCAGCCAGGGCGTCGATGGCGGACGCTGGTCCCACACACCCGAGCTGGGTATCTTCCACGCCGTGACTGACGTGCACGGCAACATCATGGTGTCCGAGGACCGCATCCGCTACGCCTACGAGGCCGGCGCGGGCGACCCCTCCGCCGTCTACCATGAGCTCTCGCTTGCCCTCGGTGAAGCGTGGGACGAGGAACTGGAACCCTTCAGGCACGCCGCCGAAGGCGCGCCGGTGCGCTGGCTCCACCAGGTCGGCTGACGCACGGACACCCCCATAGCACGAAGAAGCCCCCGCCGGCCGGCGGGGGCTTCTTCAGCGTTCACTCATTGACACTACACGCTGCGGATGGCAACGACGGCGTTGTGCCCGCCGAAGCCGAATGAGTTGCTCAGCGCGACGATGTCGCCGGCCGGCAGGTCGCGGACGGAGGTCACGACGTCGAGCGGGATCTCCGGATCCTGGTTCTCAAGATTGATCGTGACGGGCGCCTTGCGCTCGTGGACCGCCAGAACAGTGAGGACGGCCTCCACGGCACCGGAGGCGCCGAGCAGGTGGCCCATCTGCGACTTGGTGGCCGAGACAGCCACGTTCTCCACGTGGCCGCCCAGCGCCGCTTTCAGCGCCGTGTACTCCGGCTTGTCACCGACCGGCGTCGAGGTGGCGTGGGCGTTGACGTGCACCACGTCCTCCGCCTGGATGCGGCCGTCGAACATGGCCGCCTTGAGCGCACGGGTGGCGCCCAGGCCTTCGGGGTCCGGTGCCGTGATGTGGTAGGCATCGGCGGTGACGGATGTGCCGGCGAGTTCGCCGTAGATCCGGGCACCGCGGGCGAGGGCGTGTTCCTCGGCCTCCAGCACCAGGGCGCCGGCACCCTCACCCATGACGAAGCCGTCACGGTCACGGTCGTAGGGACGCGAGGCGCGCTCGGGGTCGTCGTTGCGGCGGGAGAGGGCCTGCATCGAGGAGAACGCCGCGAGCGGCATCGGGTGGATGGCGGCTTCGGCGCCACCGCACATGACGACGTCGGCCTTGCCGGAGCGGATCAGGTCCAGTCCGAGGTGCAGGGCTTCCGTGCCGGACGCGCAGGCGGACACCGGAGTGTGCGCACCGGCGCGGGCACCCAGATCCAGGCTGACGGCTGCGGCCACGCCGTTGGGCATGAGCATCGGAACGGTCATGGGAAGGACGCGGCGGGGGCCCTTCTCCTTCAGCGTGTCCCACGCATCCAGGAGCGTCCACACGCCGCCGATGCCGGTGGCGAAGGCGACAGCCAGCCGGTCGTGGTCGATCTCGGTGATGCCGGAGTCGGCCCAGGCTTCGCGTGCGGCAATAACGCCGAACTGCGTTGACGGGTCCATGCGCTTGGCTTCAACGCGGCTCAGAACCTCCAGGGCAGGGGTGCTGCACCGGGCAGCGAAGTGGACCGGCAGTTCGTACTTGGCAACCCACTCGTCTTCAAGGGTGTGGGCTCCGGAAACCCCCTTCAACGCGTTCTGCCACATCGTGGGTACGTCGCCGCCGATGGGCGTGGTGGCACCCAGACCTGTAATGACTACTTTGCGTGTCATGGGATCACTCTCTGTCGGTGCGCCTGCCTTGTCCTGAGCTGCTGGCCGGAGGCCGGAGTGGGTGGCGTGCGGGGGAAGTCTGCAAAAAATTTAGGGATGGTGCATCGGCTGGCCGGCCCGGACAACGTAACGTCCGGTCCGGCCAGCCGGGTTCAGCCGCGGGGGCTGGAGCCCGTGAAGGCTGGTGTCCTGCTTACGCCTGGGCGTTGGAGATGAAGTCCACGGCGTCACCGACGGTCTTGAGGTTCTTGACCTCTTCGTCCGGGATGCGGACGCCGAACTTCTCTTCGGCGTTGACCACAATGGTCATCATGGAGATGGAGTCGATGTCCAGGTCCTCAGTGAAGGACTTGTCCAGCTCGACGGCCTCCGGGGCCAGGCCGGTCTCTTCGTTGACGATTTCAGCCAGTCCGGCCAGGATCTCTTCGTTGCTAGCCATTGATGGCTCCTTTTCTTGTTATTGCCGGCAGGGGATGCCGGAAATGGGCAAACCGCGGTTGCGGCTTGGTTATCGGAATTGCTACGGAAGGACAATTACCTGGGCGCCGAAGACCAGTCCGGCGCCGAAGCCGATCTGCAGGGCCAGTCCGCCGCTCAGTGCGGGGTTTTCCTGGAGCAGGCGGTGCGTGGCCAGGGGGATCGATGCCGCCGAGGTGTTGCCGGCATCGGCGATGTCCCGCGCCACGGTGACGGTCTCGGGCAGCTTGAGCTTCTTCACCATCTCGTCAATGATCCGCATGTTGGCCTGGTGCGGAATGAACGCCACGAGGTCCTCGGCCTGGATGCCGGCAGCCTCGAGGGCCTGCTGGGCAACCTTGGCCATCTCCCAGACCGCCCAGCGGAACACCGTCTGGCCGTCCTGGCGGAGCGTCGGGTAGAGCTCCTGCGCCTCTTCGAGCAGCGCGAGGTCGCCGGTGGAATCTGACCGGCGTGCCGCCAGGCCGAGGTCACGGACGTCCAGCATGGAGCGGGTCATGCCGATGGCATCCCACTTGCTGCCGTCCGATCCCCACACCGACGGCGCGATACCCGGGGTGTCCGAGGGGCCGATGACGACGGCGCCGGCCCCGTCACCCAGCAGGAACGAGATGGTGCGTTCGCGGTTGTCGATGACATCGGAGAGCTTTTCAGCGCCGACGACGAGGACGTAGTTGGCTGCGCCCGAACGCACCAGCGCGTCGCCCTGGGCTATGCCGTAGCAGTAGCCGGCGCAGGCGGCGGAGATATCGAAGGCAGGGGCAGGCGTGGCGCCCAGCCGGTCGGCGAGGCTTGCGGCCGCCGAGGGCGTGGCATAGGGGTGGGTCACCGTGGAGACGATGACGGCGCCGAGCCGGGACGCCTCGATGCCTGCCTTCTCCATGGCCTCACGTGCGGCACCCTCGGCCATGTCGATCACGCTGACGTCTGCGGGGGCGCGGTGGCGTGTGACGATGCCGGTACGCTGGCGGATCCACTCATCGGAGGAATCGATCCACTGGCACACATCCTCGTTGGTGACCAGGACGTCGGGGCGGTAGGCGCCGATGCCCAGAATCCGGGTGTGCTCGTTGAGCGGGGTCTGCTTCAGTACCGGCGTGCTCATGCCTGTCCTTCCAGTTCTGCGAAGAGTGCAAGGGCCGCGGACAGGTCGTCCGGCGTTTTGACAGCAACGGTCTTGACGCCCGGCATGCCCCGTTTGGCCAGTCCGGCCAGGGTGCCCGCCGGGGCGAGTTCGATCACGCCGGTGACTCCGCGGTTCACGAGGGTCTCCATGCAGAGGTCCCAGCGGACCGGCCGCGAGACCTGGGCAATCAGGCTGTCGACGGCGGCGGTGCCCTCCGTGACCTCCTGGCCGTCGAAGTTGGACAGCAGCGGCACGGCAGGGGCCTGCGGCTGCAGCTCCGGACGGAGCGCCTCGAGGGCGCTCACCGCGGGTGCCATGTGGGACGTGTGGAATGCCCCGGCGACCTTCAGCGGAATCACGCGCGCCTTGGCCGGCGGATTCTCGGCCAGGGCCTTAAGCTGATCGAATGTGCCGGCGGCGACGGTCTGGCCCGCGCCGTTGACGTTGGCAGGCGTTGCTCCGGCGGCCTCGATGGCGGCGAGGACCTCGGCGGGGTCGCCGCCCACCACGGCGCTCATGCCGGTGGGGGTGACGGCAGCGGCCGCGGCCATGCTGTTGGCGCGTTCGCGCACAAACGTCATGGCTTCCTTTTCGGTGAGCACACCGGCCAGCGCGGACGCCGTGATCTCGCCCACCGAGTGTCCGGCCAGGATGACCGGCAGCGTATTCAGTTCGACGTCGAACAGCGACTTCGCGGCCACCAACCCGGCCGCGACAATGAGCGGCTGCGCAACAGCGGTGTCCTTGATGGTTTCCTCGTCAGAGGTGGTCCCGTGCGCAGTGAGGTCGATGCCTGCAATTTCGCTCAGGGAGGCCAGATGGCCTGCTACGGAAGGCAGCTCCAGCCACGGGGCCAGAAAACCGGGGGTCTGTGAGCCCTGTCCAGGGCAGACGATTGCAAGCACGTATCCAGCTTTCCAAATTACCGGGTGATCCATTGGTGTTTCCGTACACCAAGCTCACGGGGTCAGATTGTAGGAAGTCTACAACGGTTCAGTTCGTGTTCCGCGCGGCAACACGCTCGACGGCGGGCTTGGGCGGAGTGGAAAGCCGCCCCACCACGAGCGCCGCCTGGAGCACAAAGGCCTCCCGCGGGAGCAGCGGATCCCAGCCTGTCACGTCACAAACACGCTTGAGCCGGTACCGCACGGTGTTGGCATGGACGAAGAGTTCCCGCGCTGTCGCCTCGAGCGAATGCCCCAGCTCCAGGTAGGTGCCGAGAGTTTCCACCAGCCCGTTCGATGCTGCGAGGAGCGGCCGGTAGATGTTCTTCACGAGCGACCGGCGGGCCGCATCGTCCCCGGAAATGACGCGTTCCGGCAGGAGGTCGTCGGCCGCCACGGGGCGGGGTGCGGCGGGCCAGGCCCGTGCGGCGGTCAGTCCCGCGAAGGCCGACTGCGCCGAGCCGCTGGCTTCCAG
This sequence comes from Arthrobacter sp. NPDC057013, assembly GCF_042674585.1. Lineage (NCBI taxonomy): Bacteria > Bacillati > Actinomycetota > Actinomycetes > Micrococcales > Micrococcaceae > Arthrobacter > Arthrobacter sp. NPDC057013. The sequence goes on from NZ_JBHUSE010000006.1 coordinate 259,652, forward strand.
CAGGGAGCTGGCCTCCGCGCCGTAAACCACGGGACCGGGCGCGAACATCTCGCTGAGCTTCACATACGCGGTTTCCCGATCGTGGACGCCGCCCAGGATCAGGATGAGGCGGTCGCCCTGGATGCCCACGAGCGCATCCTCGGCGTAGCGGCCAGCCATGCGGCGCAGTTCGCTGACATAGCTGGCGCTGGGTTCGGATGGGGAGTTCCCCACCATCACGGTGAAGCGTTCCTGCGCCTTCCAGCCGAGCGCGGCGATCCTCGAGCGCAGCGCGTCGGTGTTTTCGCCGCGCAGGATGGCGTCCACAATCAGCGCCTCGAGCCGCGTGTCCCAGGAGCCCCGGGATTCCGCGGCCCGGGCGTACACGTCGGCGGCGGCAAAGGCGACTTCGCGGGAGTACCGGAGGACCGCTTCGCGCAGGGAGGGCTGGTCCGCTTCCGGAGCGATGACCGGAACCTGGTCCTCCACCACTTCCACGACGATCCGGATGAGCTGGAGCGCCTTCTGCAGGCTGATGGAGCGGGTCAGTTCCGTCGGGGCGGTGCCGAAAACATCGGACAGGATCCAGGACGGGGAACTGGGCCGCTCGTACCAGGTGACGAACGCGGCGATGCCGTTCTGTGCCACGAGGCCCAGTGCGGACCGCTCGTCCGAACTGAGCCGGCTGTACCACGGCAGGGATTTTTCCAGCTGGCGCATGGTGGTGGTGGACAGCTGACCGACGCTGGCCCTGAGCTTTTTCAGGGTCTCCGTCTTCTCCGGAGTCATGGTCCGGGAGGGCGGTTTGCGCGGTGCAGGGGCGGGGGACGGCTCGGGCATAATTCGAGCATACGGTGCCTGCGGGACAAGCTCCATTTTGTGCAAAGGCTACAACTTCGGTTGTGCTGCGTCACAGCCCTTCCGGCACTTCCGCAAGGACCGCCGAAGTAGCCGAAGGGAAGTACCCCAAACGACGACGGCGGCCCCCACCGTGGGTGGGGACCGCCGTCGTTCGCTTCGCCTCTGTAGCGTTCTTGTCCACTTGTCGCGACTTCAAGGCCGTTTTGCGGCCATTATCTGGACAAAAACTCGGGACTTGAGGGGCTCAGCCAGCCGTTAGGACTCGCCTCCGGCGTTGCCCGTGGTGCCGGCGTTCACGTTGAGCAGGCGGTACTTCTCGATTGCCTGCGCCGGTGCCTGTCCGTCAACCTCACCCTTGGCCGCGAGCAGCTGCAGGGTCTTCACCACGACGGAGTGGGTGTCGTTTTTGAAGAAGCGGCGGGCTGCGGCGCGGGTGTCGGAGAAGCCGAAGCCGTCGGCGCCGAGGGTGGCGAAGTCGTTCGGGATGAACTGCCGGATCTGGTCCGGGACGGCCTTCAT